>NZ_JBBCVW010000018.1:0-99285 GCF_037146215.1 Microbacterium sp. MMO-56
CCGCCCCCCCCCCCCCCCGCGGGCGGGGGGGGGGGGGGGGGGGGGGGGGCCCGCCCCCCGCCGGGGGGGGGGGGGGGGGGGGGGGGGGGGGGCCCCCCCCCCCCCCCCCCACGGCCGCGCGTACGCCGCTGCCGGCGGCGTACGCACCCTCATCAAGGAGCACACTCATCATGAAGAAGTCCCTCGCCCGCTGGGGGTGGCTGTTCACCGGCCCGACCGTGGCGGCGTTCATCATCGGGTTCATCATCCCGTTCGCCCTCGGCATCTATCTGTCGTTCACGGAGTTTCGCACCGTCACCCGCAGCACGTGGGTCGGCTTCGACAACTACGCCAAGCTCTTCGGCGACGAGGTCTTCGCCCACTCGCTGTGGTACACGGCGGCCTTTGCGATCGTCACGACGATCCTCATCAACGTCTTCGCCTTCGCGATCGCCTACCTGCTCGTCAAGAAGTTCCGCGGCCGCAACGTGTTCCGCTCGGTGTTCTTCATGCCGAACCTCATCGGCGGCATCGTGCTCGGCTACATCTGGCTGCTGCTGCTCAACGGTGTCCTCGCTTTCTGGGCCCGATCGATCACCTATGACGCCGCGTACGGATTCTGGGGCATGGTCGTCCTGATGTGCTGGCAGCAGATCGGCTACATGATGGTGATCTACATCGCCGGCCTCCAGTCGATTCCCGCCGAGCTGATCGAGGCCGCCGAGATGGACGGCGCGTCGCGCTGGCGGAGCCTGCGCAGCGTCGTCATCCCCCTCGTCATGCCCTCCATCACGGTGTGCACGTTCCTGACGATCACCAATGGCTTCAAGATGTTCGACCAGAACCTCGCGCTGACCAACGGCGCTCCGTCGCGCCTGTCCGAGCTGCTGGCGCTCAACATCTTCAACACCTTCTACGGACGACCCGGCTTCGAAGGCGTGGGCCAAGCCAAGGCGGTCGTCTTCCTGCTGATCGTCGCGGTGATCGCACTCGCGCAGAACCGCTATGCGCGCTCGAAGGAGGCGATCGCATGAACGACAAGGTGCGCCGCCCCTGGCTGTGGACGACCGTCTTCGCGGTCATCGCCGTCGCCTATCTGTTCCCCATCGTCCTCGTCGTCGTCAACTCCTTCAAGGACAAGGTCTACATCGCCTCGGAGCCGTTCGCTCTCCCCCGCGCAGAATCGTTCGTCGGCTGGGAGAACTACCTGCGCGGCATTCAGCTCACCGACTTCATCGCGTCGGCAGGGTGGTCGTTCGTCATCACGATCGGCTCCGCGATCCTGATCCTCGCGTGCACGTCGATGACCGCGTGGTGGATCGTCCGCATGGACAATCGCTTCGCCAAGACCCTGTATACGACGTTCCTCTTCAACCTCGTCGTGCCGTTCCAGATGGTGATGTTCACGCTGTCGTGGCTGGCCGACTACCTCGGGCTGAGCAACCCCTTCGGGCTGTGGATCATCTACCTGGGGTTCGGCGCGGGGCTGGCCGTGTTCATCTTCACCGGCTTCGTCAAAGGCATCCCGTACGAGATCGAGGAGGCCGCCACGATCGACGGCTGCGGACCCGTCCGCACCTTCTTCCTCATCGTGCTGCCCATCATGAAGCCCGCCGTGATCACCGTGGCTATCCTTGAGGTCATGTGGCTGTGGAACGACTATCTGCTGCCCTACCTGACGCTGGACCTGAAGAACTACAAGACGATCCCGATCGCGGTGCAGTACCTTCGCGGTGGATACGGATCGGTCGACATGGGGGCCATGATGGGCGTCCTGGTGCTCGCACTGATCCCGGTCATCGTGTTCTACTTCGCCAGCCAGAAGCACATCATCAAGGGTGTCGTCGCCGGCGCCGTCAAGGGATGATCGACCCCGTCGAGGAGGCTTCCGCGTGGCAGAGATGACCATCAAGGAGCTCGCTCGCATCTGCGGTGTCGCGGTATCGACGGTCTCGCGCGCGATGAACGATCGCTCCGACGTCAGTCCGCACACGCGGGCGCGCATCCGCGCCGCGGCCGAGAAGCACGGCTACGTGCCCAACTCCAGCGCCCGCCGGCTGAAGATCGGCTCGACCAAGACGATCTCGGTCTTCATCCAGGGCGAGTTCGGGCAGTTGCTGGTCGAAGTGCTGCAGCTGCTCGAACTGGCCTTCGCCGAGGCCGGTTTCGACACGACGATCTCGCACATCGCCGATGCCAGTCATGCCAATGCCGGCACGGTGGAGCGCATCGTGCGCGAGGGGAAGTTCGGCGGTGTCGTGTTCCTCGGCAGGTATGGGAACGCCGACCGCGAGGCTTCCGCTCAGCTGAGCCGTCGCCTCGCGGAGATCGACGTGCCGATGGTGTTCTGCACGACGCCGGACTACTCGGGCGCGGCGGCGCTGCATTCTTCGATCTCGGTCGATGACCACGCGGGCGCCCGCGACCTCACTGCGCATCTGGTCTCGCTCGGCCACCGCCGCATCGCGTTCGTCGGCGCCGGCGCCGAACCCGATCGCGAGCACGCGTGGGCGCTGCGACTTGCGGGCTACCAGGCCGGTCTGCGCGACGCCGGCATCGATCTCGACCCGGCGCTCGTGGTCGGCTCGGCGCTGGAGGAACAGACATACTCGATGCGCAACGGCTATGAGTCGATGCGTGTGTGGCTCCCCCAATCGCCGGACGATGTCACCGCGATCGTCGCGGTGTGCGACGCAGTCGCGATCGGCGCGAGCCGGGCACTCGACGAGAGACGGCTATCCGTCCCGACCGACATGTCGATCGTGGGCTTCGATGGTCTCGATGTCGCCAACTACGTCGTGCCGAGCTTGACCACCATCGTCCAGCCGGTGGCCGAGATCGCGCAGAGTACGGCACGAGTGCTGCTGGCGACGATGGCCGAGCCGACCCGTGCGATCGAGCAGGTCTGGATCCGCGGGCGCCTGATGACGGGAGAGTCCGTGCGGCCGCGGTGACGAGGGCGCACGAATGGCCTGGCGGAACGAGACGGAAATCCCTTCCGCGGGGGCGCGAAGTCTTTCCGAAGCGTGACGCGATCATCCGCTGCAGCCGCGAACTCACCGGCGAGGTGATCGAACCCGACTTCCGCACCTTCCCAACCCGACCAAGACACGAAGGATCGCACGATCACCGATACTCCACGCCCAAAGACCTGCCCGACCCTGGTCGGCGACACGGTCACATTGCGCAACTACTCGCTTGCGGATACCGCGCTCGTGCGCACTGTCGTGGATGACCCGCACATTCCGTCGATCACGTCGGTTCCTCGACATGGCGATGACGCGGCGATCGAAGCGTACATTCAACGCTAGATCGGACGCGCACGCGACGGCGAGGGGTATCAGTTCGTTGTACTCGACACGCACTCGGGTGTCGCGGTGGGTCAGGCCGGCGTCATGCTCCGCTCCCTCGACGAGGGTCGAGCGGGTATCGGCTACTGGATCTCACCCGCGCAGCGACGCCGAGGCTATGCGACGGCGGCGCTGCGCATGCTGGTCGGATGGGCGTCCGCTATCGAAGGCGTCGAACGTCTGGAGCTCGTCGTCGAGCCGTGGAACGAGGGATCGTGGCGGGCCGCGGAGGCCGCGGGGTTCGTGCGCGAGGGCCTGCTCCGTCGTTGGGAACGCGTGGGCGGTGTCAGCCGCGACATGTACATGTACGCCTACCTGCCCACTGACGCTCCGCACGATCGGGACACCATCGTGTCAGGCTCGCCGGCGCCAGCGGTTGCGAAGGGAGACGAGACACCTCGCTTCGTCAACGCCCGCGCGCTCGATGTCACCAGCTGAGCCGTCGCGCCACAGCGTCGGCTGCGGCGCTCGGGAACTGATCCCAGCCCGTTTCGAAGATGCGCCGCGTCAAGAGGAACAGGTCGCGCGCCGCGGCGTCGGCGGGGCCGTCGAGTGCCGTGGCGATGGCTTCGGCCCAAACGGGGTAGTCGGCTTCAAAGCGCCGGGTCGGATCGATGCGGTCGCGCGTCGCCGGGGAACTGCCGGCGAAGCGTCCCCGAATAGCGCGGAGAAGGTGGTTTACGGCCCACGTGCGGATGAACTGGCCGCCGTTCAGTACCTCGCCGCGCCGAACCCGTCCGACGCCGAGCAGCAGCTTGACCAAGACGAGGCGCACGTCGTTCTCGGGGTCGAACGAGTCAGCTTCGGCAGCAGCGGCTTGTCCCGCTTCGATGAGAGCGGCGGTGGTGCCGGAGGCGTCGTCGACGACGACGCTGGCGTCGCCGGCGACGACGCTTGACAGTTCGGCGGGCTCGGCAAGAGCGAACTCGAGTACGTGGCCGTCGTCGTAGACGACGACGAACCCGACCGAGCCTTCGCGGGCGATGAGCACGATGCGTCCCGCGTCGGGCAGCCAGTTGAGCGCAGTGCGTGCTTCGTCTCCCCTGCCGGGCACCGCGATCGCGAAGAAGTCGTGGTCTGACCATTCGTCGCGGCGGTGGTCGCCTGCCCTCGACGCGGAGCCGAGGAGGACGAGCCCGAGGAGCTCGTCCGCGGAGCGCACGCCTCGGGTTAGGCCGTCACTGATGGCCGTGAACCTTTCGGGCGTGGTCACGAGAGTCTGGCCACGGACACGTCGCACGCAGCCGGCCGCGGTGCTTCTGGGGCGACAGCCCGCAGCGGCGACGCCGGACCCTGGCTGAGGAAGCGGGGCGAACCGTCGTAGGTGGCCTCGCTGATGGGACACCGGCTCGGATCGTGGTGCGGCATTGCCGTCCTCCCTCTTCGGAAAGTCGACGTTTCTGCCCGCACAGCGATTCACCGCCGAGGTCGCGACACGCCTACCGTAGCAGTGACGAGACACTCTGCAGCGCCGCCATCCATGTCCTGAGTCATCGCACGCGACGAGACCGTGTGCCAGAACGGCATCTCCGATGCAAAACGAAACTCCCCGCTCGCGAGCGGGGAGTTCAGTTTCAGTCTCACACGAGGTCAGTTCATTGGACCAGCGTTTGAGTAACTACGATGTGGCTGGACTGATAAGACGTGGCATGGCGTTCCATGTTCATGACCATAGGGTGGCCGCCGACGTCGAATGTTGTCAAGGAGTTAATTCCATGTTTCGGCACATGGAACGCCAAACATGGAACGCCAGGCGTGGAACGGTTCCAGGTCAGTACGCGACCGGGACCGGCGGCGGGGGGACTGCTGAACGAGCAATGACAGGTGGCGGGGCTTGTTTCGTGCCCGTCGAGGAACCTCAATCGCACGGCTCGAGGCCCGTACGCTTCGTTCCTGATTCGCGCGATGCCCGGATAGGGATCACGAGGGGCCGCTCGGCGCCGTCGGTCACGGAGCGCCGGGAGCGCCGGCCACTTCTGAACCGCACTGTAAGTTTCGATCATGACGCCCGAAGGAATTGCTGCTCTTGTTTCGGCGGGCGCTGCTGTGATTGCACTCTTCGCCGCGCTCTTCGCTTGGCTGCAGCGACCGAAGCCAAACCTGCAGCTGTCCCACTTCGTCATTGATGATTCGGCGTGGCACAGCGAGTCTGACGTGGTCCGGGTGAAGGCGATCGTCGTGAACCACGGCGACGCACCCGCGCTGTCCGTGACGCTGTGGCTTCGAAAAGAAGGAATGCCGCGCCGTTGGATGCGAACGTCGGCGGCGGACTACTGGGCAGCGATCTACCCGGGCGAAGCAATCGCCTACACGACGCACACGACGTTGAACCTCTGGCAGCCGAAGAAGGATCTGTTTGTCAGCGGAGCTGGAGGGCTCGCCAAGTTCGACGGCGCGAAGCTACGCGTAAGGAGGCTCGGGAAGTTCCACGTCCCGATGTGCAAGACCTGGGACCTGGATCGTCGCCACCGACGCCAAGGACGCTCGACCCGAGACTTGCCGACCCTGAATGACAACTAGTCCCGGGAGGGTAGCACTGGCCCCGCTCGGAAACCACGCTCGCGCGCACACCCCCGCTCAACGCGCAATGCCCGTATGGGGATCGTCTTGCGGGCACCCGCATGGCACTCCTCGAGCGTTCCGGTGTCTCATAACCTAAGTGCCTCGAAACCCATGGGATGTGAGACAGGGGCGGCAGAAGGACAGCGCATAGAACCTATGCTGACGGCATGGCAACCAACCTCAGTTACCTCCCCGCAGATTTGCCGGTCCCCGTCGACGACGGTGCCGCAGACCACCTCCCTGGCCTTTCTATCCCGCATCTGACTCTGCCGACCGCAGACGGTGAGACCGTGGCACTGAACGAGCTGGGGACTGGTCGCACGGTGATCTATTTGTATCCTCTCAGCGGTCGGCCCGGAACGGAACTGCCTGAGGGATGGGACTCCATTCCGGGCGCGCGCGGTTGCACTACCGAGGCATGCGACTTCCGCGACCACCACAGCGACCTCCGCGACGCGGGAATAAGCGCTGTCTATGGATTGTCCAGCCAAAGCACCGACTACCAAGCCGAGATCGTTGAACGACTCAGATTGCCGTTCACGATGCTCTCCGACGCAGATTTCCAGCTCGCTGACGCCCTAAAGCTTCCCACCTTTCAAGCACCTAGCCAGGACCGGCTCTACAAGCGGCTCACACTCATCGTCCATGACGGACGGATCGAGCACGTGTTCTACCCGATCTTCCCCCCGAACACCCATGCTCAGCAGGTCTTGACCTGGCTGACCATGGCAACGGGACAAGCTCATCGCCCTGTCTCATAACCTCAGTGTCTCGAAACCCATGGGATACGAGACAGTCGCCCCACCTCGCGCGATCGGCTGACGCACACGAGTGTTGAGGACTTCGGACAGAAGTGCCGATGACTTCGGACATTGACACGACGGCATCCGGCCGACGTCGACACGCCGTGCCGAAACCCTGTACCAAAACCTCCCGTCCCGTGCCGCAGTGGTAAACGTTTCCGGCACGACGACTAGGCACGTATGCAGGCTGAGTGTTGCCTATTCGTTTGAGGTCGCGCGATGACTTCAGATGCAACTACGAGTACCGATGGCCTGCGCACAAGATCACCTCTAATCAGGCCTTTCTTGTGCCCTCGAGGCTCGGCTGACGTCCCTGCAGCGCCACCAGGTCGGGCGCCGTGACCGCGAGCTCGAACGTCTCCTCCACGGTGATGATGCGCTGCTCCGGCGGGCACTCGGCGATCAAGGCCGCGAGCAGGGTGGTCTTGCCGGCGTGCGTCGCACCCGACACGAGGACGTTCCTGCCTGTAGCCATCGCATCGGAGAGCATCGCGGCCACATCCGCCGGCACGCTTCCCGCCGCCACCAGATCGTCGAGACTCCGCCGCGTGCGAAGGAACTTGCGGATGTTCACCGCGTGGTGCGCGCGCGTGATTCCCGCGGCGGCCACGTGCAACCGACTGCCGTCCGGCAGCGAGGCATCGACGAAGGGCTCGCTCAGATCGAGGCGGCGCCCGGTGGCGTGCAGCATCCGCTCGATCAGGTCGCGGACCAACTCGTCGGTGAGCGGCAGTCGCACGCGCTCGCTGCGCCCGTCGCGGGCGACGAACACCGTCTCTGGATCGTTGATCCAGATCTCCTCCACATCCGGATCGTCCAGCAGTGCCTGCAGCGGCCCGTACCCTGCGACGCGTGCGAGGACGTCGCGGACGCCCGCCCTCTCGTCGTCGATGAGCTCGAGGCCGCGCGCCAGCGCGACGTCGTTGTGGCGGCGGATCTCGGCGCGAGCCGTGAACTCCGCCCGATCCGGTTGTCGTAGCGGATCCGCCTGCTCCTCGCGCAGAATCGCCCGCACACGCTCGGCGACCGCCTGCACAGCGGAGCCGGGAGGAACCGGGGCGACGAGACTCACACGCGCATCCTGCCCGTCTCCGGCGAAGGGCCGGCGCGCTTATCCACAGGGCGCGCTCCACGGCGCGCTGTCGACGAGCCGCGCGCGTCGGCACGCGGCGTCAGCCCGAGGTGTCCCCTGCCTCGACCGGCCAGACGCTGCGCAGGACGTCGATGACGTCGTTGCGGTCGGCACCCGCCGACGTCGCCTCGTCGACGAGGTCCCGGATGCGCGCGATCACCACCCTCGGCAGGAGCGCGGCCGACGCGGCGACACGTGTACCCGCGGCGGTCCGACTCACCACGAGCCCGTCCTGCTCCAGCATCTTGTAGGCCTTCGCGGCCGTCCCCGGAGCGACGCCGAGATCCGCCGCCGTCTGCCGCACGGTGGGGAGCCGTTCGTTCGCCGCGAGCTGACCCGACACGATCAGGGCGCGCAGCTGCCGATAGATGTCGACGGCGGGACTGCCCTCGTCGGTCGGCGCCAGGAGAATGGTGGCCATCACTTGACGGTCACCGTTCCGGCGGGCTCCGCGGCGACCGCGGCGGATTCCCGCGCGATCGGCGGCCGACGCCAGCCCCGCGCCGCGGTCGCCAGGAGGAGCACGAGCGCCGCGGTCTCGAGCACGGGGGCAGACCATCCCGCCATGACGGCGAGTTCGGCATAACGCCACGCCGCGTCGTAGGTGGCATCCGCCTCGCCCCCACCGATCGAGAGGGTCGACACGGTTCCCGATGCGGCGATGAGTCGCCACGCCTCCGCGACCGACAGCAGGGTCGCACCCATCGCGATGCGGGTCGTGCCTGCGGCGGTCGCGCGGCGGCCCCGCCGCTCGGCGACGACGGTCTCGGCACGCAGGAACGGACGCGCCGCGTTGCGGTCGAGCACCGCCCAGGCGACGGCGGCGAGCGACACCAGGCACACCAGCACAGGAACGCCGTAGGACCAGCCGAAGAACGGGAGCCGGATCGGATCGATGGCCGCCTCGTTCGGGATCGGAATCACGAGCCAGGTCGAGTTCCCGTCGTCGTCGGGCGACGAGGCCAGGCCTGCGGCGATCGTCGTCGCCGCGGAGACGAGCGCCACGATCGCGGCTACAGCGAGCTCCGCACGCGAGCTGAAACTCGTCCAGCCGCGCCGTGCGGCCGTGAGCACGGGCGCTTCCGGCACGGAGGTTCCGCGCGTCACGACCACTCCGAGGACGACGCACAGCCCGACGACCGCACACGCGACCGGGACCGCGAACCGCCACCACGGCAGGAGCCCGGGCGCCGTGACGAGGTACCCGCGGACGACGAACTCGCCGAAGAACACGACGACGACGGTGACGGCGACGATGGCGAGCACGCGGACCTCGGGAACGTAGCGCGCGTTCACGGACGGAGTCACCGTGCCCATGCCCGGCTCTCGTGACACGACGAGGATGATCGTCGTCACCACCACCGCGACGAGGAGCGCCGCGGGCGGGAAGGACAGCACTCCCCACACGAGGTCCAGGGGATCGACAGTACGTCCGGCGAGAGGCATCGGGGCTCCTTCGAGGTTTGTACTGCTTGTCTATCACAACTTGTGACACACGGACAGTACAAAGTTCTTCGCGGCGTCTCACGGACGACGTATGCACGGTCCTCCTTCTCTCGAGCCGCGCCCGAACACGGCTACCGTTCGAGAGTGGGATTCTCGCCGCTGGGGTTCGTCGTGAGCGTCTTCGTGCTGGCCCCGACTCTCCTTCTGGCCCCGTTTCCGCCACGCGATCCGGCTCCCCCACTGCAGCTGCCACCGGCGCTCGCGTGGACCGAGCGGGTGGGACAGGCCCTGTGCGTCGTCGTCCCCGCCGCCACCGCACCGGGGGAGATCGTGTGGTGGTGGGCCCTTCCCGGCATCGCGGCACTCCTCGGCTACAACGCGCTGTGGGTGCGCTACCTTGCGACCGGTCGCCGTCGCGCCGCTCTCTACGACACGGTGTGGCGCGTGCCCGTGCCGATGGCCGTCCTTCCCGTCGTGGTCTTCCTTGCCACGGCGGGACTGCTGAGCAATCCGTCGATCGCCGTCGCCGCCGTCGTCCTCGCCGCCGGACACATTCCCGCGTCGCTCAGCGCGGCACGAGCCCTGGCCCACCGCTCGTGAGCGCCGTCCGCGCGGAGCTGTGGTGGATGCCCGTGGGCGCGGGCGGGCACGTGGTCGTCCACACCAGCAGGTGGTGGGAGCTCGTCCGCGCTCGCCGCGAGCATCGACATCCGCGGCCTCTGTTCCATGCGGCGCTCGAGGTGATCGCGGATGCGCATCGCACGGTCATCGAGATGACGCCCGCGTGGGGTCAGCCGGCGGACGCGAGCGGCGTCGTCAGGGAGGGCCCGGTGGGCCTGCGACCGCTCGGCCGGTGGCGGCTGTTCCGCTACGAGGTGCGCGCCTGGCCGGACGGAGCGATCCCCGACCGCGCGTACGCGGTGGACTCGCCCACCGCGATCCCGCTCACGCCGGCGGCGAGGGATGCCCTGTTCGCGTCCCTCGCCGAGGTGCCGCCGTTGACGTGGGGACGCCCCGTGGTCCCCGGCGGCGACATGTGGAACAGCAACGCCGTGATCTCCTGGCTGCTCACGCGCGCCGGCGTCGATGCGACGCGGCTCTCCCCTCCCCGAGGCGGCAGCGCCCCCGGCTGGTCCGCCGGCATCGCCCTCGGCGCGGACTGACTCGTCAGGACTCGGCTCGCTGCTGCAGAGATCGAGCCGCAGCATCCGCGTCCGCACCGACACGCTGCGGACGCCTCCTCACGCGGGGAGGGTGGCGCCGTAGCGGTCCGCGACCTCGACGAACCGCCGTCTCAGTATCGGCCACCGGTCCTCGTGTCCGAAGCGGGCGGTCGCCTGTGCGAGCTGCGCATCACGGGACTGCTCGTCCCCGATGGCGCACCACCAGGCGAAGAGATCCAGGTCGAGTCCGGCCCCGGCGTCGCGCTTGACCCGCGCGAGCGCCTCCGCCGTCTCGATTCCCCCCAGATGGTCGGCGAGAGTCACCATCGCGTCGCGGAAGCGCGGTATCAGCTGATCGTCCGACCACGTCTCCAGATCGATCCATTGCGCCGGCCAGCCGACGATGCCCTCGAAGCGCTCCCGGTACTGCGGGGTCGCCGCCGTCAGCACATCGGGCACGCTCCGCCCGATCGCCCGATCGAACTCGGGAACGTAGACCGCACCCTCGACGTAGACGCGCACTGTCGTGGCGGTGTTGCCGTGGCTGCGTTGCAGCACGATCTCCTGCAGGGCGGAGGGGGACTCGTGGACCCACGTCAGTCGCTTCTTGCGGTACCCGCGGGGCTTGAGGACCGGCACGACGGCGCCGGCCACGAGCGCATCCAAGCGGTCATCCAGGTCTGTCATCTCTCCCCCATCGGCGCATCGATCACAGAGCGACCTTACCGGCGCCGAACGTCCGCCTATTGATACGGCTCCCACGACGACCTTGTGGCCTGACCACATGCGAGCATGATCCCATGCTCAGCATCCCCGACACCCTGGTCGTGCAGGCCGACGCGGCGGTCCACAAGTCGGAGGCGCTCCGCTCCCCCGGCCGCTTCCTCGTGTCCGGAATGCTCGCCGGCGCATACATCGGGGTCGGCGTCGTACTGATGGTCGCCACGGCCGGACCGCTCCTCGCGGCCGGATCGGGGTTCGCCAAGCTCGTGAGCGGACTCGTCTTCGGCGTCGCCCTCACGCTCGTCGTCTTCGCCGGCGCGGACCTCTTGACCAGCGCGATGATGATCCTCCCGATCGGAGCGCTGATGCGCGCCGTCCCGCCGTGGCGCGCCCTGGCCACGTTGGTGGCAACCCTCGCCGCCAACGTGCTCGGCGCGCTCGTGTTCGCGGGCCTCATCGTCGCGTCCGGCGTGCTGCACGCCAACGCGCCCGCGGGCAAGATGCTCTCCGACATGCTGGCTGCCAAGGCGGACGAGGGGCCCGTGGAGCTGTTCGCGCGCGGCGTCCTCTGCAACGTCCTCGTCTGCCTCGCGATCTGGATGGCCGCCCGGGTCCGCGACGACGTCGCCAAGATCCTGCTGATCTTCGCCGCGATTCTCGCGTTCATCAGCTCGGGGTTCGAGCACGTCGTGGCCAACATGACCACGTACGGCATCGGACTGTTCAGCGGCGACCCGCACGCGACGTGGGGCCTGTTCGCCTACAACGTCACCTGGGTGGGCCTCGGCAACCTCGTCGGCGGGGCCATAGTCGTGGGTCTCGGCTACTGGGTGATCGGCGGATCCCCGCGCGGCGGCCTGCCCCGGCGGCATGCGGACGTCCCGATGGACGCCCCGCCGGCCCGCGTAGACTGATCTCCTCCGCGGGAGTGGTGAAATCGGCAGACACGCAGGATTTAGGTTCCTGTGCCTTCGGGCGTGTGGGTTCAAGTCCCACCTTCCGCACAGGAGGCGCAGGCTACGCTCTAATCCTCCGCGCCTTCGGCGCCCCTCCCCCGCCCACCGATCGACGGGACCCCTGTGCACGCTCTCGCCCTCATCCCCTGGCTCGACCCGCAGGTCATCATCAACTCCGCGGGTCCCTGGGCCCTGCTGGTGGTGTGCTTCATCGTGTTCGCCGAGACGGGGCTCCTCGTCGGCTTCCTGCTGCCGGGTGACACGCTGCTGGTCATCTCGGGTCTGCTCACGCACACCAACGACATCTTCGGCGTCAACATCTGGATCGTCTCGCTGCTGATCGCCCTCGCGGCGTTCGTCGGCGGTGAGGTCGGGTACCTGATCGGGCACAAGGGCGGGCCGGCGGTCTTCGAGCGGAAGGAATCCGGCCTGTTCAGCCGCAAGAACGTCGAGCGCACGAACGCGTTCTTCGAGCGGTACGGCGGCCTGACGGTGATCCTCGCCCGCTTCGTCCCCATCGTGCGCACCTTCGCCCCCGTCGCCGCGGGCGTCGGCCACATGCCGTGGCGCCGCTACTCGCTCTACAACCTGATCGGCGCCCTCCTGTGGGGCTTCGGACTGACGATGATCGGCTACCTCATCGCCTTCATCCCGTGGATCGCGGACCTCGTCACGAAGTACATCGACGTGATCCTCCTCGCCGCCGTCGGCGGGACGGCGCTCATCACCCTGTGGCACTACTTCTCCGAGCGCCGCAAGGTGAAGAAGGAGCTCGCCGCCGGCGAGCCCGCGATGACCGACGCCGCAGCGGCCGAAGAGCTCACTCTGCCTGCGGTCGCCTTCGAGACCGCCCCCGAGGTGCACCGCGTCGCGCCCGAGGTCTTCGACACGCCGCCGTCTGCGACCCCCGGCACCGAGGACGACCGCCGCGCCTGAGCTCAGGAGGCGTCCGCGCGAGCGGCGCGGGCGCGCTCCACGCTCGCCTTCAGCGCCGCCATCAGGTCGATGACCTGTCCGCCGCCCGTCGCCTGCTCGTCGTCGCCGAACGTCTCGGACGTGTCCAGGGCATCGCCCTTCTCGAGCTTGGCGTCGATCAGGGTGCGCAGCTCCTGCTGGTACTCGTCGACGAACTCGTCCGGATCGAAGTCGCTCGAGAAGCTCTCGACGAGCGACGCGGACAGCTCCAGCTCCTTCGCCGAGATCCGCACCGGCTCGTCGAGCGACGGGAAGGCGGCTTCACGAACCTCATCGGCCCACAGCAGCGTCTGGAGCACGAGCACGTCGCCGCGCACCCGGAGCGCCGCGAGCCGCGTCTTCTGGCGCAGCGAGAACCGCACGATCGCCGTGCGATCGGTCTGCTCGAGGGTCCTGCGCAGCAGGACGTACGCCTTCGGCGAGGCCGAGTCCGGCTCCAGGTAGTACGGGCGGTCGAGCGTCAGCAGGTCGATCTGATCGCTCGGCACGAACTCGACGACCTCGATCTCGCGGCTGCGCTCCGCGGGCAGCGATGCGATGTCCTCCGCCGTGAGCACGACGGTCCGCTCACCGTCGTCGTACGCCTTGTCGATGTCCGCGTACGGGACGACCTCGCCGTCGATCTCACAGATGCGCTGGTACCGGATGCGGCCGCCGTCCGCCGCGTGCACCTGATGCAGGGGGACATCGTGGTCCTCGATCGCCGAGTAGACCTTCACCGGCACGTTGACCAGGCCGAAGGTCAGGGCGCCCTTCCAGATCGCTCTCATCGCCCCAGTCAACACCGGCGCCGCCTCGCGCCGCCAGGGGGTCCGCGCGCTCGCCCGCACGGGCTAGCCTGACGCCATGGCAGCACGCGGGCAGCTCGTCGACGTCGACGGACGGCGTCTGCGCCTCTCGCACCTCGACAAGGTGATGTACCCGGAGACCGGCACGACCAAGGGCGAGGTGATCGACTACTACACGCGTATCGCCCCGGTGATGCTGCCGCATCTGCGCGGCCGCCCCGTGACACGCCTGCGCTGGCCGGAGGGGGTCGCAGATCCGCCCTTCTTCGCGAAGGATCTCGAGCGCGGCGCCCCGGCCTGGCTGGCGCGGCGCGCCATCGACCACACCGGCGGCGCCAAGGACTACCCGCTCGTCGACGACGTCGCGGGGCTCGTCTACCTCGCTCAGGTGGCGAGCCTCGAACTGCACACGCCGCAGTGGCGCTTCACCCGCCCCGAGGGCACGGACGGGCGGGGGCGACCCGACCGCCTCGTCCTGGACCTCGACCCGGGGACCGGCACGGGTCTCGCCGAGTGCGCCGAGGTCGCCCGTCGGGCGCGCGCGATCCTGCGGGACATCGGCCTTGATCCGCTTCCCGTGACCAGCGGGTCGAAGGGCATCCACCTCTATGCGCGACTGGACGGCACCCGCTCGTCCGAAGAGATCTCCGCCGTCGCGCACGAGCTCGCGCGCGCCCTCGAGGCCGATGATCCCGCCCTCGTCGTGAGCGCGATGTCGAAGGCGGCACGACCCGGCCGCGTGTTCGTCGACTGGAGTCAGAACAACGCGGCGAAGACGACCATCGCGCCGTACTCGCTGAGAGGACGGCCGACGCCGACGGTCGCCGCTCCCCGCACCTGGTCGGAGCTGGACGATCCCGCCCTGCGGCACCTCACGTCGTCGGAGGTGCTGGACCGCGTCGCCGCCGACGGCGACCTCCTCGCCGCACTCGCACCGACGCCGGGCGACGCGCTGCGCGCCTACGTCACCAAGCGGACGCGCGGCGCGACGCCCGAGCCCTTCCCTCCCGACGCTCCGGACGTCGCGGACGATCCGGGTGATCCGGATGCCGGCGACACTCCCTCACCCGTCGGTGGCGCATCCGCCGGGAGCCCGTGCGGGGGCCGTCGGTTCGTCATCCAGGAGCACCATGCCTCGCGCCTGCACTACGACCTCCGCCTCGAACGGGACGGTGTGCTCGTCAGCTGGGCCGTGCCCCGCGGCATCCCCGCCGCCGGAACGCCCGATCACCTCGCCGTCATGACTGAGCCCCATCCCCTCGACTATCTGACCTTCGCCGGCACGATCCCCGAGGGCCAGTACGGCGCCGGGACGATGACGGTGTGGGACACGGGATGCATCGAGGTGGAGAAGTGGCGCGACGACGAGATCCTGCTCACGGCGACGGGCCGCCCGGACGGACCGCTCGGAACCGCGCGCCTCGCGCTCATCCGCACGTCCGGTGACGGCGAGAAGTCGCAGTGGCTGCTGCACCGCCGGAAGGAGGCCGGTGCCCCCGCCACGACCCCTCCCGTCGGAGGGCGGACGACACCGAGGGTCGACGCCGCTTCTCGGCCCGACGCCCCGATGCTCGCGGTCGCCGCCACGGCCGGCGTCGCCGCGGCCGCAGCGGCGCGAGGCGACGCGCCCTGGGTGGAGTTCAAGTGGGACGGCGTCCGCGCGATCGGGACCTGGGACGGCCGGAGGCTCTCCCTTCGCGCGCGCAGCGGCACCGACATCACCGCGCGCTATCCCGAGCTCACGGCCGTCGATCTCGGACTCGGCGCGGAACCCGCCGTCGTCGACGGCGAGCTCGTCGCGATGGATGCGGCGGGTCGACCGAGCTTCACGCGCCTGCAGGCACGCACGCACCTGACGAAGCCGCGGGAGATCGAGCGCGAGACCGTGCGCACGCCCGTGTCGTACCTCCTCTTCGATCTGCTCCGCCTCGGCGGTGAAGACGTCGCCTCACGCCCTCTCCGCGAACGACGGACGCTCCTGGACCGCGTCGCCGCGTCGGCGACCGGGCCCGTCGCGCTCCCGCCCGTCGCCGACGATCTCGGAACCGCCCTCGAGGCCGCCCGCAGCCTCGCCCTGGAGGGTGTCGTCGTCAAGGACCCGCGCTCCCCCTACCGCCGCGGAACACGATCGGAGGAGTGGCTCAAGGTGAAGATCACCGCGACGCAGGACGTCGTGGTCGGGGGGATCCGGCCCGGGCGCGGTGCACGCGCGGGCGGCATCGGGTCGCTGCTCCTCGGCATCCCCGAGGGCGGCGCGCTCCGCTACGTCGGGCGGGTGGGGTCCGGCTTCAGCGACCGAGAGCTCGCCCGGCTGGAGGCGCTGCTGCGCCCGCTGACCACCGACGCGAACCCGTTCACGGGCGTCCCCGCCGCCGACGCGTCGGACGCGATCTGGCTGCGGCCCGACGTCGTCGGCGAGGTCGAGTACGCCGAGTTCACCCCTCGCGGCACACTGCGCCACGCGCGCTGGCGCGGCGTCCGGGCCGATGTCGAACCCGGCGGCGTCCGGCGCGATGCATGATCCGCCCGATCAGCGTCAGGCAGGGGCGGACGACGGATCCGGCGCGACGTCGGTGAACACGCCCACGCGGTCGCCGTCCAGGACGAAGCGGAGCGCGGTCCCGAGGGGGAACCGCGCACGCAGTGCCTCCGTCGAGGACGAACTCACGACGAACTGCACCGTCGCGGGGAACTCCCCGGCGCGGCACGACCAGAACACGTCGCCGCGCACGGAGCCGTCGGTGCCGAACCCGTCGGCGGGTGCGACCATGATGCACTCCGAGTTCGAGCCGAACACTCCCACCCCCATCGGCGTGGGCACGACGATCAGCCCCTCGAACGCGAATCCCGTCGCGGCCTCGC
Organism: Microbacterium sp. MMO-56; assembly: GCF_037146215.1. Lineage (NCBI taxonomy): Bacteria > Bacillati > Actinomycetota > Actinomycetes > Micrococcales > Microbacteriaceae > Microbacterium > Microbacterium sp. MMO-56. The sequence continues at coordinate 16,740 of NZ_JBBCVW010000018.1, forward strand.
CGGGCACCCAGCCCTTCATCTCCGCGGGCGCGTCGACCCGCTCGGTGAGCGTCGCGATCTGCCGGCCCGCCGCGGTGGCGACCGGCGGCACCGACGCGAGACCGAACACGAGGGTGCCGACGACGACCGCCACGACGAGCATCGACGCGGCCCAGGCGACGAGCCAGTGCACCGCGATCCGCCGGGGACGCGCGATCGGCGCGGGTCCGTCCGACGCGCTGTCGGCTCCGGTGCTCGGGGGCTCGTCCTCCCCCGCGGCCGTCGAGGTCGGCGCGGCGGGGGCGCCCGACGGATCGGCGAACAGGCGGCGGACCTCCACGTCCTGGATGTCGTCGGGCGCGGGCGGGAGGTCGGAGCGCTCGGCCTCGTCGCGCGCACGCGATTCCAGCTCGCTCAGCCGCTCCTGGGCGAAGGGATCATCGGCGATCCCGGAGCCGGGTCCGTAGGCGCGACGGCGCAGCTCGGCGAGTTCGTCGCGGGTTGCGTCATCCATCCCCTGCATCCTCGCACGGCCGCACTCAGTGCGCGTCGGCTTCGAGGTGGCCGGTCGGTTCGAACTGGAAGGTGGAGTGCTCGACGTCGAAGTGATCGGCGAGGCAGGCCTGCAGTGTGGAGAGGAGGCGCCCCGCGCCGCCCCCGGTCAGGACCTCCGGCTCGACGACGACGTGCGCCGTGAAGACCGGGGCGCCGCGCGTCAGCTGCCACACATGGATGTCGTGCACGTCGGCGACGCCGTCGGCCCCGAGGATGTGCTCGCGGATCGTCGCCACATCGGTACCGTCGGGCGCGCGCTCCCCCAGCACGGCGAACACCTCCCGCAGGAGGGAGATCGCCCGCGGCACGATCATGACCGCGATCACGAGCGATGCGATGGCGTCGGCGGGCATCCACCCCGTCAGGACGATCACGACCGCCGCGACGATCACGACCGCGGAGCCGAGGAGGTCGCCCATCACCTCGAGGTAGGCGCCGCGGACGTTGATCGAGGTCCGCTGCGCCGCCGACAGGAGCCACATCGAGATCGCGTTCGCGATGAGTCCGACCACGGCGACGACGATCATCAGGCCGCCCGCGACCTCGACCTCGCTGGGCTGCAGCAGCCGCCCGACGGCCTCGACCGCGATCCACACGCAGAGGACGATGAGCAGCACCGCGTTGATGAGCGCACCGAACACCTCGGCCCGCTGATAGCCGTAGGTGTTGCGGGCGTTCGCGGGCCGTGCGGCGACGATGCTCGCGATGAGGGCGATGACCAGCGCCGAGGCATCGGCGAACATGTGCGCAGCGTCTGCGAGAAGCGCGAGCGATCCTGTGACGACCGCACCCACGACCTGCACGACCATCACGACCGAGGTGAGCGTGAGCGAGATGGCGAGAAGACGGTGGTTGGCCTGTCCGCGGACCCCGGAGACGCTGTGGGCGTGATCGTGCATGACTCGAGGCTATGCCCGGGCGCGGTCCTCCCGCCGCGATCGCGGCCAGTCGGGAATGAGGACGATTTTCACTCGCCCCGCGGTGCTCCTACAGACCCTGCAGAAGCGGCAGCAGGGCGTGGAACGCGCGGGCCCGGTGGGACACGGCGTTCTTCTCGGCGGCCGTGAACTCGCCCGCCGTCCGCGCCGGCCCGGCGCCCTGGTCATCCGGCACGAAGATCGGGTCGTAGCCGAACCCGCCGGTACCCGCGGATGCGGCGGCGAGCCGCCCCGGCCAGACGCCGGCGACCGTGTGCTCGATGGGCGCCGCGTCACCGTCCCCGGGGATCACGAGCGCGATCGTCGAGACGAACTGCGCCGTGCGATGCGGGTCGGCGATGTCGGAGAGCTGATCGAGCAGCAGATCGAGGTTCGCCTGCGCATCCTTGCGATGGCCGGCCCAGTACGCCGAGAACACCCCGGGCGCTCCCCCCAGCACGTCCACGCAGATCCCGGAGTCGTCCGCGAGGGCGATCAGACCCGTGTGCGCCGCCGCGGCGCGCGCCTTGATGAGCGCGTTCTGCGCGAAGGTGACCCCGTCCTCCACCGGCTCGGGACCGTCGTACGCGACGACCTGCAGGTCGGGGCGGACCGCGGCGACGATCGCGTCGAACTCCGCGACCTTGTGCGGATTGTGCGTCGCGAGCACCACTCGGCGCGCGCGGGACTCGACGCCGCTCACGAGACGAGAGCCGCCGTCTGGGCCTCGCGCAGATCGGCACAGCCCGCGACGCCGAGCTCCAGCAGCGCGTCGAGCTCGCGCTTGTCGAACGGGGCCCCCTCGGCGGTCCCCTGGACCTCGACGAACAGACCACGCCCGGTCACCACGACGTTCATGTCGGTCTCGGCGCGGACGTCCTCGACGTAGGCGAGGTCGAGCATCGGCTCGCCGTCGATGATGCCGACGGAGACGGCGGCGACGGAATCGTGCAGGACCTTCGCGTTCTTTCCCACCAGCCCCTTCGCGCGGCCCCACTCGACGGCATCGGCGAGGGCGACGTAGGCTCCCGTGATCGCCGCCGTACGTGTGCCCCCGTCGGCCTGCAGCACGTCGCAGTCGATGACGATGGTGTTCTCGCCGAGCGCCTTCGTGTCGACCACGGCGCGCAGAGCCCGACCGATCAGGCGGGAGATCTCGTGCGTGCGCCCGCCGATCCTGCCCTTGACGGCTTCACGGTCGTTGCGCGAGTTCGTCGCTCGCGGCAGCATCGCGTACTCCGCCGTCACCCAGCCCTTGCCCTTGCCCGTCAGCCAGCGCGGCACGCCGCCCGTGAACGAGGCCGTGCAGAGCACCTTGGTGCCGCCGAAGGAGATGAGCGCCGAGCCTTCGGCGTGGGCGCTCCAGCCCCTCTCGATCGTCACGGGGCGGAGCTGGTCGACGGAACGGCCGTCGGCGCGGGTGGTGGTCATGCGCGTCCTTTCGGAAGGTCGATCGCGCCGGTCTGCACGAGGCGCACGGCGGAGACGCCGCGGCCCATCAGACGGTCGGCGAGGCGGAGGAAGTCGTCGGCGGAGTCGCCGGTGGCCTCGTACACGTGGGTCGGCGAGGCATCCGGCCCCGCGAGCAGGTCGCGCGACACCAGTTGCCGGTAGACGTCCTTCGCCGTCTCGCTGTCGCTCGAGACGAGAGACACGTCGGGCCCCATGACGTAGCTGATCGCGCCCTCGAGGAACGGATAGTGCGTGCAGCCGAGGACCAGAGTGTCGACGTCCGCCTCGCGCAGCGGCGCGAGGTACTCGGCCGCGACGGCGAGGACCTCGGCGGAGTCCGTGACGCCGGCCTCCACGAACTCGACGAAGCGCGGACACGCCTGCGCGAACACGTCGAGGTCGGCGTTGACGCCGAGCATGTCCTGGTAGACGCCCGATCCGATCGTGCCGGCGGTGCCGATGACCCCGATCCGGCGGTTGCGCGTCGTGGAGATGGCGGTGCGCACCGCGGGGCCGATGACCTCGACGACGGGCACGTCGTAGCGCTCGCGCGCGTCGCGGAGCATCGCGGCGGATGCCGTGTTGCAGGCGATCACGAGCATCTTCACGCCCTCGTCGACCAGCGTGTCCAGCACCTCGAGACCGTAGCGACGCACATCCGCGATCGGCTTGGGACCGTAGGGCGAGTGCGCCGTGTCGCCGATGTACAGCAGCGACTCGCGGGGCAGCAGCTGCGAGACCGCGCGGGCGACGGTGAGACCGCCGACGCCCGAGTCGAAGATCCCGATAGGCGCGTCCGTCACGATCCCCCACTGTACCCGGCGATGCCGGGGCGCTCCGCGTCGATAGAGTGACGGCATGTCCCGAGGAGCATCCGCGGCGCCCTCCAGCGCCCTGCTGACCGACCGATACGAGCTGACGATGATCGATGCGGCGCTGCGCGACGGCACCGCGTCCCGTCCGTGCGTGTTCGAGCTGTTCGGGCGGCGCCTCCCCGGTGCGCGCCGGTTCGGGGTCGTCGCCGGCACCGGGCGCCTGCTCCAGGAGCTGCGCGACTTCCGCTTCGGCGAGGAGGAGCTGCGCTTCCTGCGCGACCACGACGTCGTCAGCGCGCAGACCCTCTCCTTCCTCGAGGGCTACCGGTTCACGGGCACGATCCGCGGGTACCGCGAGGGCGATCTCTACTTCCCCGGGTCGCCGGTGCTCACCGTCGAAGGAGGCTTCGCCGAGGCCGTCGTGCTCGAGACCCTGGCCCTGAGCATCCTGAACCACGACTCGGCCGTCGCGAACGCCGCGGCCCGCATGAGCATCGCCGCCGGCGACCGGCCGCTCGCCGAGATGGGCTCGCGCCGCGCGGCCGAGCACTCCGCCGTCGCCGCGGCGCGCGCCGCGTACATCGCCGGATTCGGCGCCACGAGCAACCTGGAGGCGGGCCGCACGTGGGGCATCCCCACGATGGGCACCGCGGCGCACGCGTGGACGCTCCTGCACGACACCGAGGAGGAAGCCTTCCGGAGCCAGATCGCCGCGCTCGGCGTCGACACGACGCTCCTCATCGACACCTACGACATCCGCGAAGGGGTCGCGACCGCCGTCCGGGTGGCGGGCACGGGGCTGGGCGGCGTGCGCATCGACTCCGGCGACCTGCCCACCGTCGCGGCCGAGGTGCGCGCGCAGCTGGACGGCCTGGGCGCGACGGGGACGAGGATCACGGTGACCAGCGATCTCGACGAGTTCGCGATCGCCGCCCTCGCAGCCTCCCCCGTGGACGCCTACGGCGTCGGCACCTCGGTCGTCACCGGCTCCGGCGCCCCCACCGCGGGCATGGTCTACAAGCTGGTCGCCCGGCAGGACGCCGCCGGCGGCTGGGTGTCGGTCGCGAAGGCATCCGCCGAGAAGGCGTCGACGGGAGGCCGCAAGGCGGCGTTCCGCACCCTCGCGGACGGCGTCGCCACGAGCGAGCTGATCGCCGTGTCGGACGGCTTCGAGGAGGTGCAGACGGCGTCCGCGCATCCGGATGCGCGCGCTCTGCAGGTGGTCCTCGTCGACCACGGCGACATCGACACGGAGTTCGAGGGCCCGGCGGGCGTCGAACGCGCCCGGACGCACCATGCCGAGGCGCGCGCGGAACTCCCGCGCAAGGCGCTCGCGCTCAGCCGCTCGGATCCGGCTCTGCCGACCGTCTACATCGACGCGTGAGGGCTCAGCCCATCAGCGACTCGTAGATCTCCTTGCACGTGGGGCACACCGGGAACTTCTCCGGGTCGCGCCCGGGAGTCCACTTCTTGCCGCAGAGGGCCCGCACGGGCTTGCCCGTGATCGCGGACTCGAGGATCTTGTCCTTCTTGACGTAGTGCGAGAAGCGCTCGTGATCGCCGGGCTCGATGTTCTCCTCGCGCAGGAGCTCCTCGAGTTCGCGATCGAGCGTCAGGGTCCCGCCGTCGTCCGGTCTGCCGGGTCCGTCCAGGGTGCTCATGGCATCCGAGTCTAACGGCCGGCGGGGCGCCCGGGACGGACTGTGCACGCTCAGGTCGACTCCACGAACTCCATGAGACGACCGCCGCCGCGGTCGAACACGCGACCGCCGATCAGGATGCCCGCGACGAGCACCACGGCTCCGACGAGCAGGCCCGTCCACAGCGCCGCCCAGGCGAAGCCCGCCTCGAGCGTGAGGGCGAGCCAGCCGAACCACAGCGCAGGAACGCTCAGGACGAGTGCACCGAGGAGCACCGCGGCCTGGGCGAGCCCGCCGTTCGTGCGCTGCGGCTGCTGGAACGGGCTGTCGCCGGGGCGGGACGCCGCGTACGGCGCGGCGGCCGACGAGATGGACGACAGTCCCAGCCCGCAGAGGAACAGGCTCGCGCAGACGCCGGCCAGCGCGGGGAGCACCGCCCACCGGCCGTGCAGCGACACCGAGATCGGGACGGCGACGCCGAGCGTCGCGACGCCCAGGACCGCCACCGGGACGAGGCGACCGATCCGGTCCGACACGCCCCGCATCGCACTGGCGACGTGCATCCAGAGCGCCGTCGAGTCGTAGGCGAGGTCGTTGTGCGCGAGCCAGCCGAAGAACAGCGCCATCAGCGGAGCGGGGATGAGCGCGACGTAGGCGACGGGCACGCCCACGACCAGCAGCGGCACGACCACCACGACGGCGGCGACGGGCACGATCACGAGGTTCACGAGGTACCGGGGATCGCGCAGCCAGTAGACGAGGCTGCGCGCGGCCGTGCCACCCGCCGGCGTGCTCGGCGTCAGAGCGAACCACCCCAGTCCCGCACGCTCGCGCCCCGATCCGGGACGTTCGGTGGTGGTCATGAGCAGCGTCGCCAGTCGGAACCACAGGGCGCCGAGCACCGCCACCGTCGCGATCGCGACGAGGAGCGGCAGGACCGGGTCGCCGCCGAGGGAGGCACCCGGGACCGCCCATGCCGCACCCAACGGAGTCAGCGCGAGGACGTCGACCGCGTCGCGCAGCGCCGGCGGGACGGCGCCCTCCCCGCCGAGAGACGCGAAGAAGACGGCGACCGGCACGATCACGACGAGGAGCGCCACCAGGAAGACGCCGCTCAGCTCCCGCGAACGTCGCTCGCGGAGAAGGAGCCCTCCGATCGCCAGCGCGATCCGGCTGGCCAGCAGACAGGTGACCACTCCGAGCGCCATGCCGACGACGGTCATCGTGACGGATGCACCGTGGGCGGTCCACACTCCCCCGATCGCGACCGCGGCGACGATCAGCGCGAGGACGGGAACGCTGAGAACGCTGGCGAGCAGGATCGCCGCGGCGATCGGCCCCGGCGAGGCGCCCAGCACCGCGAAGCGGCGCGGGTCGAGCTGGTCGTCGGCCCCTCCCACCAGAGCCGCCGCGAAGAAGCCGAGGGCGAGCGCGGACCCCGCGACGACCGTGACGGTCTGCGCGACGAGGTCGCTCGCCCCGTGCAGGCGAGCCGCACCGACGACCACCGCGGCCAGCGCCGCGACGATCAGGGCGATCCCGGCGATGATGCGGGCGCGGTGACGTCCGTCGCCGCGCACCGCCCCGACGAGGAGGTCGAACCTCAGTCGGAGAACGTGTGCAACCACTCCAGGCCCTCCACGTCCGCGATGCCGGCGGACAGCTCGATGAACCGCTGCTCGAGCGAGAGCTCCCCGCGCACGTCGTCGAGCGTGCCCTGGGCGAGCACCCGGCCGGCCACGATGATCGCGACACCGCTGCAGACGCGTTCCACGAGATCCATGCCGTGACTCGAGAGGATCACGGTCCCCCCGTGCTCCACATAGGCGGCCAGGATGTCGAGGATCACGGCGGAGGAGACGGGATCCACGGACTCGAAGGGCTCGTCGAGGACCAGCACGCGCGGCGAGTGGATCATCGCCCCCGCCAGCATGAGCTTCTTCGTCATGCCGGTGGAGAAGTCGGAGACCTGCCGGCCGAGGGCCTCGGTGAGATCGAACGCCCGGGCGAGATCCGCGGTGCGGGACTCGACGACGGTGGACGCGAGCCCGCGGAGCACCCCGTAGTAGTGGAGCAGCTGCCGGCCGGTGAGCCGGTCGAACGTACGCAGCCGATCGGGCAGGATGCCCATCTGCTGCTTCGCGCGGCGGGGGTCGGCGGACAGGTCCACCCCGGCGACCTCGATCGAGCCCGCGTCCGCTCGGAGCAGGCCCGCGATCAGGGACAGGGTGGTCGTCTTGCCCGCACCGTTGGGGCCGACGATCCCGTAGAAGGTCCCTGCGGGGACCGTCAGGTCGATCCCGTCGACGGCGCGGGTGCCCCCGAAGCTCTTGGTCACCGCCCGCAGCCGCAGGGCGGGGACGTCCGCGACGGGGAGCGCCTCACCGTCGTCGTCGGAGGCGATGACGGCGAGAAGGTCCTCCGCCGGCCCCTGGTCGTCGTCCGAGACGGATTCGTCGCCGAGCACGACGGTCTCTTCCTGGGGCCCGGGTTCGGGTTCGGGCTCGGGTTCCTCGGGAGCCGGGACCTCGATCGGCTCGTCCACGACGACCTCGGGCTCGTCGAGAGCCACCTGCTCGTCCACGACGACCTCGGGCTCCTCGAGAACCACCTGCTCGTCCACGACGACCTCGGGCTCGTCGAGAGCCACCTGCTCGTCCACGACGACCTCGGGCTCGTCGAGAGCCACCTGCTCGTCGGCGGCTGCCTCGGGGTCCTCTTCGGGCTCCGCAGAGGCAACCGTCTCGGCGACGACCTCGGTGTCCGGCGACGCGGCGTCGTCGACGGCAGGCTCGTCGGCGGTGATCGCCGGGTCCTCCGACTCCGACTCCGCCGCCTCGTCGAAGCGCGCCGCCGCGACGGATGCCGGCACGGCCGGCGGCGGTGGCACGGGCGAGGTGCGAGCCGATGCGGTCGTCTTCCCCGCCCGCGGGGTGCGGGGTGCACGCTTCTTCGGCCGCGCCGGGCGAGCCGGGCGCGAGGACTCCGGGCTCGCCGGACCGGAACCCGTCGGCGCGTCCGTCCGAGCGGGCGACGCACCCGCGGCCGCGGCTTCGGCGGCGCTGACGGCGGGCAGAGGCGGCGTGGAGACAGTGTCCTCGCCGGCGTCGTCGTCGGGCTGCGGCAAGGAGGCGGTCACCGGACCAACCTACCAAGCCGGATGTACGCGTGCCCGGCCTCTTTCCCTCCGTGACGACGGCCCCTAGGATCACGGAAACGCAACGGACCGGGCCTTTCCTGCCTCCTGCCAGACGAGTTCGATAGCATGGCTGACGGCACGTCGGAGTGTCCACCCGCTGAACAGCCGGTGAACAACACCTCCAGGAGTACCCCACCATGACCTTGCAGACCGTGATCCTCGCCGCGGGGATGGGTTCGCGCCTCGGCCGCAGCCTTCCCAAGCCCCTCACCGAGCTGAGCGACGGCCGTACCATCATGCGCCAGCAGCACGACAACATCCGCGCCGCGTTCGGCGACGACGCGCGCATCACCACGGTCGTCGGCTACCGCGCCGAGACGGTGATCGAGGCGTTCCCGCACGTCGACTACGTCCACAACGACCGCTACGACCAGACGAACACCTCCAAGAGCCTCCTGCGCGCCCTCACCGCCACCGGCCGCGGCGGAGTGCTCTGGATGAACGGCGACGTCGTCTTCGATCCGCGCGTGCTCGGGCGGGCGATCGACCCGATCCGCCGCGACCAGTCCTTCGTCACCGTGAACACCGCGAAGGTGAGCGACGAAGAGGTGAAGTACACCGTGACCGCCGAGGGATACATCAAGGAGCTCTCGAAGACGGTGCGGGGCGGAATCGGTGAGGCCGTCGGCATCAACTACGTCTCCAGCCGCGACAAGCGCGCCCTCATCACCCAGCTCGGACGCGTCGGCGACCAGGACTACTTCGAGCGCGGACTCGAGCTCGCGATCGCGCAGAACGGGATGCTGCTCGAACCGCTCGACATCTCCGACCTGTACGCGGTCGAAGTCGACTTCGCCGAGGACCTCGAGCGCGCCAACCAGTTCGTCTGAGTCCACAGCGGCCGCTCAGGGGGGGTCCATAGGATCGTCCCCGTCATGGCAAAGGTCCACCGCATCCACTCGATGCCGGACGACTCCCCGTGGGCGGGCGGGCTCCCGCCGGAGGGGTCTCCGGAGCATCCGCACGCCATCCGCGCCCTCGACGGTGTGCTGCGCGTGCAACGGCCCGTCGTCGTCGCGCACCTGCGCAGCATCCGCCTGCGCCACCCCGACGCCACCACGGCGCAGATCGTGCGCATGCTGGAGCGCCGCTACCTCGCCGCGGTGACCACCGGCGGCGCCGCCGTGGGCGCCACGGCGGTGATCCCGGGCATCGGCACGGGCGTGACGCTCGCCCTCTCCGGTGTGGAGACGGTCGGCTTCCTCGACGCGACGGCGCTGTTCGCGCAGTCGCTCGCGGAGCTGCACGGCATCCCGATCGAGAACCCGGACCGGGCGCGCGCACTCGTACTGACCCTCATGCTCGGTCAGGAGGGCGTCGATCTCGTCGCTCAGCTCACGCGTCAGGTCTCCGGCAAGGGCGGACCGAGATCCGCGTACTGGGGCGAACTGATCACGAAGTCCCTCCCCCGAGCCGCGGTCGGGCCCCTCGTCGACCGGCTCAAGGGCGCGTTCGTGCGTCAGTTCGCCGCCAAGGGAGGCGCCTCCGTCCTCGGAAAGGCACTGCCGTTCGGCATCGGCGCAGCCGTCGGCGGCACGGGGAACCATCTGCTCGGCCGTCGTGTCGTCGTCGGCTCGCGCCGAGCCTTCGGCGTCGTGCCGGCTCGGTATCCGGAAGAGCTCGAGCCCCGCCCCGGTGCCGCGCGGCTCGAGCACGCCGCGCTCGGAAGCGTGCGACGCGTGGGATCGGCGCTGGGAGCCGGCGGCCGCAAGATCACGGAGGCCGTGGGAACGGCCGTCGTCACGACGAGCGGACGCGTACGCCGCGGTCGCGAGGCGATCCCCGAGGCGGACGCGGCGATCGACGACGCTGCCCCCGCCACCGACGACGAGACCACGCACGCCTGATCGTCGTGCGCATGCCCTAAGGCGCGCACAATAGGACGATGGGAATCTTCCAGAGCCGCCCCGAGGACCCGACCGAGTGGGCAGGTCTGCCCGCAGAGCCGTGGCAGCCGCGCACACCCGGCGAGGTTCTCCCGCCCGCGGCCCCGGTGGACGTGCTCGCGTTCCTCGACGGCGGGGTCGGCATCTCGGTGGAGGTCATGCCGCCCACGGCGGAGAACACCGATGACGCCGCTGCCTCCGGCGGGCAGACGTCCGACGGACAGGCCCCCGACGGCGCGTGAGCGACGGCGCCCGCGAGCGGCGCCCGGTGGACTCAGCCCTCGTCGAGCTCGGCGGCCTCGGGCATCCCGCCCTCGTCCGACGATCGGGAGTGCCAGTCCTCCCAGCGCTGCATGAGCGTGGCGATCGCCGTCTCGAACCGGGCGGTCGCAGCTCCCGGCGCGGTGTCGCCGAAGTAATGTCGCACCCAGCCGTCCAGCCGTCTCACGGCGTCCGGATCGGCCAGCACGCGCTCCGCCTCATCGAGCACGCGAGGTGCCGCGTCCGCGCTCAGCCACTCCGCATCGGACAGGTAGCCGCGCGTGTCCAGGACCGCCTCGGGATCCGTGGGACGCGTGACGAGCAACGGCCTGTCGGCCGCGAGCCTGTCGTAGACCATCGCGGAGACGTCCACGATCGCGACATCGGCCGCGGACAGCTGCCAGCCGACCTCGGGCGCCGCGTCGTACACGTGCCGCGCCCCGGCATCGGCGGCGTTCGCCGCCGCGATCGCCGCGATGATGCGGGCGTTCGCGGCGCCGTACGCCGCGTCCACGACCCCCGAGCGGGGGTGCGGTCGGTAGATCAGCCGATGGCGGGGAGACGCGAGCACCGCGGCGACGAGCGCCTCGCCGTGCGTCCGGACGGAGCCGTAGTGGGCGGACGGGCGGTCGCCCTCCCACGTCGGTGCGTAGAGGACGACGACGCGTTCGTCGGGGGTGTACGGCAGCTCACCCGAGTAGTGGTCGGCCTGGGGACGTCCGATCTCGATCGTCCGGTCCTCGACGTCGTAGTCCCAGAGCACACGGCCCAGGCGCTCACGGGCCGCGTCGCCCGCGACGAGGGCGTAGTCGTAGGCCTTGAACTGGTTGGTGGTCATGTACATCTTGTCGGACTCGCCGTGGTTGATGAACACGTGCCACCGGCGGCCGTACCGGAACATCTGGAAGTTCCGTGTGTTCTGGTTCACGTACAGGACGACGCGGAGGTCCTGCGTGCCGAGGTAGTCCTCGAGATCGCGCACCGTCGGCACGAAGGCGACCGGCAGCGCGCCGTCGGACAGCAGCGCGCGAGCGCCCGATGCGTTCCGGGCGAGCACGACGACCGGCCACCGGCGGGCCAGGCCCGCCAGCGGGCGGTACCACTGGCGGATCTGGTACATGTTGACGTCGCCGTCCGCGAAGTACACGGCGACGCGGAAATGCTGCGACGGGTGACGGGGCGCCCGTGCGATCCGGGCGCGCACGTCCCGTGCCGCGAACCGCGCGCGCACCGCCCTGCAGACGAGGTCCGCCGCGCCGCGCGCATCTGAGATCCATCCCACCCGTTCAGCCTAACGAGCCTCCCCCTCCTCCCCCTCCGGCGTCCACCCCGCCCCGCTCCGGCATCCACCCCACCCCGCGAGACCGCGCAGATGTGCGCTGTCGGCGCCCGCAGCGTGGCATATGCGCGGTCTCGCGGACGGAGGGGCGGCGGGCGGGCGTGACATGATCGACGGATGCACGAAGGCCAGCCGACGCGGGACGCCCCGGTGCCGCCGCCCGGATCGGGCGTGAGCTTCGTGATGCCCGTTCTCAACGAGGAGCGCTATCTCGAAGCCGCCGTCGCGAGCGTCACGAGCCAAGACGTCGACGGTCCGACGGAGCTCATCCTGGCGCTCGGCCCCTCCACCGACGGCACGGATGCCATCGCGCGGCGACTCGCCGACGAGGACGACCGGGTGCGGCTGATCGCGAACCCGGCCGCCGACATCCCGGTCGGCCTCAACCTCGCGGTCGCGGCGGCCCGGTATCCCACGATCGTGCGCGTCGACGCGCATTCCGCCCTCGAGCCGGGGTACACGCGGCGGGCCCTGGCGACCCTCGCCCGCGTGCGGGCCGCCAACGTCGGCGGCGTCATGCGTGCGGAAGGGCGCACGCCGTTCCAGCGGGCCGCGGCGCGCGCCTACAACTCCCGCGTCGGGCTCGGCGGCGGCGCCTACCACTTCGGCGGCGCCGAGGGGCCGGCGGAGTCCGCGTACCTCGGCGTGATCCGTCGCGCCGTGCTCGACGAGGTCGGCGGCTTCGACGAGAGCCTGCGCCGCGGCGAGGACTGGGAGCTCAACCTGCGCGTCCGACGCGCCGGCTACCGCGTCTGGTTCGATCCGGCCCTCGCCGTCGCGTACTGGCCCCGCGAGAACTGGATGCGACTGGTACGCCAGTTCCGCTCCACCGGCGCGTGGCGGGGCGAGCTCGTCCGGCGGCACGGACGGCGTAACTCGGTGCGCTTCTTCGCTCCCCCCGCGCTCGTGGTCGCGATGGTGGTCGCGCTCGTCGTCGCCGTGCTGCAGCTGACGGGACTGCTCGCGGGCGTCTGGTCCGTGGTCGCCTCCGTGGTCTACCTGCCCGTCGCGGCCTACGTCGCCCTCGTCCTCGCGCATGCCCTCGGCCGCAGCGCGGGACCGGGTGTGCGCGAGCGGGCGTGGGCCGTCGCCGTCCTCCCCGCCATGCATCTGGCCTGGGGCACGGGGTTCATCGGCGGCTTCGCACTCGGCGCCCGGGAGGACATCGACACCTCTCGGCTCGATCGGAACACCCCGCTCCCGTGACCTGCGCCCTCACGCCCTGTCGACGAACCGCTGGTCGAGGATGCGGGCGACCACCCGCGCGGCCGCACCGCCGTCGTCGCGCGGGTTGAACCGGGCCCGCCACGCGTCGTAGCGTCCCGAGAACTCCACGGGGACACCCGGCTCGGACAGTGCGGCGGTGAGGTCCTCCTGCGTCGTGACGAGAGGCCCGGGCGCGTGCGTCGGCAGGTCGAAGTAGAAGCCGCGGAGATCCTCCCGGTAGTGCGCGAGATCCGGGGTGAAGAAGACGATCGGCTTGCCGGTCGCGGTGAAGTCGAACATCACCGACGAGTAGTCGGTCACGAGCACGTCCGCCGCAACGAGCAGCTCGGACACGTCGGGGAAGGCGGTCACGTCGACGACGCGGGCGCCGACCGTGTCCGATCCGGGCAGCAGCGTGCGCGAGTGCCCGCGCACGAGGACGACCGCGCCGGTGTCGCGGGCGAGCCGTTCCAGGTCCAGGAAGTCGACGATCTCCTCCCGGTCGTCCCGCCACGTCGGCGCGTACAGGACGACCCGCTCGTCGGCACCGACCCCCAGCGCGGCCCGCACGGCGGCGCCGTCTCCCGTGATGAGGACGTCGTTGCGGGGATAGCCCTCGACCCAGATGGGGCCGCGCAGGAAGGCATAGGCCTTACGGAGGATGCGCTCGCCGTAGCCGTTCTGCGCGAGCAGCACCGTCCAGCGGCGGCTCTCGCGGAACACCGCCAGCATGCGGCGCGGGTCGACACCCGGACGGTGCAGGGCGAGCCGCTTGAGGGGCGTCCCGTGCCACGTCTGCAGGACGACCTGGCCGCGACGGCGCGCGTACCGCCGTCTCAGCCAGTCGTTGACGACGAGGAGCCGCGCCGCGCCGCGTGCCCGCCACCACTCGGGGCTGCCCTCCACCACCGGCACGGCGCCCGGCGGGACCGCCACGGAGAGGTCGACGACGCTCCAGTACCGCGTGACGCCCGGCGCCAGACGCGCGAGCTCGCGGTCGATCGCGCGCGGATTGCAGCTCGCGTTCCGGCCGTAGAAGCTCTCGAAGAAGACCGCGTTCTCCAGCGGGTCCCGGCGCATCGCGTAGCGGCGCTCGAGGGCGTCCTGACCCTCGCCCGACGCGTACGCCGGATCGATCGGCGGACCCACGGTGACCACGCCCTCCTCCAGCGACACCCGCATCGTGGGCGCGATCGTCACGGGCATCCGCGCGTCCACAGGGATGTCCCGGCCGCCCGGAGCCGTCAGCGAGAGCGCGTACCGCCCGCTCGGCAGCGGACGTGCGGGCCCGCCCCACCGCGCCGCGTGGAGGTCGAGGCGGCACTCCCAGCCGCCGCCCGTCCCGGCGCGCTCGGCGGGAGAGACGACACCGTCGACGCGGGCACGGCGGCCGATGAGCGCGACCGCGTGCGGCGGCTCCCCCGGGCCGGCGAGGACGAGGACGGACGCGCCCTCCCCGTCGGTGTCGATACGGGCGTCGGTCTCGATACGGGCGTCGAGCGTCATCGGGTCTCCTGCCGCATCGGTGAGGGGGTGTCGCGCGCGTCCCCGAGCATCCGACGCACCGCACGGTACACCCGTTCCGCGTTCCGGCCGTCGTGGTGCACGTGCATCCGCTCGCCGAGCAGCCGGGACCGCTCGACACGCGCACCGCGGACGCGCTCGTCGGTGAGGACCTCGCGCAGCTGCGCGTGCAGTGCCGTCCAGTCGGACGCGGGGTCGTCCCCCGCGACGTCCGCGTACGTCCCGTAGAAACCGCGGCTGCGCGCGTAGGCGGCCAGGTCGGGGGCGAGGAAGAGCGTCGGCAGCGGGACCAGCCCGGCGTCGAAGGCGAGCGACGAGTAGTCCGTCACCAGGACGTCCAGGCCGGGAAGCAGCGGCGTGACGTCGGCCACGACGTCGGCGCCGAGCGCCCGCACCCGAGCGCTCGTCGGCACGGCGTCGCCGCCGCCCAGGTGGTGGGATCGCAGCAGCAGCACCGCATCGGTCTCCGCCAGGAGGTCCTCGATCGCCGCGCGCTCGACGTCCGAGGGCGCAGCCGGATCCGGCGCGCCGTCGCGCCACGTGGGCGCGTACAGGACGAGGGAGGTGTCGGGGCCGATCCCCTCCAGCAGGTCCGTCAGTGCAGCGCGGGCCCGGACGCGGCGCTGCGTCGCAGACCCCGCGGACAGAACGTCGGTCCGGGGTTCGCCGACGACGGGCACGCGTTCCGTCGGCAGGCCGAACGCCGACTCCAGACGACCGCGCACGACCTCCGACGCCGCGGGCACGAGGCGGATGCGCGACTGCGTGCGGCGGTACAGGCCGCGCACCAGCCGGGACCCCAGGCGGGGGGCGAAGGGGAACGGACTCGCGGAGGTCACCTCGGCATCCAGACCGATCCGCTTGAGCGGGATGCCGTGCCACAGCTGGACGATCACGCCCCCGGTGGCGGCGTAGCGGTTCACATCGCCGAACCCGTGGGTCACCACCACGACCGCTGCGCGGGCGGTCCACCAGAACCCCCGGAGCGAGTTCTTCGGCGCGGACCGGATGCCCCGGCGCGCCGCGTCGGCGGCGTCGCGATCACCGGCGGTCAGCCAGACCACGTCCTCGCCGTGCGCGAGCGCGACCCGCAGGAGGGCCTCCGCGCCGTCCGCGACGCCGACGGCCGAGCCGAAAACCCACAGGGGACGGCTCGCGTCACGGGTCCGGCCGATCGCGAGCGTCGCCGCGCGCCCCAGCAGGTAGAGCGGGATGCGCAACAGCTTCCCGGCGTTGCCGGCGTCGAACGAGAAGGACGCCACCCCGCGAGCCTATCGCGGGGTGGCGTCCCAGACCGTGCGGCGACCGCCGCCGGTCGCCCTCGCTACTGCGTGAGTGTCCCCAGTGTGACCTCCGTCGACGAAGTCGCCCCGTCGCGGACATAGACGAGCTTGGCGGTGCTCCCGCCCGCCAGGGCGCGCACCTGCGCGGTGAGATCGGTCGCGTCGGTGATCGGCACGCCGTTGAAGGAGGTGACGACATCACCCTTCTTGAGGCCGGCGTTCGCGGCGGCACCGCCACCGGTGACCTCGCTGATGAACGCTCCGGCCGTCGTCGCTCCCTGCTGCGCCGCGGCGTCACCGACCATCGCACCGAGGAGGCCGTGCGTCGCCTTCCCGTTCGCGATGATGTCGTCGGTGACGCGCTTGACGATGTCGGACGGGATCGAGAAGCCCACGCCGATCGAGCCGGACTGGCCCGACGACCCCGAGCCCCCGGCCGAGGCGATCGCGACGTTGATGCCGATCAGCTTGCCGTCGCCGTTCACGAGCGCGCCGCCCGAGTTGCCCGGGTTGATCGCGGCGTCCGTCTGGATGACCGCGATGGAGATCGAGCTCTTCGGGCTCTGCTGCTGGCCCTGTCCGAAGTCGAACTGGAACGGCGAGTCGTTCTGCCCCGGCTGCGGGGTGCGATCCTGCGCATCGCCTTCGGGCGCCGCCGACGAGGCGATCTGGATCGACCGGTTGAGGGCGCTGACGATGCCCGTGGTGACCGTGTTCGACAGGCCGAGCGGGGCTCCGACGGCGACCGTCTGGTCGCCGACGTTGAGCTTCGAGGAGTCCGCGAACTGGATCGGCGTGAGGCCCGACGCGTCGGTCAGCTTGATGACCGCGAGGTCGTAGGTCGGGTCCGTGCCGACGATGGTGGCGCCATAGACCTTGCCGTCGGAGGTCGTGACCGTGAGCTTCGCGTCGGCGGTCGCGCCGTCCAGCGTGACCACGTGGGTGTTCGTGACGACGTAGCCATCCGCGGTGAGCACGACGCCCGATCCGGTGCCGCCGGAGGATCCGCCCGACGCCGAGATCGTCACGACCGACGGCACGACCTTCGCGGCGATCGCGGTGGTCTGGGTGACCGAGTCGGTGTTGTTCACGGTCACGGTGGAGGGACCGCTGGTGACGACCGTCTGCGACTGCGGGAAGAACGAGGCGCCGGCGGCGCTCATCCCGAGACCCGCCGCCCCGCCCACGAGCGCCGCCGCGACCATGATCCCGACGACCTTCCCGGCGCCGACGCGGCCCGCGCCGCCCGTGCCGACGGGCGCGGGCGCCGCGTGCACTCCGGAGGCGCCCGCTGCCGGCACGCCCGCCGACGGGTACGGAGTCGTCGGATAGTGCGCGCCGGGCGCGCCGAGCGCACCGGGCGCCTGCGGGGTCTGCGCGGACGGCGCGTGGGGCGCGCCCGGAGCCGTGTACGGCTGCTGCGCGGCGTACTCGCCGTAGGCGGGCGCGGGCCGCGCCTCCGGCGGCGTCGACGACTGGGCGCCGGACGGGGCCTGCGCCGTGGCCGCGTCGGCGGCGTTCTGTGCCGGCAGCGGCGGACGCTGCGCGTCGTCGCGCTCCGGCTGCGGTTCGTTCGAGTTCGGCGTGGTGTCGCTCATGGTGTTCCCTTCCCAAGACACCTTCAGCATGACCGCGGATCCTGTGCGTTGCTTATGGCGGCGCCTCGACCCGCCTATGCGTGTGTTCTGGATGAGCCTGTAGCGTGTGACGGATGCGAGAGATCCCCGGCGCGTGGCGCCGCGCAGCATCCGGCGCCGGCCTTCTCGGACCGGGCGGCGTACCGGCTCCGACGATCTTCGCGGAGATGTCGATGCTCGCGGCGAGGACCGGAGCCATCAACCTCGGACAGGGCTTCCCCGACGAGGACGGCCCCGCCGAGGTGCTCGACGCGGCCCGCGCCGCCATCGCCGCCGGGGCGAACCAGTATGCGCCCGGTCGCGGCGTGCCCGTGCTCCTCGATGCGGTCGCCGCGCACCGCCGGCGCTTCTCCGGGATCGAGCTCGATCCCGGGCGGGAGGTCCTGATCACCGCGGGCGCCACGGAGGCGCTGGCCGCGACCCTCCTCGCCCTCATCGCGTCGCCGGAGGACGAGGTCGTCGTCTTCGAGCCGTTCTACGACTCGTACGCCGCCTGCGTGGCCCTGGCCGGCGCCCGGCTGGTGCCCGTGCCGCTGCGCTTCCCCGACTTCCAGCCCGATCTGGACGCCCTCGCCCGCGCGGTCACCGACCGGACCCGGATCATCCTGGTGAACGACCCGCACAATCCGACCGGAGCCGTGTTCTCGGCGGAGGCCCGCGCCGAGATCGTGCGTCTGGCGGAGCGGCACGACGCGATCATCGTCACCGACGAGGTGTACGAGCACCTGGTCTTCGAGGGCGCCCACGTCCCCGTGGCGACGCTGCCGGGCGCGGCGGAGCGGACCCTGTCGATCTCCTCGGCCGGCAAGACGTTCTCCACCACCGGCTGGAAGATCGGCTGGATCACGGGGCCGGCCGACCTCATCGATGCCGTCCTGGCCGTCAAGCAGTTCCTCACCTACACGAACGGCACGCCTTTCCAGTCTGCGGTGGCGGTCGGTCTCGGCCTCGGCGACGACTACTTCTCCGGCATCGCGGCGACCCTGCGCGCCAAGCGCGACCTGCTCGGCGAGGGACTGCGCGCGGCGGGGTTCGCCGTGTCGGTCGCGGCGGGCTCCTACTTCACGGTGGCGGATGCGGCCGCGTTCCTGGCGGGCGGAGAGGACGCGGCGGACTTCTGCCGGGCCCTTCCCGAGCGCGCCGGGGTGGTCGCCATCCCCCTCACCGCCTTCGTCACCCCCGGCCATCGGGATCGCTACGCGAGCCTCGTCCGCTTCGCCGCGTGCAAGCGGACCGAGGTGATCCTCGAGGCGTCCGACCGCCTGCGCTCCCTCGCCTGAGCCGCCCGCCGCACATTCGCGCGGTCTCGCGCATCGGGAGCTCGGGGTCAGCGGGGGACGACGCGGAACCGGCGCAGGGCGAGCGCGGGGTTGACGGTCCGGACCCGCTGCACGACGGCGGCCTCGACGAAGCCGACCGCGACGTCCGTCGCGACGCCGACGCCCGCGATCTCCACCCCCTGCGGGTCCACGATCACCGATGATCCGACGCCGATCGGCGGCGGGTGGTCGGCTCCGGCGACGTAGAGGGTGTTCTCGATGGCGCGGGCGTGCAGCAGCGTGCGCCAGTGCTGCTCCTTCAGCGGACCGCGCACCCATTCCGCGGCCGTCAGCACGACGTGGGCGCCCGCATCGGCGAGTGTGCGCGCCACCTCGGGGAAGCGCAGGTCGTAGCAGGTCATCAGCGCGAATCGGATGCCTCCCACCTCGAACGTCTGCGGCTCGGCGATCTCCCCCGGCTCGATCCAGTCCGACTCGCGCTGCCCGAACGCGTCGTAGAGGTGCAGCTTGCCGTTGGTGGCGAGGATGCGCTCGCCGTCGACCGCGACGACGGTGTTCCGGACGCGCTCGTCCTCGCCGCGCTCGACGAGGCCCGCCACGACCACGACTCCGGCGCGCCCGGCGATCTCGCGCAGCCCGCGCGTGAACGGCCCGTCGAGCTCCTCGGCGTGGGCCCGGAGCGAGTCGTCCATCGGATCGACGAAGTAGCTCGCGTACTCGGGGAACAGCACGACGGCCGCTCCGCGCGCCGCGGCTCGGTCAGTGAGCTCCGCGATCGCCTCGAGGTTCGCGGCCGTGTCCGCCGTCGGCGCGAACTGTGCGACGGCGACCCCGACGGCACCCGTCTCCGAGGTCTCGACGGCTGTCCGATCGGCCGGTGCACCGCCCCCGCCGCTGTCGCCCGTCGTCATGCGTTCATCCTCCCCCGCGGGCACGGATCGCTGCAACGTGCACGGACCACTCCGAATCCGTGCTAGAGTCATTTCTTGTGCCGCGGGGTGGAGCAGCTCGGTAGCTCGCTGGGCTCATAACCCAGAGGTCGCAGGTTCAAATCCTGTCCCCGCAACAAAGGAAAGGCCCTCTGACTGGAGATATCCAGATCAGGGGGCCTTTCGCCTGTCCGGACCACGCGTCGTCCGGGTGGGTCACTCCTGGAGGGCGAGCCCCATCTCGCCGAAGAACCTCGTGATGGATCCGAGCTCATCGTCGCTGAACGAATCCATCGCCGCGCGCATCCGGGTCATCCGCTGGGCGAAATGGCGGAAGAACTCCGCACGAGCGGCGTCGGTGATCACGACGATCCGCGCGCGGCGATCGTGCGGATGCGGTCGGCGCTCGACATGGCCGCTCTCGGTCAACCTGTCCAGGAGCTTCGTCGTCGACGCCGTCGAGATGCCGAGGTGGACGGCGATGTCGTGCGGTGAGACCCACTCGCCGCGCTGCTCGCGCACGATCACCATGCGCAACGCCGCCAGATCGCTCGCGTTCATCTCCATCTCGCCGCGGATGCCCGTGTGCATGCGATCCATGGCGTCGCTGAAGGCCCGCATCGCGGTCAGCGTCGACAGCACGATCTCTTCCCGCGGGGTCTGCGGGACCCATCTCTCGGTCACGGTGGACACCTCCGACATCCCCAGGTAGTATCTCAGGACATTGCTAGTTTAGCTAGCAAAAAGGAGGAAGAACGTGGCTGCCAGCGAGACCGCCATCGATACCGTCGTCCTCGTGGACGAGGAGGGGAACGAGATCGGGACGGCCCCGAAGTCGAGCGTGCACGGCAGCGACACCGCGCTCCACCTCGCCTTCTCCTGTCATGTCTACAACAGTGCGGGGCAGACGCTCGTCACGCGCCGGGCACTGGACAAGAAGACCTGGCCCGGCGTCTGGAGCAACTCGTTCTGCGGCCACCCCCGGCCGGCCGAGCCGGTCGTCGCCGCCGTCCACCGACACGCCGCGCACGAGCTCGGTCTCGCCCTGCGCGATGTGGAGCTTGCTCTCCCCCTGTTCCGGTACCGCGCCGTCGACGCGAGCGGGATCGTCGAGCACGAGCTGTGCCCGGTGTACACCGCGTACGTGGACGACGAGCCCCGCCTGAACCCGCGCGAGGTCGTCGAGGCGCTGTGGGTCGACCCCGCCGACCTGGCGACCTCCCTGCGCGCCACGCCCTGGGCCTTCAGCCCCTGGCTCGTCCTGCAGGCGGAGCAGATGCACGTCTTCGCCGGGGCCGCGACGGGATCGCCGCGATGATCTCGGTCGACGACGCGGACAGAACCGGCATCGACGAGGCGATCGCCGCGTCGATGGATCGTCTGGGACGACGCGCGGGACGACTCGGCGACGGTGCGATCGCCCTGGCGGATGCGGCGGCGGCCGCGGGCGCCGACGGCAAGCGCGCGCGCCCCCGGATGGTCGTGGCCGCTTTCCGGGCTCTCACGGAGCCGGGAGCCGCGCGCGAGGACGCACAGGCTCTCCCGCGCGCGACCGACGCCGCCGTCTGGCAGGTCGCCGCCGCCTTCGAGATCCTGCACACGGCCTTCGTCGTGCACGACGACCTGATCGATCGCGACCTGGAGCGACGGGGTATCCCGAACGTGGCGGGTCGCTTCCGCACCCGCGCCCTCGCCTTCGGTGCGCGGCCCGAGGATGCCACGCTCGTCGCCGACGCCGCCGCAGTCCTGGCGGGAGACCTCCTCCTGTTCGAGGCCAGTCGACTGATCGCGGCCGCCGACGTGGATGCGGGCGTCCGCACGGCGCTGTTCGACATCCTCGACGACGCCATCCTCGTCTCGGCGGCCGGAGAGCTCGCCGACGTCGAGAACGCCGCCCGCACCGACGTGCCGGAGACGGACGAGCTGCTCGGCGTCGCCCACGACAAGACCGCCGCCTACTCGTTCGAGGCCCCGCTGCTGGCCGGCGCCGCTCTCGCCCACGCCCCTCTCGACGTCCGCACGCACCTCGCCGCCGCGGCGACCGACCTCGGCCTCGCGTTCCAGCTCGTGGACGACCTCATCGGTACCTTCGGCACTCGGGGGCAGGCCGGACGCGATCCCGGCGCCGACCTGCGCGAGGCCAAGCGGACGCCGCTCATCGGTCTCGCGCGCCGTCGGCAGACCTGGCCGCAGGTGCGTTCCGCCCTCGCGCTGGCCCACACCGGTCCCGTCGCCGTGCGGCGCGCTCAGCGCGAGCTGGAGGCCAGCGGAGCGCGCGACGACGTGGAGGTGCTCGTCCGCGAGGCTCTCGGACGCGCGCGATCGCGCGCCGCCTCCCCCGAGCTTCCCGCACCCGCCGGCGCGCTGCTGCTGCGCATCGCGACGGTCATCGAGGAGCGGATCCCATGACCGCGACGCCCCCGACGCTCTACGACCGGTGCGCGCAGGATGCCGCCGCGACGGTCATCGCACGGTACTCGACATCTTTCGCCCTGGCGTGCCGCCTCCTCGGGCCGCGCGTGCGCGGCCACGTCCGCAACGTGTACGCGCTCGTGCGGATCGCGGACGAGATCGTCGACGGCGCCGCCGCCGCCGCGGGTGTGCCCGCCTCCACGCAGCGGCTCCTGCTCGACGAGCTCGAGGCGGAGACCCTGACAGCCCTCGCACGCGGGTTCAGCACGAACCTGGTCGTGCACGCCTTCGCCCTCGCCGCCCGCGAGTGCGGCATCCGCGCCGAGCTGGTCCGCCCCTTCTTCGCATCCATGCGCACCGACCTCACCCGGACCGCGCACGACGCCGCCTCGCACGACGCCTATGTGTACGGGTCGGCCGAGGTCGTGGGGCTCATGTGCCTTCAGGTCTTCGTCAATGCGGGTCGCTCCGAGCCCATCGAGCCCTCGGCCGACCTGGTCGAGGGCGCGAGACGGCTGGGCGCCGCGTTCCAGGACGTCAACTTCCTCCGTGACCGCATCGACGACCGGGGGCGCCTCGGGCGCGACTACCTCGGCATCGACGACACGGATGCCGCCACGCGTGACGAGGTGCTCGCCCGCATCGATCGCGACCTGGACGTGGCCGCGGCGACGATCCCGAGCCTGCCCGCGGACTGTCGCCGGGCCGTCACCACCGCGCACGGGCTGTTCGCCGAGCTCGCCCTCAGGCTCCGCGACAGAACCGAGGAGGTCCGGGTGTCGGTGCCGAACGCCGTGAAGGCGACCATCGCCGCACGGGCGTTCGCGGGGCTGCCGCCCCGGAGGCTGGAATCGTGAGCGGCAGCGCAGCCGTCGTCGGCGGCGGTATCGCCGGGCTCGCGACGGCAGCACTCCTCGCCCGCGACGGATGGGACGTCACGCTCTTCGAGGCCCGGGCGGACCTGGGCGGTCGGGCGGGATCGTGGGAGCGCGATGGATTCCGGTTCGACACCGGTCCCAGCTGGTACCTCATGCCCGAGGTCTTCGAGCACTTCTTCCGCCTGATGGGAACCAGCGCCGCCGAGCAGCTGGACCTCGCCCCCCTGACGCCCGCCTATCGGGTCTACCCCGAGCCCGAGGGAGCGGGCCCCGGGAGCCCCGTCGACGTCGTCTCCGGCCGCGAGAACGCCCGCGCGCTCTTCGAGGCCCGCGAGGCCGGGGCCGGAGCGCGACTCGACGCGTACCTGGACTCCGCGTCCGAGGCGTACGACCTGGCCGTGTCGCGCTTCCTCTACGACACGTACGCCTCGTCCGAGGGGCTGCGCGACCCCGCCGTCCTGCGCCGCGCGCCGCGACTGGCATCCCTCCTGACCCGTTCTCTCGAGCGTCACGTCGCTCACTCCTTCGACGACGACGTCCTGCGCCAGATCCTCGGCTACCCGGCCGTCTTCCTCGGGGCCTCGCCGTCGACGGCTCCCGCTCTGTATCACCTGATGAGCCGCCTCGACCTGGACGACGGCGTCCTGTACCCGCGGGGCGGCTTCAGCGAGCTGATCGCCGCCGTCGCCCGCCTCGCGACGGAGGCCGGGGCGACGATCCGCACCTCCGCCCCCGTCGAACGCATCCTCGTGACGGAGGGCCGCGCTCACGGCGTCCGCCTCGCCGACGGATCGGAGCACGCCGCCGACGTCGTGGTCTCGACCGCCGACCTCCATCACACCGAGACGCGCCTGCTCGGCGACGGCGAGCGGTCCTACCGCCCGCGCTGGTGGGCCCGGCGCAACCCGGGACCGGGGGCGCTGCTGCTCCTCCTGGGCGTCGACGGACCCCTCCCGCAGCTCGCCCACCACACGCTCCTGTTCGCCCGGGACTGGACCCGGAACTTCGACGACATCTTCGGACGCGACACGCGGATCCCCGACCCCGCGTCGGTGTACGTCTGCCGGCCGTCCGCGACCGACGACTCGGTCGCCCCTCCGGGCCACGAGAACCTGTTCGTCCTCGTCCCGATGCCCGCCGACCCCTCGCTCGGGCACGGCGGCGTCGACGGCCGGGGCGATCCGCGCATCGAGGCGGCCGCCGACCGGGTCATCGACCAGATCGCGACGTGGACCGGCATCCCCGATCTGGCCTCGCGCATCCGGGTCCGACGCACGATCGCCCCCGCCGACTTCGAGGCCGACCTCGGTGCCTTCCGCGGGGGCGCGCTCGGACTCGCCCACACCCTCGGGCAGAGCGCGCTGTTCCGCCCCAAGAACGTGTCCCGCCGCGTCGATCGGCTGATGTACGCCGGCACCTCGGTGCTCCCCGGGATCGGGCTGCCGATGTGCCTGATCTCCGCCGAGCTCGTCGTCAAGCGTCTGCGCGGCGACCGGAGCGCGGCTCCCCTACCCGAACCGGCGCGGTGACGATGGCCGGCCTGTACCTCCTGGCGCTCCTGGTCTCCTTCGGCGGGATGCTCCTCCTCGACGCCCGCCACCGGCTGGCGTTCTGGGCCGCTCCCGTCCCCACCGCGCTGGCGGTCCTCGCCGGGACCCTGTTCTTCGTGCTCTGGGACGCCGCGGGCATCGCGGCCGGCGTCTTCGTCCGCGGCGGCAGTCCGCTGCTGCTCGGTATCGACCTCTTCCCGCACCTGCCGCTCGAGGAGCCGGTCTTCCTCGCCTTCCTGTGCCACCTGGCCCTCGTCGTGCACGCCGCGATCCGCCGGCGCGCGGCCGCGCGGAGGACACCGCGAGGGGAAGCCCCGGGAGCGCTCCGATGACCTACGCCCTGCTGACCCTCCCGTTCCTCCTGCTGGCGGCGATCGTGACGTGCGCGTCGGCGACGCGGCCCGGTTTCGGCGCCCGACTGCGTGCCTCGGTGTGGACGGCACTCGTCCTGGTGGCGCTCACCGCCGTCTTCGACAACGCGATGATCGCCGCCGACCTGTTCACCTACCCCGATCACCTCATCAGCGGCGTGCGGATCGGACTCGCCCCGATCGAGGACTTCTCCTACCCGATCGCCGCCGCCTTCCTGCTGCCCGCCCTGCGAAGCCTGTTCTCGCCGCGCGTGGAGGACCCCGCCGGGGGCGAGGCATGACGGCGTCGGCCGGGCGATCCGGAGGGGTCGTCCGTCAGCTCCTGCTGGCGTCGCGCCCCGTGAGCTGGATCAACACCGCCTATCCGTTCGCCGCGGCGTACCTCGTCACGACGCGGGAGATCGACGTCCTCCTCGTGATCGGCACGCTGTTCTTCCTGGTGCCCTACAACCTCGCGATGTACGGGATCAACGACGTCTTCGACTACGAATCGGATCTGCGCAATCCGCGCAAGGGCGGCGCCCACGGGGCGGTCCTCGACCGGCGCTTCCACCGGATCACGCTGTGGGCGGCGGCGCTGTCGTGCGCCCCGTTCGTCGTCGTCCTCGTCGCGGCGGGGTCGCCGCCGTCGTGGGCCGTGCTCGCCCTGAGCCTCTTCTTCGTGGTGTTCTACTCCGCGCCGCCGCTGCGGTTGAAGGAGCGTCCCGTCGCCGACTCGGTGACCAGCAGCATCCACTTCTTCTCGCCCGCCGTGTACGGGCTGGTCCTCGCGGACGCCGTCTGGACGCCGGGCCTCGTCGCCGTCGTCGCCGCGTTCGCCCTGTGGGGCGTCGCGTCGCACGCGTTCGGAGCGGTGCAGGACGTCGTCGCCGACCGCGAGGCGGGGATCGGATCGATCGCCACGGCCTTCGGCGCCGCGCGCACGGTGCGGATCGCCGCAGGAGCGTACGCGCTCGCCGGTCTCATCATGCTCGCCACCGCATGGCCGGGCCCCCTCGGCGCACTTCTCGCGCTCCCCTACCTCGCGACGGTGTGGCCGTACCGCTCGGTGGCCGACGCCGCGGCGACGCAGGCCACGCGGGGATGGGACCGCTTCCTCTGGCTCAACCAGTTCACCGGCTTCGCCGTCACGCTCATGCTGATCGGGTGGTGGCTGCTCACGTCGTGAGCGACCACCACCCGATCGAGGGCGCGGGCTCCTACTGACCCGACGAGCTGGCCGCGAGCAGCTGCTGCACGGCGGCGGTGAGGCGCGCGTCCGCCTCGGCGAACTTGGTGAGGTCCCCGGCCTTCAGCGCGGCGTCGCGGTCCGACATGGCCTGCTGGGCGTCCTTCAGAGCCGCCTCGAACGCGATGTCGGTCGACCCGCCCGTTCCCGCGTCCGGGCTGCCGGACGGGCTCGGCCCGGGCGTCGGGGCGATGGTCTTGTCGCCGGTGTTGGCGCCCGAGCTGCCGCCGAACAGGGTGTCGAGGGCGTCCTGCAGGGTGTCCTCGAACGCGACCTTGTCGCCGAACGCGACCAGGACCTTCCTCAGGGTGGGCAGCTTGGTGCCGCTGGAGGCCTGCACGAACACGGGCTGCACGTAGAGCAGACCGCCGCCGACGGGGAGGGTCAGCAGGTTGCCGTTCAGCACCTCGGACTGGCCCTGCTTGAGCAGGTTGAGCTGCTGGGAGATCGTCTCGTTCGAGTTGAACGTGTTCTGCACCTGACCGGGGCCGGGCACGCTCACCTCGGCGTTGATCTGCAGCATGCGCAGCTTGCCGTAGTCGGGTGCCTTCTCGCCCGTGGTCGACCCTGCGTCCGAGTCGACGGCGAGGTAGCCCATCAGGACGTTGCGCGCGCCGTCTCCCTCGGAGGCGGGGATGAACGACGTGAACATCGAGAACGTCGGCGAGCTCTGGCCGGGCATCTTCATCGTGAGGTAGTACGGCGGCTGCAGCACGTCGTTGTTGGACACCGGGTCGTTCGGGGTCTTCCACGCGTTGTCGCGCGCGTAGAACGACGCCGCGTCGTCGACGTGGTACGTGCCGAGCATCGCGCGCTGGACCTTGAACAGATCGGTCGGGTACCGCACGTGGCTCATGAGCTCGCCGCTCATCTCCGACACCGGCTTGAGCGTCGACGGGTAGACCTTCTGCCATGCCTGCAGCAGCGGGTCGGTGTCGTCCCAGGCGTACAGCGTGACCTTGCCGTCGTACGCGTCGACGGTGGCCTTGACCGAGTTGCGCACATAGTTGACGTCGTCGAGGGCGACCCGGGGCGTCTTGTTCGTGGTGTCGCTGATCGCGTCGCGCAGGCTCACGATCTCGGAGTACGGGTAGTTGGCGCTGAGCGTGTACCCGTCGACGACCCAGACGATGCGCCCGTCGACCACGGTGGGGTACGGGTCGTTGTCGAGCTCGAGGTAGGGCGCGACCTTCTGCACGCGGTCGACCGGGTTGCGGTCGTAAAGGATCTGCGAGTTCGCGTTGATCGCGTCGGAGAGCAGGATGTCGGTCGACTGGAACTTCAGCGAGTAGATCAGCCGGTTGAAGAGGTCGCCGACCTTCGGGCCGCCGTCACCGGTGAAGGTCGTCTTGGTCTGCGCCGCCCCGTCGGTGCCGCGCGGGTAGTCCAGCTCGATGTCCGTGCCGCCCTCGGGGCCGCCGACGATCGAGTAGGTCGGGGAGGACTCGCCGAAGTAGACGCGCGGCTCGTACTTCGTCGTGTCGGTCAGCTCGCCCGCCGTCGGGATGCCGCGCTCGAGGAAGACCGGGTTGCCGTCGCTCGTGCGCTCGTTGCCCTTCGCGACGACGAGGCCGTAGCCGTGCGTGTACACGAGGGTCGTGTTGTACCACGAGGCGGCGTCGCCGAGCTGGCCGAGGTTGAGGTCGCGGACGGAGACGACCGTGTCCTGCGACTTCCCGTCGATCTGGTAGCGGTCGACGTCGAGCGGGTCGGTGAACTGGTAGTACGAGCGGTACTGCTCGAGCTGCCGCACCGTCGGGGAGATGATCGCCGGGTCCATGATGCGGATCGACGCCGTCGTGTCGGCATCGGCACGCAGCTGGCCGGGCTCCGCGTCTGTGACCGCCTTGAAGTCGGTCTTGTCGAGCCCGTCGATGCCGTAGGCGGTCTTCGTCGCGTCGATGTTCCGCTGGTAATAGGGGCTCTCGAGCGTCTCCTGGTTCGGGCGCACCTGGATGTTGGTGAGCACCCACGGGTAGGCGATGCCCACGACGAGGGACGAGACGATGAGCAGGCCGGTACCGATGAGGGGGAAGCGCCAGCGTCCGATCACCGCGGTCACGAAGAAGAGCAGCGCGACGATGATGGCCGCGATCGCGATGATCGTGAGCCCGGGGATCACGGCGTGGTCGTCGACGTAGCTCGCGCCCGTGATGCGCTCGCCCTGCTGGGTGAGCGTCTTGTAGCGATCGAGCCAGATGCTCGCCGCCTGCACGAGCAGGTAGAGACCGGCGACGACCGCGAGCTGGATGCGGGCGGCCTTCGAGATCCGCAGCTCGCGCTGCCCCACGCGCACCGAGCCGTAGAGGTAGGACACGAGCACCGTGACGGCCAGGCAGACCAGCAGCACCGCCGAGGCGAAGCCGAGCACCGCCGAGAAGAACGGCACGGAGAAGAGGTAGAAGCCGACGTCCATCTGGAACTGCGGGTCCGCCGTGCCCGTGTCGACGCGGTTCGCCCAGAGCCAGACGGTCTCCCACTGCGCCGCCGCGGCGAACCCCGCGAAGAAGCCGAAGAAGACGGGGATGCCCCACATGCCCAGGCGTCGCAGCGGCTCGACGACCTCCTGGTAGTGGTCGAGCTGGGAGCTCAGACGCGCATAGACCGGGCGCAGACGATACGCCAGCTGGATCGCCGCGAACACGGGGATCGCCATCGCGAGGAACCCGGTGACGAACATGACGACCCGGGCCGTCCACTGCGTCAGGAGAACCCCGGAGAAGCCGAGCTGGTCGTACCAGAGCCAGTCCGCGAACAGCGTCGCGAAGACGAAGAAGCCCACGACGACGGCCGCGATGACGGCGAGGGTGATGCCGATCGCGCGGCGGATGGGACTGGGCGTGGCCTGGTTCGGCGCTGAGGTCGTGGTCACCCCTCCATCCTAGGCGGGGGTGTCGGGCCCCGATCCCGGACAGGGGCGGCCCGCCCTCAGGTACCGGCAGATTCCCAGCCGGCGCTCACCCGCAGGTGGGGAGTGCGTCCAGATCGCCGCCCTCGCGGATCGCCGTCAGCGCGGTCAGCGCGTCCGTCAGGGTGTGGACGGAGAAGACGCGCAGACCGGCGGGCACGTGCCCCACGACCTCGTCGCAGTTGTCGGCGGGCGCGAGGAACCAGGTGGCGCCCGCGCCCACCGCGCCGAACATCTTCTGCCGGATGCCGCCGATGGGCCCGACGGTTCCGGCGGAGTCGATCGTGCCGGTTCCGGCGACGTTCTGACCGCCGTTGAGCTCGCCGTCGCTCAGCGTGTCGATGATGCCGAGCGCGAACATCATGCCGGCGCTCGGGCCGCCGACGTTGTCGAGCTGGATCGTGACGTCGATCGGGAAGTCGTAGTCGTGCAGCGTCGTGACCCCGATGAGCCACACCGTCGTGCCGTCCACGGTGCGCGACGTGGGCGTCACCGTCTCCGTGAGGGTCTGGCCCGCGCGCTCGACCGTGAGCTCGACGGGCGCCCCGCCCCCGGCGTTGATGATGCGGCGCAGCTGGTCGGTGTCGGTGACGGGAGTCCCGTCGGCGGCGCGCAGGATGTCGTCCTTCTGCAGGATCCCCTTCGCGGCGGAGTCGTCGGTGAGCGAGTAGACCCGCACCATCGGCTTCACGTCGTAGCCGAGCGTCGTCAGCGCGGCGGCGGTCGCCTCCTTCTGCGAGTCGACCATCATCACGGCGCTCTCCTGGTTGCGCTGCTCGGTCGTCTGGCCCGCGGGGAAGACCTGGTCGATCGGGATGACGGCCTTCGCCGGGTCGAACCAGGCCAGGGCGAGCTCGAACCAGGACGGCGTCCGCTCCCGCGAGCCCACGACCTGCACCGTGAGCAGATCGAGGGCGCCCGACGTCGGGTAGGTCTGCGCGCCGTCCACGGAGATGAGGGGCACCTCGGCGCCGTCGGTCCCCGGGACCGAGCCGAGCGTGTTGAAGACGGGTCCGGGCTGCTGGATCACGAACGACGTGGGCAGCACGGTGAGGGCGAGCAGGCTGAACAGCGCGACCGTGAGCGCCCAGATGCCGATCGTCGTGGAGCGGGCCCTCCGCCGGCGGGGCGCGGGAACGATCGTCGTGCCCTCGTCGAACAGTGCCACAACAGCCCTTTCCGGCCGGTCGTTCGCGATCGGCGTACAGACGACTCCTTCACCGCGGGCACGTGACGCGCCGCGGCGGGAGCCGTGCGACTAGCGTAGAACGCGACGACTTCCGCCTGCTGAGAGGCGCCTGACATGGCTGACGACGACACCCCCGACCGTTTCGACGGCGACGATTTCCAGGAGATGCTGCGCCGCCTTCTCGGCGGAGGAGACGGCGGCATCGACCCGTCCCAGCTGGAGGGACTGTCGCGCATGGGCGTCGATCCGGCGATGATCCAGCAGATCATGGGGCAGATGCAGCGCGCGTTCGCGCAGGGCGGCTCGGGGGACGACGGCATCGACTGGAGCGCCGCGAAGACCCAGGCGCTGCACCTCTCGAACAAGGACGGCCAGGGCATCTCCACCGGGGAGCGCACCGAGTTCGACCAGGCCTTCGCCCTGGCGACCCTGTGGCTCAGTGAGGCGACGACGATCTCGGACCTCTCGGCGACCCCGGTGGCCATCACGCGCGGGCAGTGGGTCGAGCAGACCCTGCCGGTGTGGCAGGAGCTGGCCGAGCCGGTGGCGGATTCGATCGCCGGCGCCCTCACCTCGGTCATCGACGAACAGACCCCCGAGGAGATGAAACAGCTCGTCGCGGGGGCGGGCGCCTTCATGCGGCGCATCGGCGGGTCGCTGTTCGCCGCACAGCTCGGCGGCGTCGTGGGCCGGCTCTCGCTCGAGGTGGTCTCGGGCGGCGACGTCGGCATCCCCGTCATGCCCGACGGGGTCGCGGCGATCCTGCCGCAGAACTTCGCGGACTTCGGTCGCGACCTCGAGGTCACGGACGACCAGCTCGCCCTGTACCTGGCGACCCGCGAGCTCGCGCACGCGCGTCTGTTCCGCCACGCGCGCTGGCTCCGCCTGCACGTGATCTCGCAGGTGACCGAGTTCGCCCGCGGCATCCACGTCGACCGCGGCGCGATCGAGGACCTCGCATCGCGCTTCGACCCCTCCTCGCCCGAGGAGCTGCGCGCGGCCCTCGAGTCCGGCGCGCTCCTGCCCCAGCGCACTCCGGCGCAGGATGCCGCGCTCACCCGTCTGGAGAACCTGCTGGCCACCGTCGAGGGCTGGGTCGACGTCGTGACGGCCGACGCGACCTCCCGCCTGCCCGAGGCGGCGAAGATCGCCGAGGCGGTGCGGCGCCGCCGTGCGGTGGGCGGCCCGGCCGAGCAGGCGATGGCCTCGCTGGTCGGCCTCGAGCTGCGTCCACGGCGGCTGCGGGAGGCCGCGGCCATGTGGCGGGCCGTCACCGACGCCGTCGGCACGGCCGAGCGCGACTCCCTCTGGGACTACCCCGACCTCATGCCGGACGCCTCGGACATCGACGACCCGCAGAGCCTCATCGCGCGCCTGCGTGCGCGCGCCGCCGGTGAGGCGCCGCCGCGGGACGCGTTCGACGATGCCCTGGACGAGCTGCTCGCACAGGCGGCGTCCGAGGGTGCGGAGGCCGGGGAGGCATCCGAGGGGACCGACGAGCCGGACGAGCCCGGCACGGAGGATCCCCGCCCGGTCTGACGCCCCGGAGCCGCGGGGCTGTGGACAGTCCCGGACCCTCCCGTCCCGCGCGGGCATGATCGGGGGATGCTGCGACTGTCGCCCTCACATCCCCCGCTGTGGCGGACCACGACGAGCCTCCAACTGGGCGCGGAGGACGCCGTGCGCATCGACGACGTCTCGGTGTGGCAGGAGCGTCTGCTCGACGCTCTGCACGGGGGCATCCCCGCCGCGATGGTCGTGCCGCTGGCGCGGACCCTCGGCGCCCCGCAGGCGGACGCGGAGAGGTTCGCGCAGCGGATCGGCGGAGCCCTCGTGCCGGATCCCCCCGCACCCCTCGCCGTACGGGCGGAGCTCCCCGGCGGTCTGTCCCGTCCGGAGGCGGACGCGCTGGCGCACGGCTGGCGTGCGGGATCCCTCACCGTCCACGCGAGCCCGTGGCCGGAGGCCGTCGGCCGGCAGGAGGGGCCCGTCGTCCTCGTCGCCGACCAGCTGACCGAGCCGCGCCGGGCCGCGGCCCTCATGCGTGCGGACGCGACCCACCTGCCGATCATCCTGGCGGGCGACCGCGTCGTCGTCGGGCCCCTCGTCGTCCCGGGGCGGACGGCCTGCCTGTCGTGTCTGCACGCGCACCGCACGGACGCCGACCCGGGCTGGCCGGTGATCGCGGCCCAGCTGATCGGGCGCGCGCGCACTCCCACCGACACCGGTCTCGTCCTGGAGGCCGCCGTGCTCGCCGCGCGGATCCTCCACGGCAGGGCCGGCGCCGTGACGGGAGCGCACGACCGCGCGGAGGGGGCGTCGCTGTCGGTGACCCTCAGCCTCGCCGACGCGCGGCGGGTCTGGCGCGTCCACCACCCGCATCCAGGATGCCCGTGCCAATCTCCTGCAGGAATCGGGACGGCTGTCGAGGCCGGCCCCCGGCCCCCTCGCGAGACCACGAGAGCGACAGGGTGCGGCCCGCACGCGTGACCCCGACGTACGCGAGACGACGCTCCTCGTCGATCGCGTCGAACCCGGTGGCGTAGGAGATCGGCAGAAGCCCCTCCGACAGACCGACCAGGTGCACGTGGTCCCACTCCAGTCCCTTCGCCGCGTGGAGGGTCGCCAGGGTCACCGTGCGACGCGTCGGCTCGTGCTGGCTCCGGCCGCGCGCGATCAGCTCCTCGCTGAACGCGCGCAGCGTGGTTCCCTCGGGCGCCTCCTCGGCGAGGCGCAGGACGGCCGCGCGCGCCTCCCACGCGTCGCGCAGCGCGCCGCCCGCCGGCGGCGGGTCGTCGCTGAGACCGAAACCGCGCAGGATGTCCCGGACCGTCGCCAGGAACGACGTCTCGATCGGCGCGACGGACGCCGCGCGCAACGCCATCACGGCCTGGCGCACCTCGGGCAGGTCGAAGAAGCGGGTTCCGCCGAGCACGCTCGCCGCGATCCCGTGCCGGGCGAGGGCGGACAGCAGCGGCACCGACTGCGCGTTGGCGCGATAGAGGATCGCGACGTCGGCGGGCGAGATCCCTGCGTCCAGCTGCGCCGCGACGGCGGCGGCCACGCCCGCGGCCTCCGCCGCATCGTCCTCGAAGTCCGCGACCGACGGGCGGACCCCGGCCGGACGCTGCGAGGACAGGGTGAGGGCGCCGGGGCGACCCCGCATGAGCGCGTTCGCGACATCCAGGATGCCGGGGTCGGAGCGGTAGTTCCGCTCGAGGCGCACCACCTTCGCGTCCTCGTAGCGGTCGGCGAAGCCGAGGAGGTAGCGCGGATCGGCGCCCGCGAAGGAGTAGATGGTCTGACTCGCGTCCCCGACGACGCACAGGTCGCGGCGGTCGCCGAGCCAGAGCTCGAGGAGACGGTGCTGGATGGGCGAGACGTCCTGGAACTCGTCCACCGTCAGGTGCCGGTACTGCTCGTGCACGGCGGCGGCGACGCGCGGCTCGGCCTCCAGCATCCCCGCGCAGGCGAGCAGGACGTCCTCGAAGTCCAGCTGTCGCCGATCGTCCTTGACCTTCTCGTAGGCGCGCATCAGGTCGGCCACCGCCCCCGCGTCGAGGGTCCCGAGGCCCGTCGGATGCTGCGCCGCGTCCTGCTCGATCGAGCGCATCGCGACCTTGCGCCACTCGATCCGGCTCGCGAGGTCACGCAGCGTCGCCCCGTCCAGCCGCAGCCGCAGCGCGTCGGCGGCCTGCCCCAGGACCCGCACCTTCTTGTCGATGATCGACGGCGCGGCGTCGTTCGCGAGCTGCGGCCAGAAGAAGTTCAGCTGGGCGAGCGCGGTCGCGTGGAAGGTGCGCGCGGCGACGCCCGTGACTCCCAGCTCCCGCAGTCGCCCGCGCATCTCGCCGGCCGCCTTCGCCGTGAAGGTGACGGCCATGACGCGCGAGGGAGAATACGCACCGGTGTCGACGCCGTGGGCGATGCGATGCGTGATGACACGCGTCTTCCCCGTCCCCGCGCCGGCGAGCACGCAGACGGGCCCGCGCAGCAGCGACGCCGCCTCGCGCTGGTGCTCGTCGAGCCCCGCGAGAGCTCCCTCGCTCACGGCGCGCTCTCCACCCAATCGACGATGAGCCGCCGGGCGATCGATGCCGTGCCGGGCAGGCGGAAGTCGATCCCGTCGCCGTCCGGGTCGGCCAGCGCGGCCGCGAGCTCCGCCCGCTCGAACCAGCGGACCTCGACGATCTCCTCCCCGTCGGCGCGCGCGACGGAGTCCGGCGTGGCTGTGGCGTGGAACCCCAGCATGAGCGAGCGGGGGTACGGCCACGCCTGCGATCCGCGGTAGCGGCTCTCCGCGATCACGACGCCCGCCTCCTCCAGGACCTCGCGACCGATCGTGGACTCCAGCGACTCCCCCGCCTCGACGAACCCCGCGAACGTCGAGTACATCCCCCGGCTCGCCCACAGCGCGTTCTGTCCGAGGAGCAGGCGATCGCCGTCGGCGGACTGGACGGCCACGATCACGGCCGGGTCCGTCCGGGGGAAGTGCTGTCGGCCGCACCCCGTGCAGCGCCGCGACCAACCCGCCGTCTCGAGCGAGGTCGGCATGCCGCAGGCGGGGCAGAACGGCGCGTCGACCAGCCACCGGCCGAGCGCCGCCGCCTCGACGAACAGACCCGCCTCGACGGCGTCGAGCTCTCCGCCGACGACTCGGAGCGCGGCCCACCGGGCGTCCGGCACCGGCTCCGCGAGGGGGTCGGGCGCGTCGTCGGCGGACGCGGCGAGCAGGACGCCCTCGCCCTCTGC
Organism: Microbacterium sp. MMO-56; assembly: GCF_037146215.1. Taxonomy (NCBI): domain Bacteria; kingdom Bacillati; phylum Actinomycetota; class Actinomycetes; order Micrococcales; family Microbacteriaceae; genus Microbacterium; species Microbacterium sp. MMO-56. The sequence goes on from NZ_JBBCVW010000018.1 coordinate 51,930, forward strand.
GCCGCGACCGAGCAGCGCCCACGCGGCATCGGGTCGGATCTGCACCGCGGAGACCGTGCGCAGCGCCGTGCCGGAGTCCGCGATGAGGGAGCGATCGCCGTGGACGGCGACCACACGCGTGGCGGGATCGGTCCGCAGCCGGTCGAGGAGCCCCGGCTCGTCCCGCTCCGCCCCCGCCCGATCGATGCCCGCCCGCGCCAGGGCCGGGGGCTGAGGAGCGCGCGGATCGAGCATGCAGGACCTTCCTTGCCGGGCGTGGCGCACCGCGTCTCGGCCCGGGACAGACCTACCCTGGGGGCATGGCACGCTCACCCCTCACTCTAGCCGCGTCGGTCACGTCGGCCCTGCCCGGCGTCGTGGTGACCGGAGTCGGTTCGCTCAGCGAGGGCGCTTCGGGACGCTACGACAGCGCGATCGCCGAGCTGGAGGACGGGCGACGCGTCGTCGTGCGCGTCCCGGCCGACGACGAGGCCGACGCCGATCTGCGTTCCGAGTCGCGCGCCCTGCACGCTCTGACCGCGGGCATCCGGGGCGTGCTGCCCTTCGGCGCGCCGGATGTGCTCGGCGAGACCCGGGTGGACGGGCGGCACACTCTCGTGCAGACGCTGCTGCCCGGATACCGCGTGGACGCGGGGCACGTGCCTGCCGGGCGCGGTATCGCGACCGCCCTGGCCACCGCGACCGCCCAGGTGCACGACCTCCCGGTGTCCGTGGCGCGCGACGCCGGTCTTCCCGTCCTGACCGCCGCGCAGGTGCGCGACGAGGCGGAGCGTCTGCTGGACCGTGCCGAGGCGACGGGGCTGCTCCCCTTCGGTCTCCTGCGCCGATGGAGCACCGCGATCGGGTCCGATCCGCTGTGGCGCTTCGAGACCACGGTCGTCCTCGGCGGAGTCGACCCGGCGTCCTTCGTCTTCGAGGACGACGTCGACGGAGTCCCGCAGGTGACGGGTCTGCTCACGTGGGGCGGGCTCGGCGTCGGCGATCCGGCGATCGACCTGCGGTGGACGGCGTCGGCGCCCACGGCGCGCGACGACGTGATCGACGCCTACGCGCGCGCCTCCCACAGAGCCCCCGACCCTCAGCTCGCGGAGCGGACGCGTCTGCATGCCGAGCTGGAGTTCGCGCGCTGGCTGGTGCACGGTCACGCCGCCGGCTCGCAGGAGATCGTGTCCGACGCGATCGCGCTGCTGGAGTCGCTGGACGAGACGGTGCGCGACCAGCCCGCCGTGACGTCGGAGATCACGACCGCCGACGAGGCGATCGCCGCCAGCGCACGGGTCTCCGTCGGAGCGGGCCCGATCGACACGTCGATGCACACCGACACGTTCGATCCCGATGCCCTGGCCGCCTTCATGGCCGACGAGGACGCACGCGACGCGGACACCGACGACTCCGCCGATCAGACCGTGCCGATCGAGCTGTCCGAATGGTCGGGGCTGCGCGCCGACGAGACCGGACCGGTGTCGTCCGGACCGGTGGCGGCCGGACCGATGGCGACCGGACCGGTGGCGACTGCGCCGACGACCGAGTCCGGCTCGGTCGCACCCGTGCCCCGCGAGACCGCCGAGACGGACGGGGACGACCTCGACGCGGCCGCACGCAACGCGCTGCGGCGGTGGACGGGCACGAACTGATCAGTCGCGGATGATGAGGTCGTCGGCCACGTAGTAGAGGGCGACGTCGATCAGCTCCTCCGGAACGCCCGTACGGGCGTGGTACGCGCGCCGGTAGAGCTGCAGCTGGAGCAGTCGCTCCCGGCGTGCCGCGGCCGTGCGCGGCGGACGCCCCGTCTTCCAATCGACGATCTCGATCCGCTCCCCTCGCCGGTACACCGCGTCGAGCTTGCAGATCGCGATGTGGGGCCGGCCATCGGGCAGGAGGTCGTCGAGCGCAACGTCGATCTCCAGCTCGACGGCGATGGGCCGCAGATCGGCCCACTCCGACGCGAGGAAACGCGTCGTGAGCTCGTCGAGGGCGGCCGCCTCCGTGTCCTCGGCCTCGTCGCGGCTCTCCCACAGCGTGTCGTCGAGCGACGACCCGCCGCCGGTGAGGCCGGAACGGCGTTCCACCCAGTCGTGGAACAGCGTGCCCAGCCGGGTCTGGCGATAGGGCCGTTCCGGAAGGGGAAGGGCATGATCCGCGGCCGCGGCCGCGTAGTCGGCCACGAAGTCCTTGTAGCGCGAGGCGGGCAGCCGCGTCGGCGCCGCCGCCCGCGCCGGCGAGGTCCGCTCGTCGCGCTCGGCGAGCAGGAGCGCGACGTCGGGCGCGGGATCGACCGGGGGCGCCGCGAGGGCCGCACGCACCCGCTCGGCGGCCCGCGTCACCACGGCGCGGCGCTCCCCCAGCGGATCGATGGGCCAGGCCAGCAGTCGCTTCTGATCGAGGTACGGGTTCTCCCCCGGATCGCCGACCTCCAGCGGAAGCCCCAGCGCCGACGACACCTCGCTGAGGAACGCGCTCGGCCCGCGCGGCGTCTTCGTCCCCGACCACGCCGAGCCGCTCAGCAGGAGGTGATCGCGGGCCCGCGTCACGGCGACGTACGCGAGACGGCGCTCCTCGTCGAGCTGGCGCTCCTTGAGTGCCGCCTTGAACTCCTCGAGCGCGCCCCGCAGGGCCTGCTGCGTCGGAGCGAGCCGCTCCTCCCAGGCGAGAGCGGGGAGCCAGGCCCGATCGCCTCGGAACGGGTAGGGCAGGACGCCGAAGCGGAGCCAGCCGAGTCCGTCGCGCGGCTTCGCCGGGAGCTCGTCGTCGACGCAGCGGACCACCGCCACCGCATCCCATTCCAGCCCCTTCGACCCGTGGATGGTCAGCAGCTGGACGACGTCGGGCTCGGGCGGCTCCGTGCGCGGGGCGAACTCGTCGGCGCGCTCGGCGCGATCGAGCCACGCCAGCAGCGCGGAGAGCGACCCGCTCTCGTCGGTCGAGAGGAAGCCGTTGAGCTCGTCGACGAAGGCACGCAGCTGATCGCCCGCGACGCGCGCCGGTCCCCGGGCCTCGTTGGAGGCCAGTTCGACGTCCAGGCGCAGCTCGACCTCGATCAGCCGGACCAGTTCGGGGACGGGCAGACCGGCGGCCCGGCGCAGACCGGCGAAGACGGCGGCGGCCTCGCGCAGCCGCGCACGGCCTGCGGGGGTGAAACCGTCCAGCCACCCGTGGTCGTCGCCCTGGCGTCCGACGAAGTCGAGGGCATCCATGAGCGAGACGCCGTCGTCGCCGGACCGGCGCAGTCGCGCGAGCACGTCGGGATCCAGCTGCTGCAGCGCGACGTCGTGCCGGCCGAGTCGCCGGGCGAGCGCCGCGAGGGCCCGCAGGTCGCGCAGCCCGATCGCCCAGCGCGGCCCGCCGAGCAGTCGGATGAGCGACGAGCCCGCGCGGGGGTCGCTGATGATCCGCAGCGCAGCGACGACGTCGACGACTTCCGGCGTCGACAGGAGACCGCCGAGGCCCAGGATCCGATGGGGGATGCCCCGGCGCCCGAGCGCGTCCGCGAAACGCACCATGTGCTTCTTCGCGCGGAAGAGGATCGCCCCCGTCGTGGCCGTGCCGGCGCTCGCGCGCTCCGCGCGCACGCGCACGAACCAGTCCGCGACCCGCTCGGCCTCCGCGTCGGCGTCGACCTCGTATACGGTCTCGACGACGCCGTCCGGCGCCCCGGGCCGCTGCCCCAGAGTGCCGACGCGCACGGGCGTGCGCGCGCCGAGGGGCTCGAGCAGCGCGTTGGCCGCGTCGAGGACGCGCGCACTGTTGCGCCAGCTCGTGAGCAGGGCGAACTCGTGCACGACGCCGGACGAGCGGAACGCACCGGCGAAACCGCCGAGGTTCCCGGCACTCGCACCTCGCCAGCCGTAGATCGACTGATGCGGGTCGCCCACGGCCATCACCGCCGTGTCGGCGAACAGCGCGGCGAGGAGGTCGCTCTGGACGACCGACGTGTCCTGGTACTCGTCGAGGAGGACGACGCGGTACCTGTCGCGCAGCTCAGCCGCCACCGCGGGGTGCGCGCGCACGATCCGCAGCGCCCCGGCCACCTGGTCGGAGAAGTCGATGAGCCCGCGTCGCCGCTTCTGCGCGTCGTACTCCGCGGCGAGCCGGCTCAGCTGCGGCAGCCACGCGACGGTCGCGACGGCGTCGCGCACGGGGGCGAGCGGGCCGCTGCCTCGCTGCGTCGGCCGGTCGAGCACTTCTCGGAGTCCGTCGGCGAACCGCGCGACCTCGTCGAGGTCGGCGAGGTTGTCGACGGCGTCGCGTGCGAACTGCAGCGCGGCGTCGATGATGGTCGACGGCCGGCGATCGACCTCCTCGAGCGCCGGATCGTCGGATGCGTGGACGACGGCGCGCATGAGCAGCCACGCCGCCGACTCGCTGAGGACCGCGGAGTCGGGGTCGCGCCCGATGCGCACCGCGTTCTCCCGCACGAGCTGGTCGGCGAAGCTGTTGTAGGTGGCCACGACCGGCCGCTCCAGGAGCGCGTCCGCGGCGGCGTGCTCCGGGGCGGATGCGCCCGCGCCGTCCGCGGCGGGTGCGAGCCGAGCCGAGAGCGCGGCGATCGCCGCGCGGCGTGCCGCCTCGGCCGACCGTGCGTCGGGGGCGTCCCGCTCGATGCGTCCGAACACCTCCAGCTCGCCGCCCTCGTGCAACCGCTGGAGATGGGGCAGCAGTCCGCTCCGCTCGAACTCCCCGAGTCGCGCCAGGCGCCGCTGGATGCGCTCGGCCAGCTCGCCGGCCGCCTTGCGCGTGAACGTCAGTCCCAGAACCTGGTCGCGTCGGACGAGCCCGTTGGCCACGAGCCAGACGACGCGCCCCGACATCGTCTCGGTCTTGCCGCTCCCGGCCCCCGCGACGACGAGCGCCGGCTCGAGAGGGGCCGCGATCACGGCCGCCTGCTCGGGAGTCGGGGGGAACTGGCCCAGCGCGGCGGCGATCGCTCCCGGTGAGAGGGTCTGCGTTCCGGTCATGCCCCGCTCACCGGTCCGATCGTGTGGATGCGGCACAGCCCGTGCGAGTGGTCGTCGCGGCAGTGCGCCTCGAACGGCGCGAGGAACTCCCGGCCGCCCATCACGTGGACCGCGTCGCCGACCCGCGCGAGGAACGCCGTGCGCGTCTCGTCGTCGAACGGCGCCTGCGCGGGAGTGGCGTACATCGAGCCCCGGGTCGGCGTGAGGACGAGCAGCTTCGCCCCGCCGGACGCCCGGCCTTCGGTGCCGGGGATGACGCCGCGCTCGAAGGCGAGCTGGTAGGCGCTCAGCTGCGGATTGCCGGTCGCGGCGGCGGCTCCCGTCGGGTGGGAGCGGCCGGTCTTCAGGTCGACGATGACCACCGTGCCCTGCGCGGTCAGCTCGACGCGGTCGATCGTCCCGCTGATCACGGCGGGCTCGGCCACGCCGGGGACCGGGACGGCCAGTTCGAAGTGCGGCTCCGCGTCGAGCAGGGTGGTCCCCGACGCCTCGGCGTCGCGGAGGTAGGCGGCCAGGCGCGCGACGAGGTCTCGGGCACGGGTGCGCTCGGTGCGCTCGATCCACGCCGCCTCGAATTCGAGCTCGCTCCACCGGCTCTCGACCGTCGCCCAGAGACTCTCCTCGTCCGCGCCGTGGGCGTGCTCCAGCGCCGCGTGGATGAGGGTGCCCAGGCCGGCGCCGACGCTGCCCGGGTCGCCGCCGAGATCGCCGATGACCCAGTTGAGGGGGCACTCGTCGATCGCCTCGAGCTTCGACGGCGACACGCGAGCGGTCTCGCTCGCGAGGTCGTAGAGCGGCGCGTCGGTGGACGGGGGAAGGATGCCGTACCACTGGTCGGGGTGGGCCCCGGGGACGCCCGCGGTCGCCAGGAGCGCCAGTTGCCCGGCCGCCTCGTCGCGCGAGCCGGTCGCACGCGGGTCGGTGAGCACGCGTCGGAAGGTCGCGACCTGCCCGCGCAGGGACAGCGGGTGCTCCGCCCTCCGCGGCGCCGGCAGTGCGGGCGGCAGCAGTTCGAACAGGGCGCTCGGCCCGGTGTCGTCGTCGTCGACCGCCGTGACGATCACCCGCTCGCGGGCGCGCGAGACGGAGCGCACGAACAGCCGCAGCTCGTCGTGGAGGACCCCGCGGCGCAGGTCCAGGGCGTCCCCCGCGACTCCCTCGCCGACGGTCGCGAGACGCCACGTGTCGAACAGCCCGCCGCGGGTCCTCAGGTTGGGCCACACCCCGTCCTGCACGCCCGCGACGACGACCGTGTCGAACTCCGTGCCGAGCGCCGCGGCGGGGGTGAGCACCGACACCACGGCGGCCGGTGCCGACGTGGTCAGCCGGTCCTCGGCGACGTCGGATTCGAGCACTCCGCGCACGAAGTCGATCGCCGCGGTCCCGTCGGCGCGCTCACCGTGCCGCTTCGCCGCCTGGAAGAGCGCCACGACGGCGTCCAGGTCGCGTCGCGCCTGATCGGCCAGCGGACCGTGTCCGCCCGCCGCCTCGCGCCAAGTGCGCTCCCAGCCCGACCGCTCCCACGCCGTCCACAGCAGCTCGTGGGCCGTCGCGGCACCGGTCAGCTGCGCGCGCAGCTCGACCACCGTGTGGGCGATCCGCGCGGCACGGCGGCCCTCGCGCGTGTCGACGAGCTCGAACTCGAGCGGATGCCGGAACGCGGACGCGAGGAGCGCTGCGGCGCCGGGTGCCGCCTCGCCGTCCGCAGCCGTGCGGGCCGCGTCGTGTCGCAGCGCCGTGCGCAGCCTCCGCACGTCGACGGCGTCGAGACCCCCCGCGCGCAGGGCCTCCACGGGGTCGTCCTCGCTCCACTCGTCCCGCGCCGCCAGATCGACCAGGCGAAGCAGATCGCGCACCGCACGCGCGTCGGCCAGGGTCCGCCCCTGATCGCTCGCCGTCGGGACGTCACGGGCGGCCAGCTCGGCCGCGAGGGCGACCACCTGCCGGCTGTCGTGGGCGATGACGGCGCACCGGTCCCAGGGGACGCCGTCGTGGATGTGCCGCTCGCGCAGGAGACGCGCCACGGTGTCGAACTCCTCGCCGGCCGAGCGCAGCGCGAAGACCTGGATCGACTCGTCGCCCGCCGATGCCGTGGGCCGGTCTTCGGCGCCGACGTGCCGCGGCGGGCGACGGTGGGCCACGAGGCCCACCGCGCCGATGCGCGAGGTCACCTCGGCCGTGAGGTCGCGCAGCGCCGTGGTGCCGCGGTGCTCGCCGTCGAGCACGTGCACCGGCATCCCCGTCGCGAGCCGGGCGAAGTTCTCCGGACGGGCGCCCCGGAACGACCCGGAGCCGACGTCGGGGTCCCCGAACGCCAGGACGGCGATGCCTGCCTCCCGGCAGGCCTCGAGCAGTTCGATCCCGCCGAGGGTGAGCTCCTGCGCGTCGTCGACCAGGAGTGCCCGCAGACGGCCGAGCCCGCCGCTCGCCGATGGGCCCGCCGCGAGCGTGCGCGCGAGACCGACGGCCTCCCGGACGAGCCCCGCGGCGTCGCGATGGGCGGTGCGCATCCGCGCGCGCACGGCATCGTAGTCACGGGCGAACGACGCGATCGACGCCCAGACCTCGGCCGTCGCAGCGGGCACCTCCGCACCCCCGAGCCGCGCGAGGGTGTCCGGGTCGATGCCGAGCGTCGTGCATTCGGCCAGGAACGCGCGCAGCTCCGCACGGAATCCTCGCGTGGCACGCACCTCGGCGCCCAGCCGGTGCGGCCATCGGGGTCGACCGGCGAGCTCGTCCTCCGCGTCCCCGTCGAGCAGGTCCTGCACAATACGGTCCTCGTCGGGCCCCGTCAGCAGACGCGGCGCCTCGCGGCCGTCGTGGACGGCGCGCGCGCGTACCAGCTGATACGCGAAGGCCGCGACGGACCGGGCGAGCGGGCCCGGCGTGGCGACCCGGACGGCGAGGGCCAGCCGGTCGCGCAGCGCGGTCGCGGCGGATCGGGTCGGGGTCAGCACGAGGATCTCGTCCGGGGCGACGCCCGACTCGACCGACGCGCGCACGCGTTCGACGATGGTCGTGGTCTTGCCCGATCCCGGCGCGCCGACGACGACGCCCGACGCCTCCGGTGCGAGCGCGACGACGGCGCGCTGGGTCGGGTCGAGGAGCATGACATCCACGCTATCCGCCGGCGCCGACACCCCTCGCCGGAACGGCCGCGCCGCCGTGTACGCCGCGTTCGCGCACAGCGAGCGCGCGAGCGCCGATCCCGGAGCCCCGGGCTGACGCCGTGTCGTAGAGTCGAGATGCGCCCGGAGGTCGGGTCGCGAACCCGCTCAGAAAGACGAGGCATCCCCCGTGGAGATCCGCATCGGCATCGCGAACACCGCCCGTGAACTCAGCTTCGAGTCCGCCCAGTCGGCGGAGGTCGTGGCGAAGTCCGTCGCCGACGCCCTCGAGTCGGGCCGTCCCGCCGTCACCTTCGCCGACGTGAAGGGCAACTCCTACATCGTCCCGACCGCGGGCATCGCGTTCGTCGAGGTGGGCACCGAGGAGTCCCGCCGCGTCGGCTTCGTCGCCTGATCCGGCCGTGGAGATCCTCCTGGCGCTGATCTTCGGCGCCTCGGTGGGCGCGGTGCTGCACGCGCTGATGGGCGGCCGCCCCTCGCGCGGCGCCGCTCTCGCCCCCGTCGCGGGGGCCGTGGTCGGCGGCGCGGCCTGGCTCGCGCTGACGTGGGCGGGCCTGACCACCGCCGATCCGTGGCTCTGGGTCGTCTCCCTCGCCGCCCCGCTCGTCGTCGTCCCGGTTCTGCTCGTCGTCCTCACCAGGCTGCGTGCGACCCGCGACGCGCGCGAGAGGCTGCGTCTGAAGATCTCCTGACCGGCAGATCTCCCTCAGGCGTCGAGACCGATCGCCGACATGCGGCGGGCGTGGCTGCCCAGGAGCGCGGTGAAGACCGGCTCGACGCGCTTCTCCTCGGCCGCGTCGAGCGTCTGCGGGCGCAGCGCCCCACGCGCGATCAACAGGGTGTCTCCGACCAGGCGCCGACCCCACAGGGCCAGGAGGGCGCGCCACTCCTCGTCGGAGGAGATCGCGTCCGCGATGATCCGGACGAGCTCCTGACGGTCGTCGTCCTGACCCAGGATCTGCGCGACCCGGTTGCCGGTGGACCCGTAGCTGGCCGACAGCGCGACGTAGAAGTCGTCGAGCATCCCCGCCGTGATATGCACCGAGAGCATCGTCTCGAGGGGTCTCGCGCCGTGCGTCGCGCGTCGGAACGCGTCGAGCGGCTCACGGAACGGCAGCATGATGTCGAGCGGGTCGTCCCCCCGCGCGCGGATGACGCCGACGAGCTCGCGATGCTTGATCAGCGCGGCGCCGGCCGCGCGCGTGAGCGACTCCTTGTACGACAGCTCCGGCGTCGGCCCGATCAGCTGGCTGACCGTCTCGAAGAAGCCGAGCTGCAGATAGGCGGCCTGCCCGAGGAACGTGTCGATGTCGGGAGCGAGCTCCTCGAAGTCCACACGGCGCACGTCGCCGAAGTCCCCCCGGGAGCGCACGCGGAGAGTCCGCGCGGCGGGGCGCGCACGCTGCCAAGGCCAGGTCACCACCCGTACAGCCTAGATGCACGACCGCGCACGCCGTCGGGCGCGCCGCGGCCGGTCCGGGCCCGCCCGACGCCCCTCCGGTAGGCTGGTGCGGTCCCGGCGACGGATCGGGACCACCGCGCCTGTGGCTGAGCGAAGGGCGTGGACCTCCTCACCCGGCGGCTCTCACCGCCAGACAGGCATGCACATCGTGACGACTTTCGCAGACATGGGCGTCGACTCCGACATCGTCGAGGCCCTCGCGGCCAAGGGCATCGTGGATGCCTTCCCGATCCAGGAGCAGACCATCCCGCTGGGCCTGCCCGGCCAGGACATCATCGGGCAGGCCAAGACCGGCACCGGCAAGACGTTCGGCTTCGGCATCCCGGTGGTGCAGCGGCTCGGGCCCGACCCCGCGCCCGGCGTCAAGGTGCTCATCGTGGTCCCCACCCGGGAGCTCGCCGTCCAGGTGTACGAGGACATGGACATGCTGACCTCGAACCGCTCGACCAGCGTCGTCGCCATCTATGGCGGCAAGGCGTACGAGGGACAGATCGACCAGCTGAAGGCGGGCGCGCAGATCGTCGTGGGAACGCCCGGGCGCCTGATCGACCTGAGCAACCAGCGTCTGCTCGACCTGTCGAATGCGACCGAGGTCGTCCTCGACGAGGCCGACAAGATGCTCGACCTCGGGTTCCTCCCCGACATCGAGAAGATCTTCCAGAAGGTCTCCCCCGTCCGCCACACGATGCTCTACTCGGCCACGATGCCGGGGCCGATCGTGGCGCTCGCGCGCCGCTTCATGTCGAACCCGATCCACATCCGGGCGACGGACCCCGACGAGGGCCTGACCCAGGCGAACATCACGCACCTCGTCTACCGCGCCCACTCGCTCGACAAGGACGAGGTCATCGCCCGCATCCTGCAGGCGGAGGGCCGCGGCAAGACCGTCGTGTTCACCCGGACCAAGCGCGCCGCCCAGCGGCTCGTCGACGAGCTCAACGACCGCGGCTTCAACGCCGGCGCGGTCCACGGCGACATGAGCCAGGAGGCGCGCGAGCGCTCGATGGCCGGCTTCAAGGCCGGCAAGAAGGACATCCTCATCGCGACCGACGTCGCCGCCCGCGGCATCGACGTGGACGACGTCACGCACGTCATCAACCACACGATCCCGGACGATGAGAAGACCTATCTTCACCGCGCCGGACGCACCGGTCGGGCGGGCAAGACCGGCATCGCCGTGACGTTCGTGGACTGGGAGGACCTGCACAAGTGGGCCCTCATCAACCGTGCGCTCGAGTTCGGCCAGCCCGAGCCCGTCGAGACCTACTCGTCGAGCCCGCACCTGTACGAGGACCTGAACATCCCCGCGGGGACCAAGGGACGCATCGCCAAGGCCCCGCGCACCGGCGCCGTGCGCACGTCGACCGACCGTGCCGCCGCACCGGCCCGCGCGGCGGACGCGGCGGAGGACACGGCCCCCGGCGGCACGCGCCGACGTCGCCGCCGCCGCTCCGCGTCCGAGACGGTCGGCGCCACCTTCGCGGAGGGCGCCGAGCGGTCGGGTGCCGCGGCCTCGGACACGACCGACGGCGCCGAGCGCGGCGCCGACGGTGCGGGCACGCACGACGGGGCGGGCAAGGAGCACCACGACGGCAAGCCGGCGCCGGCACGACGCCGTCGCCGCCGTCGCGGCGGTGCGGGCGGTGCGGGCGGTGCGGCCGGCGCTCCCGCCGGCGCCTGAATCACCCGCTCCTGACGACATATGACCGGTCGTGACGACGGGTCGGCGACGCGCTCGCTAAAGTGAGCAGCGCGCGGCGACGCTTCGCCGCATCCCGTCCGAAAGGCATGTCATGCGCTTCATCGACGCGACCGTCGAGTACCACGGTTTCTGGGGCTCGTTCTGGGACCTCATCTGGTGGTTCCTCTGGGCGTTCATCTTCGTGTCCTACCTCTTCGCCCTCTTCGCGATCATCGGCGACATCTTCCGCGACCACAAGCTCGCCGGCGGATGGAAGGCGGTCTGGATCTTCTTCCTCATCTTCTTCCCGATCGTGACCGCGCTCGTCTACCTCATCGCGCGCGGACGGGGCATGAGCGAACGTCAGCTCGCCGCCGCCCAGCACTACAAGTCCGCTCAGGACGACTACATCAAGTCCGTCGCGGGGACGAGCGCCGCCGACCAGATCGCCCAGGCGAAGTCCCTGCTGGATGCGGGCACCATCACGCCCGCCGAGTTCGAGACCCTGAAGGCCAAGGCCCTGGCCTGATCGCACCGGCTCGACCGGCGCGATGCCTCAGCGCCCCGGTCCTCCCGGACGCATCGTCACGGGAGGACGGGGGCGCTTCCGGTCGCACGCTCGATGATGCGGGCGACCATCTCGTCGTCGGTCGTGTGCTCGCCCGGCTGGTTCGGCTTGCCCAGCCCGTGGTAGTCGCTCGATCCGGTCACGATGAGGTCCCGCCGCCGCACGAGCTCGCCGAGCTGCGACAGCGCGGGCTCGACGTTCTCGCGGTGGCCGAGCTCGAATCCGGCCAGGCCCGCGTCCAGCATCCCCTCGACGATCCGTCCGGGCAGCAGGCCCGCCCGTCCGGCGGGGTGCGCCACGATGGCCACTCCTCCGGCCGCCGTGATGGTCGCCACCGCCGTGACGGGATCGGGCGCGTAGAGCGCGACGTAGTACTCGTTCGACGGATGCAGGATGCCCGCGAACGCCTCCTCCCGCGAGGACACCACGCCGTTGGCGACGAGGGCGTCGGCCAGGTGCGGTCTGCCCACGGTCGCGCCGACGGCCGTCTGCGCGAGGATGTCGTCCCAGTGCAGATCGAAGTCGCGCCCGATCCGGCCCGCCATCTCCCGCGCCCGCGTCAGGCGGGATCGGCGGATGCGATCGGTCAGCGCCCGCAGCGCCGCGTCGTCCGGATCGAACAGGTACCCGAGCACGTGGACGCTGCGCCACTCGTGGCGCGCCGACAGCTCCATTCCGGGCAGGAACGTCATGCCGAGCGAGGTGGCCGCCTCGGCCGCCTCCGCCCACCCCGAGGTCGTGTCGTGGTCGGTCAACGCCGCCGTGCGCACGCCCGCGCGGTGCACCGAGGCCATGACGCCCGCGGGGGGCTCGGTGCCGTCGGAATGGTCCGAGTGGAGGTGCAGGTCGCTCGGCCCGTGGAAGCGTCTCGCCATGCTGCGAGCGTATCCCGCGCGGACGGTTCTCCCAGGCTGCTCACGTAGAGTTCCGGCGTGCTGCGCCTGCTCGGAATCCTCGTGACCGTCGTCGCGGCGATCGTGGTCGCCGTGGTCAGCTGGCCGCAGTTCTTCCGTCTCGAGCGCACCTTCCCGTTCGCGCAGGTCGTGTCTCTGCGCGCGCTGGTGGTGGCCGGGTGCGTCGCCGTCCTGGTGCTCATGCTGCTGCTGTGCCTCGTGCGTCCGATGCGCGGGTTCGCCGCCTCGCTCGCCCTGATCGCCGCCCTCGGCGCCATCGCCAACGGAGCGATCCTCGTCGCGCGCGGCACCGGCCCGGGCACGCTGCCGGCGAAGACCGACGCCTCCGTCCGCGTGATGACGTGGAACACGGCCGGCGCGGCCGCCGAGCCGCAGCTCATCGCGCGCACCGCGATCGCGATGCAGGCCGACGTCGTCGCCCTCCCCGAGACGACGATCGAGGAGGGCGAGTCGGTGGCGATCGCCATGCGGGAGATGGGGTCGCCCATGTGGGCCCACCACGAGGAGTACCCCGGCTGGGCGGCCAACTCGACGACGCTCCTGATCTCCCCGGCCCTCGGCGACTACGCCGTCGTGGAATCGACGTCCGACGGCACCAGCAACACCGCGACGGTCCCCACGGTGGTCGCGATGCCCGTGGACGGCGAGGGCCCGACGATCGTCGCCGCCCACGCCGTCGCGCCGCGGAAGGACGACATGGACCGGTGGCGCGACAGCCTCTCGTGGCTGGCCGATCAGTGCGCGAGCGACGACGTCATCATGGCGGGCGACCTCAACGCGACCCTCGACCACCTGGACCGGCTCGGCGTCGACGGGGGCGACCTCGGCCGATGCCGCGACGCCGCGGCCACGACCGGCACGGGGGCGGTCGGCACGTGGTCGACGGCGTGGCCCGCCCTGCTCGGCGCCCCGATCGACCACGTCCTCGCAACGGACGGATGGGTGCCGTCCGGTTCGGTCGTCCTCACCTCTCTCGACACGAGCGGCAGCGACCACCGCCCCCTCGTCGTGCAGCTCGACCGGCGCGGCTGACCTCTCCCCCGGCCCTCCGCCGCGTGGGAGACTGGAGCGATGACCACGAACGAGAGCGACACGATCGCCACCGCTGCGACGAGCACCCCGGAGACCGGCGAGGTCCCCGCCGAGAACCAGAACCGGAAGCAGCCGTTCCCGCGCGGGTTCCTGGACACCATCTCCGAGGGTTGGGCCGATCGTCCCGAGCAGACGCCGCTCCCGCGCCCGCAGGCCGCGTACGCCGCGACGCGACGCGACGCCGTCTCCGCCGCCTTCCCGGGCGCACGGCTCGTGCTCCCCGCCGGCGGCTACAAGCAGCGCTCCAACGACACGGACTACCCGTTCCGCGCGCATTCCGCGTTCGCGCACCTCACCGGCTGGGCCAGCGACGCGGTCCCCGACTCCGTGCTGGTGTTCGAACCCACCGGGGACACCGGGCACGACGTCGTCCTCTACCTGCGCGAGCGGGCCGACCGCACGACCGCCGAGTTCTACGGCGACGCGACCATCGGCGAGTTCTGGATCGGTCCCCGCCCCGCGCTGGCGGGCGTGGCCGCCGATCTCGGGGTCGCGACGGCGCACATCGACGAGTTCGCCGCCCGCGAGGGAGACCTCGTCCTCGACGAGGACGAGGAGCTCACCCGCGTCGTCTCGGAGCTCCGGCTCGTGAAGGACGCGTACGAGATCGAGCAGCTCCGCCTCGCCGTCGAGGTGACCGCCCGCGGGTTCGACGACATCGTCGCCGACCTCCCGCGGATCATCGCCACCCCGCGCGGAGAGCGCGCCGTGGAAGGGGTCTTCCACCACCGTGCGCGCATCGAGGGCAACGGCGAGGGATACGACACGATCGCGGCATCCGGCCCGCACGCGTGCTACCTGCACTGGACCCGCAACGACGGCGCGGTGGTGCCCGGCGACCTCATCCTCGTCGACGCAGGCGTCGAGGTCGACAGCCTCTACACCGCCGACATCACCCGCACGCTCCCCGTCGGCGGCACCTTCAGCGAGGTGCAGCGCAGGATCTACGACACCGTCCTCGAGGCGTCCGACGCCGCGTTCGCCGTGGCCAAGCCGGGCGTGAAGTTCCGCGCCGTCCACGAGGCGGCGATGGCCGTGATCGCGCGGCGCACCGCGGAGTGGGGCCTGCTCCCCGTCACGGCCGCCGAGGCGCTCGACGCGGACGCCGGTGGGCAGCACCGCCGCTACATGGTGCACGGTACGAGCCACCACCTCGGCATCGACGTGCACGACTGCGCCCAGGCGCGCCGCGAGATGTACTACGACGGCGTCCTCGAGCCGGGGATGGTGTTCACGATCGAGCCCGGGCTGTACTTCCAGATCGACGACCTCACCGTTCCGGAGGAGTTCCGCGGCATCGGTGTGCGCATCGAGGACGACGTGCTCGTCACCGCGGACGGCGTGGAGAACCTCTCCGCGGCCATCCCGCGCACCGCGGACGACGTCGAGGCCTGGATCGCCCGGCTCGCGCGCTGAGCCGCTCGTCGTCTCAGGCGGCGCCGGTGTCCCGGAGGCGCGCCCGGAGCCAGGGCAGGACCACCGCCGCCAGCCGCGCTCCCGCCTCGTCGGCGGCGCGCGGGCGTCCCTTCACCTCGAAGGCGTGCCCGCCGCCGTCGATCCAGACGATCTCCGCGTCGGGACTGCTCCCGACGGCACGGCCGAAGTCCTCGGCGGGCTGCACGAACGGGTCGGCGGTCCCCGACACGAACAGCTGAGGAGCGCCGATGCTCGCCAGGTGGTCGCCGCGCGTGCGCTCGGGCGCGCCCGGCGGGTGGTAGGGGTAGCCGAGATAGACGAGGGCGTCGGGAGCGATCCGCCCGTCCGCGGCCGCCATCGACGCCATACGGCCGCCGTATGAGCGCCCCGCCGCGACGTGCGGCACACCCGGGAACGAGCGCTCCAGCTCGGCCATCGCGACCTCCCACGTCGCGAGGGCGTGCGCGGCGGGCCCGGGCATCCGCCGTCCCGCCTCGCGATACGGGAAGGCGAAGCGCATCGTGCCGACGCCGGCCTCGCGCACGGCCTCGGCGAACCCGAGCAGGAACGGGTGGTCCATGCCGCTTCCGGCGCCGTGGGCGAGCGCGAGCGCGGCCCACACCGGCGCGGCCGGACGCTCGACCTCGGCCGACACGGCGACCTCGCCGGCCGGGAGGCCGACCGCCAGCCGGATCACCTCGACGCAGGACCCGCGGGATCCGTCGTGTCGGGCGACGGCTGCCCGGTCGACGGCGGCGCGGGATCCGCCGGACCGACGGGAGTCGCCGGGTCCGCCGGACCGACGGGCGGCGCCGGTTGCGCCGTGGGCTCGGGCGCGGGGTCGATCCGCTCGCCGTACTGGGGCGGCGTGCTGAGGTCGACGGCGGCGGGCGCGGGGACGGGCGCGGACCGGACGACGCGGCCGACGATCTCGCGGGCACGGTGGATGCTGCGCGGGAGCACCGTCACCTCGTACCTGTCCGCGACCACCTGCGTCACCGAGGTGTAGTCCCGACGCCGACGCAGCAGGGCATAGGTGACGAGGCTCATCAGCATGCCGATCGCGATGCCCACGAACATGACCCCCACGAACAGCTGGATCGCGGCGTTCGGCGTCCCCAGCACGAAGATCGCGGAGAACAGCAGGCCGAGCAGGATGCCGTTGATCGCGCCCGAGCGGGCGGCGGCGGCGTACCCCAGGCGCCCGGTCACCGTCTCCACCGAGCGCAGTCCGTGGCCCACGATCGCGATGTCGCGCGCCGGGATGTCGCCTTGGATGAGGGCCGATACGGCCTGCTGGGCGCCCTGATACGTCGCGTAGTCGGCGATCTTCTCACCGTGCTCCTGCGGGGGCCCGCCCATCATGCTCATACGTACCATCCTCGCACGTGCAGGGTCGCGGGGCCGGGCTCCGCGCCGCCCCGATCGCGTCCGCGCGCGGACTACGCTGAGACGGTGAGTACGCAGAGGGTTTTCGTGGCACGCCTGGTCGGCTGCACCGTTTTCGACCCCGCGGGCGACCGGCTCGGCAAGGTCCGGGACGTCGTCGTCATCTACCGAAAAGACGATCCGCCGCGCGTCGTCGGACTCGTCATCGAGATCCCCGGGCGACGCCACGTCTTCCTCTCGATCGGGCGGGTCACCTCGATCCAGCCGGGCCAGGTCATCACCACCGGGCTCATCAACGTGCGGCGCTTCCAGCAGCGCGGCGGCGAGGTCCGTGTCATGGCGGAGATGCTCGGGCGCCGCGTGTACTTCACCGACGGCTCGGGCCAGGGTGTGATCGAGGACGCCGCGATCGAGCGGAGCCGCCTCGGCGAGTGGGATGTGGGTCAGCTCTTCCTCCGGCGGCCGAAGACCTCGGCGTCGCCCTTCGCCAAGGGCCCGACGACGTTCGCCGACTGGAAGGACGTGCGCGAGCAGCTTTCGCCGGGCGAGGCTCAGTCCGCCGAACAGCTCGTCGCGACCTATTCGGAGCTCCGGCCCGCGGACCTCGCCAACACGCTGCTCGACCTCCCGGACGAGCGACTGCTCGAGGTCGCCGAGGAGCTCAGCGACGACCGGCTCGCGGATGCGCTCGAGGAGATGCCCGAGGACGACCAGGTGCACATCCTGGAGGCCCTCGGCGAGGAGCGCGCCGCCGACATCCTCGACCAGATGGAGCCCGACGACGCGGCCGACGTGCTCGCCCAGCTGCCCGAGGACCAGCGCGAGGAGCTCCTCGAGCTCATGGAGCCCGAGGAGGCCGAGGACGTCCGTGCGCTCCTGAAGTACGGACCCGACACCGCGGGCGGTCTCATGACGAGCGAGCCGATCGTCCTGTCGGCCGACGCGACCGTCGCCGAGGCGCTCGCCCTCATCCGTCGTCACGAGCTGCACCCCGCCCTCGCGGCCGCGGTCTTCATCACCCTTCCCCCGTACGAGACGCCGACCGGCCGGCTGCTGGGCACGGTGCACTTCCAGCGGATGCTGCGCTACCCGCCGCACGAGCGGTTGGGCGCGATCATCGACGACACGGTCGATCCCGTTCCCGCGACGGCGTCGGCGGCGGAGGTCGCGCGCATGCTCGCGAGCTACAACCTCGTCTCGCTGCCCGTCGTCGACCAGGCGCACCGCCTCGTCGGCGCGGTCAGCATCGACGACGTCCTCGACTACCTGCTGCCCGAGGACTGGCGCTCCCGGGATGACGACGGCCTCCCGGCCGCCGCGGCGCCTGTCGCCACCCCGACCGCCACGACCGCACCGGGGAGGCGCTGATGGCCAAGGATCGGGGCAAGTTCTCGCTCGATGCCCCCCGGGGTCGCGGAGGGATGCTCACACGGAGCAGTCCGCAGCCGTCGAGGGACCGCTTCGGGCGCTTCTCGGAGGCCTTCGCGCGGGCGATGGGCACGTCGGGCTTCCTGATCGGGATGAGCGTGTTCGTCGTCATCTGGCTGTGGTGGAACACGGCGATGCCCCGCGAGATGCAGTTCGACGCGGCCGAGAACAACTACACGCTACTCACCCTGATCCTGTCGCTGCAGGCGTCCTACGCGGCGCCCCTCATCCTGCTCGCCCAGAACCGACAGGACGACCGCGACCGCGTGCAGATCGAGCAGGACCGCCAGCGCGCCGAGCGGAACCTCGCCGACACCGAGTACCTCGCGCGCGAAGTGGTGGCCCTGCGCATGGCTCTGACGGACGCCTCCGCACAGGCGGTGACCAAGGACGTGCTGCGCCAGGAGCTCAAGGCGATGCTCGCCCAGCTCGACGCCCGCGACCGGCCCGCGGAGCCAGCCCCCGCACCGGCGGCCGGGCCCGCCGCACCGTGAGCACCGCCGACCAGGTCCGCCGCGCCGTCGGCGCCGTCACCGATCCCGAGATCCGTCGCCCGCTCGACGAGCTCGACATGGTGCGCGAGGTGTCGGTCGACGGATCGACGGCCCACGTCGGGATCGCGCTGACGATCGTCGGCTGCCCGGCCGCCGACCGCATCGAGCGGGACGTCCGCGCCGCCGCGGCGTCCGTGCCCGGCATCGCCGACGTGGAGCTGCGGATCGGCGTCATGACGCCCGCGGAGCGCGCGGCCCTCACCGAACGCCTCCGGGGCGGCCGCGCCCGCGCGATGCCCTTCGGCCCCGACTCGCTGACCCGCGTCATCGCGGTCACGAGCGGCAAGGGCGGGGTCGGGAAGTCGACCCTCACCGCCAACCTCGCGGTGGCGCTCGCCCAGCGCGGCCTGGCCGTGGGGCTCGTCGACGCGGACGTCCACGGCTTCTCGATCCCGGGACTCCTCGGACTCGTCGACGAGGACGGCTTGCCGCCGCAGCCGACGCGCATCGACGACCTGATGCTTCCGCCCGTCGCGCACGGGGTCAAGACGATCTCGATCGGGATGTTCCTGCCGCGCGATCAGCCCACCGCCGCCGTCGCGTGGCGCGGCCCGATGCTGCACCGGACCGTGCAGCAGTTCCTGACGGACGTGTTCTTCGGGGATCTGGACGTCCTGCTGCTGGACATGCCGCCCGGCACGGGCGACGTGGCGATCTCGGTCGGGCAACTGCTGCCGCACGCCGAGGTCGTCGTCGCCACGACGCCGCAGACGGCGGCATCCGACGTCGCCGTGCGCAGCGGTCTGGTCGCCGGCCAGACCGGCCAGCGGGTCGTCGGCGTCGTGGAGAACATGGGCGCGATGACCCTGCCCGACGGCACGGTGCTGGATCTGTTCGGCAGCGGCGGCGGCGCGTCGGTCGCCGCCGCGCTCTCCGCGCACGCGCCCGAGTCCCCCGTCGCGCTCCTCGGATCGGTGCCGCTGAGCGTCGCGCTCCGACGGGGCGGCGACACGGGCGTCCCCGTCGTGATCGGCGACCCCGACGACCCCGCCGCGAGGGCGATCTCGGCCGTCGCCGACCGTCTGGTCGCGTCGGGCCGCGGCCTCTCCGGCCGCCGCCTCCCCGTCACCCCCCGCTGACTCCCGGGCGAGGTCAGGTCGCCTCGGAGTCGAAGGGCACCTCCGCCTCGGGGTCGAACGCCAGGGCGACGGGCTTCGTCGCGACGGATGCGGCCGCCGCGCCCAGGGCCGCGGCCTGCACCGTCGGCACCGGCGCATCGTCGAGCAGCGCCTCGCGGATGATCCGTCGCGGATCGTACTGGCGCGGATCGAGCTTGCGCCACTCGACGTCGTCGAAGTCGTCGCCCATCTCCTGCTTGACGCGCGAACGCGCGCCGACCAGCCACTCGCGGGCCCGCTTCGTGAGGCGCGCGAGGGCCTCCGCGTACCGCGGCAGACGCTCGGGGCCGATCAACAGTGCGGCCACGACGAGGAGCAGGAGGAACTTCTCCATGTCGTAGCCGAAGAACATGGCTCAAGGTTACCCGTGCGCCTGCCGCATCCCGGCCTGCGCGCACCGTACGCTGGCGGAGAAGGAGTTCTCATGGCCGAATCAGACGCGATCCGCAGGTATGCCCTGGAGGCCGCCGTCGAACCCGAGACGATCGAGCGCGCGCGAGCCCGCGCACTCGAGCTCGGCGCGGAGCCGGTGAGCCCGGCCGTCGGAGCGCAGATCGCGGTCCTCGCCGCCGCGACCTCCGCCCTCAACATCGTCGAGATCGGGACCGGCGCCGGCGTGTCCGGGCTGTGGATGATGCGCGGAGCGCCCCGCGCCACCCTGACCACCATCGACAAGGAGCCCGAGCACCTCGCGGCCGCTCGGACGGCCTTCACCGAGGCGAGGATCGCACCGGCCCGGTCCCGGTTCATCACCGGACGCGCCGCCGACGTCCTCCCGCGCATGAACGAGGCCTCCTACGACAT
This sequence comes from Microbacterium sp. MMO-56, assembly GCF_037146215.1. NCBI lineage: Bacteria > Bacillati > Actinomycetota > Actinomycetes > Micrococcales > Microbacteriaceae > Microbacterium > Microbacterium sp. MMO-56. The sequence goes on from NZ_JBBCVW010000018.1 coordinate 72,439, forward strand.
CGTGCTCATCGACGCCGACCCGGAAGGCGTCATCGAGTACGTCGAGCACGGCCTGCGGCTCGTGCGCGCGGGCGGCACGGTGCTCGTGCCCCGTGTGCTCATGGGCGGCGCCGTCGCCGACCCCGTGCGCCGCGACCCGCTCACGACGGCCTACCGCTCCCTCATCCAGGAGACGCAGAACTCCCCCGCCGTCCTCGGCGCGCTCTCCATCGTCGGCGAGGGTCTGCTCCAGCTGACGACCGTCGCCCCCGAGACGCGCTGAGGACCCGCCCCCGAGAACCCTGCAGACGACGAACGGCCGGTCCGAAGACCGGCCGTTCGTACGGATCGAAGAAGGGTCAGGCGCCGACGACCTCGCCGAGGACGCCGTGCAGCTCCCTGGCCTCGTCGTCGTTGACGGAGACGACCAGACGACCACCGCCCTCGAGCGGAACACGCACGATGATCAGTCGCCCCTCCTTCACGGCCTCCATAGGTCCGTCTCCGGTTCGCGGCTTCATGGCTGCCATTGCGGGCTCCCTTTCGTATCGGACAACATCCCAAGTTTATCGGTACCCGGAGACCGGCGCGTCACGCTTGACAACTCCTGGGCCTCCGGGGACGCATTCCGGCTATGGAATCTGCGTGAACGTCGTCCCGAGCGCGAGCATCTGGTAGATCCACCACCACTGCCCGACGAGCCCCAAGGCGAGCATCGACACCCGCCACGCCCGGCTCGGCGGCAACGCCACGGCTCCGTACAGCGGAGCCAGCGGCAGCAGGAGCCGGAAGATGCTCGACTGCGGGAAGAACACGAGCAGCAGGTACAGCACGTAGCTGGCCGACCACAGCCGCATCTCCATCCCGAGCCGGCGCACGTGCGGCTCCACCAGCAGCACGGCCGCGATGGCGACGACCCCGACGATCAGCGCGACGTAGGCGAGCGGCTCCGGAAGGCCCCACACCCGGAACCAGATCGTCGACGCCTCCACGAATCCCGCGAACGGCACGAAGCCCGTCTCGCCTCCGATCCAGTCACGGCGCCACGACAGCTCCGTCTCGAGATAGGCGGAGGGCTCCCCCGTGACCGCGCCCGCGATCGCCTGCCAGGCGAAGCCGACCGCCACCGCCAGAGCGCCCAGTGCGACGACGTGGACGATCTGACGGGCCGGCAGCGGATCCGCGCGTCGGCGCAGCCATCGTGCGATCCCGTACAGGCCCAGCAGCAGCGCGAAGGCGAGTGCGCCGGGACGCGTGAAGCCCATCAGCGGGATCAGGGCGTACAGCCAGACGAATCGTCGCCGGACGAGGGCCCAGAGGGCGGCCAGAAGCCAGAACAGGAAGAGGCTCTCGGCATACCCCATCTGGAACAGCGCCGACAGCGGTCCCGCGGCGAACAGCGCGACGGCCCAGAGCGCGCTCGTGCGGTCGATGCGCTCGCGCAGCAGGTGGTAGAGCACGAGGCTCGCGGCGTATCCCGCGATCAGCGACAGCAGGATCGCCGCGATCGGATACTGCCCGCCCAGGACGACGGACAGCCCACGGGCGAGCATCGGGTACACGGGGAGAAAGGCCCACGCGTTCTGCGTCACGTCTCCCGCGGCGGTCCGCGGCAGCTCCGTGGGATAGCCCTCGGCCGCCACGACCCAGTACCACTGTCCGTCCCACCGCATCGACAGGGACGCGACGGTCTCGGGCCCTCCGGTGCGCTCGTGCGCGATCGCCGCGGCGAGGAAGAGGAAGAGCGTGGTGATCGCCCGGGCCCCGAGGTACAGGACGCCGACGGCCAACGCGGGACGCGCGGGAAGCCGGAGCCGAGCGGGCGACGGGGCCGCCGCCGCGCTCACGGGGCCGTCAGCCACGCCCGCAGGCGTCGCTCGACGTCCTCGATCTGCGCGAAGGGGACGCGCTCCTGGTCGTGGTGGGCGAGCAGCGGGTCGCCGGGACCGTAGTTGACGGCCGGGACGCCGAGGGCGGAGAACCGGGCGACGTCGGTCCAGCCGTACTTCGGTCGCGGCTCCGCCTCGACCGCGGCCAGGAACTCCTTCGCGAGCGGCGCGTCCAGGCCCGGGCGGGCGCCCGCCGCGGCGTCGACGATCTCGACGTCGAAGCCCTCGAGCACGCGCCGCACGTGCGCCTCGGCGTCCGCGACGGACCGGCTCGGCGCGAAGCGGAAGTTGACCTCCACCTCGCAGAGGTCCGGGATCACGTTGCCGGCCACGCCGCCCGAGATCCGCACCGCGTTGAGCCCCTCGCGGTAGACGAGCCCGTCCACCTCGTGCTCGCGCGGGCGGTACTCCGCGAGTCGCGTGAGGATCGGCGCCGCGCGGTGGATCGCGTTCTCGCCCATCCAGGCCCGAGCGCTGTGGGCCCGCACGCCCCTCGTACGCACCACGGCGCGGAGGGTGCCGTTGCAGCCGCCCTCGACCTGACCGTTGGAGGGTTCGCCGAGGATGGCGAAGTCCGCCGCGAACAGATCCGGCCTCGTGCGGGCGAGCCGAGTCAGGCCGTTCCGGTCGGAGTCGACCTCCTCGTTGTCGTACCACATCCAGGTGATGTCGACGCGGGGGTCGGTCAGCTCCGCGGCGAGCTTCAGCTGCACGGCGGTGCCCGCCTTCATGTCGACCGTGCCGCGGCCCCACAGCACCGCTGCGCCGTCTTCCTCGATCACCCGCGTGGGCAGGTTGGCGTTGATCGGAACGGTGTCGATGTGGCCCGCGATCGCGACGCGCTGCGCGCGACCGAGGTGCGTGCGCGCGACGATCGTGTCGCCGTCACGGATGACCTCGAGGTGCGGCAGCGGTTCGACGGCGGCGAAGATGGCATCCGCCAGCGGCGCCTCCTCCCCGGAGACGCTTGGGATGTCGCAGATCGTGCGGGTGAGCTCGACGGAGCCGACGGTCAGGTCCAGACGGGGCATGGCCACCACTCTAGCCAGCGGACGGGTGCACCCCCGCCGTCCCGGTAGCCTGGAGCGCATGAGTGAACTGCGTCAGGTATGGGGTGTCGGGCTCGCGACGATCGCCGGTGACGGCACCGTTCTGGACACCTGGTTCCCGGCGCCGGCGCTCGGGGCCGCGCCGGAGGGACCCGACACGAGCGCGCTCGATGCCGCGGCCGGCGCCGACGAGCGTCGCGACGTGAAGACCGAGGTCGTCGTGGAGTCCATCGACCTCGACGCTCCGCCGCAGTCGACCGGCGACGCCTACCTCCGTCTGCACGCGCTCTCCCACCTGCTGGTGGCACCGAACGAGCTGAACCTCACCGGGATCTTCGCCCACCTCCCGAACGTCGCGTGGACCAACGCCGGCCCCATGCATCCGGAGGCTTTCGCGCGCCTGCGCCCGCTGCTGCAGCGCGCCGGGATCCAGCTGCAGGGCCTGGACAAGTTCCCGCGACTCACCGACTACGTGGTGCCCCCGGGCGTGCGCATCGCGGATGCGTCGCGCGTCCGCCTCGGTGCGCACCTCGCGCCCGGCACGACCGTCATGCACGAGGGCTTCGTCAACTACAACGCCGGGACCCTCGGCGCCTCGATGGTCGAGGGTCGCATCTCGCAGGGCGTCACCGTGGGCGACGGCTCCGACATCGGCGGTGGGGCGTCCATCATGGGCACGCTCTCCGGCGGCGGAACCCACCGCGTGTCGATCGGGGCCCGCACGCTCCTCGGGGCGAACGCGGGCATCGGGATCTCGCTCGGCGACGACTGCATCGTCGAGGCGGGGCTGTACGTCACAGCGGGATCGAAGATCGTGCTGCCCCAGGAGGCGCCGCTCCACGACGGGTCCCGGCCCCTCGTCAAGGGTGCGCAGCTGTCGGGGCAGAACGGCATCCTCTTCCGGCGCAACTCCGTGACGGGTGCGATCGAGGCCGTCCGGCGCGAGGGCGCCGGCGTGACCCTCAACGAGGCTCTGCACGCCTGACGGACCGTGTCGCAGGCGACCGCTACGCTCGGGTCATGAGCGAGCGGATGCCGAAGAAGCTGTACGAGAGCGAGCTGAAGCGCCTGCAGGCGCAGCTGGTCGACATGCAGGCGTGGGTGCAGGCCTCCGGCGCCCGTGTGGTCGTGATCTTCGAGGGACGGGACGCGGCGGGCAAGGGCTCGACGATCAGCCGCGTCTCGCAGTATCTGAACCCTCGGATCACGCGCGTGGTCGCCCTCCCGACACCGACCGAGCGCGAGAAGACCCAGTGGTACTTCCAGCGCTACATCGCGCATCTGCCCGCCGCCGGCGAGATCGTCCTCATGGACCGCTCCTGGTACAACCGCGCCGGTGTCGAGCACGTGATGGGCTATTGCACGAACGCGGAGTACCACCGGTTCCTGCATCAGGTCCCGATCTTCGAGCGGATGCTCGTCGAGGACGGCATTCTGCTCCTGAAGTACTGGTTCAGCGTCTCCGACGTCGAGCAGGAGGCGCGCTTCCGCTCGCGCAACGACGACCCGATGCGCCGGTGGAAGCTCTCCCCCAACGACGTCCTGTCGATCACGAAGTGGGAAGACTACTCGCGGGCGAAGGACACGATGTTCGTGCACACAGACATCCCCGAATCCCCCTGGTTCGAAGTCGACAACGAGGACAAGCGCCGGGGCCGGGTGAACATGATCCACCACCTGCTGTCGCAGATCCCCTACGAGCCCGTGGAGCGCGACCCCATCGAGATCCCGCCCCGGCCCGCGTCCGGCGGCTACGAACGACCGCCCCGCGAGCTGCAGAACCACGTGCCGGACTACGCGGCGACCCTGGGCTGACCCCTGCGCTGACCGTGGGCTGACGCAGGGCTGACCCCGGGCCGGCCCTGCGCCGGCTCGGGGCTCACCGCCGTCAGCCGACCGGCTCCCACCGGGTGTCGACGTAGCGGTCATCCGCCCGCCAGTGCACGCGCGGCCTCTCCGTCTCGCGCACCCGGCCCGTGAGCCAGTAGGTCTCGTCGGGACCCCAGCCGCCGATGAGGCTGGAGTACTCGTCGTCGACGACGATCTCGCGCGTCGCGGCCGTGAGATAGGCGGCCGCGGTCAGATGCACGGCATCCCAGTCCCCCGCCACCCGTTCCCAGTCGGGCAGCAGCCAGCGCCCGTCCCTCCCGGTGACGCGGTACCACTCGTGCCGGCGCGCGTACGTGACCTCGAGCGGGTAGCGGCGGCACAGGTCCGCCCACGCGTCCGCACCGCGGATCTCGTACGTGCGCCCCGCGCCGCCGACGGGGATCGCGACCGCACGCCGCCAGCCGAAGCCGTCCTCGACATACGGGATGCCGGCGGGCACGCCGTCCGCTCGCTCGCCCGTCGTGTGCGGCGCACCCCACGGGTGCGACCACCAGTGTCCGCCGAAGCGGGCGGTGACATCGGCCGGGCGCTCACGGCGCGCGCGGTCCTCCTCGTCGCGCGTGGCGGCGGACCACCGCGATGCGCCGTCGGGTGCGGGGTCGAACGGTGCGCCGTCATCCGTCGGGTCGAACTCGATCGCCCACTGCTCGGGCGCCCGCTCCCTCATCCACCACTGCGTCGCCGCGTGCTCGGACACGGCGCGGGCGACATGTCCGAGCGCGCCGGCGATCCGCTGGTCGGCGGCCACGAGGTCCGCGCCGTCGGGCTCCTGCCAGTACCGGGCGACGTCCACGCTCCGCGCGAACGCCGCGTCGATCGCCGCGGTCGTGGGATCGACGCACACCGCGGCGATCAGGTCGGCGAGGACGTCCATCGACACCGGCTGCCGACGAGGCCCCGAGCGCGTCGGTAGGTCTCCGATCATCGCGAAGGTCACCCGCCCGGTCGAGGCGCCCGCCGCCTCATCCGCGACACGCGCCAGGTCGCCCAGACCCGTGGCCACCTCGTCGGAGGCATCCGTGATCAGCTCGAGGCAAAGGCGCCGTCCGCGCGGTCCGTCCAGAAGGGAGGTCATCCCTCGATCCTGTCAGTTCCGACGGGCACCCGAGAAGACGCGGGCGATGACGGGGGGAGCCTCAGAGACCCGGGTACGTCCGCTCCGGAGCCCCGATGTAGAGCTGCTGGGGGCGACCGATCTTCGTCTGCGGGTCGTTCTGCATCTCGGTCCAGTGCGCGAGCCATCCGGGCAGGCGCCCGATCGCGAACAGCGGCGTGAACATCCGCGTGGGGAAGCCCATCGCCTTGTAGATGACACCGGTGTAGAAGTCGACGTTCGGGTACAGCCGACGCTCTCTGAAGTAGTCGTCGTTGAGCGCGATCTCCTCGAGCTCCTTCGCGAGGTCGAGGAGCGGATCGTGGACGCCGAGCTCGGCGAGCACCTCGTCCGCCGACTCCTTGACGAGCTTCGCGCGGGGATCGTAGTTCTTGTAGACGCGGTGCCCGAAGCCCATGAGCTTCACCCCGTCCTCCTTGTTCTTCACCCGCTCGACGAAGCGCTGCACGCTCTCGCCGGAGTCGCGGATGCGCGCCAGCATGTCGAGGACGGCCTCGTTGGCCCCGCCGTGCAGCGGCCCGTAGAGCGCGTTGATGCCGGCCGAGATCGACGAGAACTGGTTCGCCCCCGTGGAGCCGACCAGACGCACCGTCGAGGTGGAGGCGTTCTGCTCGTGGTCCTCGTGGAGGATCAGCAGGCGCTCGAGCGCGCGCGAGGTCACCGGGTTCACGCGGTAGATCTCGGCGAGGTTGCCGAAGTTGAGCTTCAGGAAGTTGTCGACGAAGCTCAGCGTGTTGTCGGGGTAGAGGAACGCCTGGCCGATCGACTTCTTGTGCGCGTAGGCGGCGATGACCGGGAGCTTCGCGAGCAGACGGATCGTGTTCAGTTCGACGTGCTCGGGGTTGTTCGGGTCCGACTGCCCCTCGTAGTAGGTGGACAGGGCGGCCGTCGCGGCCGAGAGCACCGACATCGGGTGCGCCGTGTGGGGCAGCGAGGAGAAGAAGCGCTTCAGGTCCTCGTGGAGCAGCGTGTGGTGACGGATCTCGTCGTCCCACGTCGCGAGCTGGTCGGCGGTCGGCAGCTCGCCGTACAGCAGGAGCCACGCGACCTCGAGATAGGTGCTGTGCTGGGCGAGCTGCTCGATCGGGTATCCGCGGTAGCGGAGGATGCCCTGGTCGCCGTCGATGTAGGTGATGGCGGACTTCGTGGCCGCGGTGTTGACGAAGCCGTAGTCCAGCGAGGTGTGCCCGGTCTGCTTCGTGAACGTGGAGAAGTCGACGCTCGGGACCCCCTCCGTGCCGCGGAGGATCGGCAGCTGTGCGGTCTTGTCACCGACGGTGACCGTCGCGGTCTGGGGTGTGCCCGTGTCGCTCACGAAGCCTCCTTGCGGGTGATTCAGGGGTCGCTTACAGCCTAACGGCCACAGCGGCCTACTCCGATCCACACCAAAGGATCGCGCATTCCGTGAGAGGAAACCGACGAACGTCAGGCGAGGCGCGCGGCCGCTGCGGCGATGCGTTCATCCGTCGCCGTCAGCGAGAACCGCACGTGCCGGGGGAAGTGGTCGCCGTAGAAGTGGCCGGGCCCGGCGAGGATCCCGAGATCGGCGAGCCGGCCCATCGTTACCCAGGCATCCTCGCCCTCGGTCGCCCACAGATACAGACCGCCCTCGGAGTGATCGATGCGGAAGCCGGCCGCCTCCACGGCGGGCTTCAGGATCGCCCGGCGCGCGCGGTACCGATCGCGCTGCGCCGCGACGTGGGCGTCGTCTCCGAGCGCCGCCGTCATGGCCGCCTGGACCGGAGCGGGCAGCATGAGCCCGAGATGCTTGCGGGCGGTCAGCAGCCGCGCGACGAGCGCGGGGTCGCCCGCGAGGAACGCGGCGCGGTATCCCGCGAGGTTCGACTGCTTGCTGAGCGAGTACACCGACAGGATCCCGGACAGATCGCCGTCGGTCACCCGCGGATCGAGGATGCTCGGCACCGGCCGCTCGGCCCACTCGCCGTCCCAGCCGAGTTCGGCGTAGCACTCGTCCGAGGCGATGACGGCGCCGATCCGGCGGGCCCGCGCGACGGCGGCGCGCAGCTCGTCAACGCCGAGCACACGCCCGTCGGGGTTCCCCGGTGAGTTGATCCACACCAGGCGGGTGTTCTCCGGCCAGTCGGCGGGGTCGTCGGCGGCGACCGGTGTCGCGCCGACCAGGGTCGCCCCGACGGCGTAGGTCGGGTAGGCGGCGCGGGGGTGCACCACCGCATCGCCCGGTGCGACGTCCAGCAGGAGCGGGAGCAGCGCGACGAGCTCCTTCGACCCGACGGTGGGCAGGACATGGTCCACGCCGAGGCCGGGAACCCCCCGGCGGCGCGCGTACCAGCCGGCTATCGCCTCCCGCAGGGCCGGGGTGCCGACCGTCTGCGGGTATGCGTGCGCGTCGGTCGCGGCGCGCAGCGCATCGGCGACGACGGACGGTGTCGCATCCACGGGCGAGCCGATGGAGAGGTCGATCAGGCCTCCGGGGTGCTCCTTCGCGCGCGCGGCGTACGGCGCGACGGCGTCCCAGGGGTAGTCGTCGAGGTCGCGGACGCCCATCAGTGCGCTTGCGGAGGGAGGGCGGAGATCACGGGGTGGTCCTTCGCGATGACCCCGACCTTGGCGGCGCCGCCCGGAGAGCCGATGTCGTCGAAGAACTCGACGTTCGCCGTGTAGTAGTCCTGCCACTCCTCGGGGAGGTCGTCCTCGTAGTAGATCGCCTCGACGGGGCACACCGGCTCGCACGCACCGCAGTCGACGCATTCGTCGGGGTGGATGTACAGGGAGCGCTCACCCTCGTAGATGCAGTCGACGGGGCACTCGTCGATGCAGGCACGGTCCTTCACATCCACGCACGGCAAGGCGATCACATAGGTCACGGTCCGAGTCTAGTTCGTCCGTCGGGTGCCGGCCCCCGGACGCGCCCGCGAGAGGGACGGCCACCCGACGACGACCGCCGCGATCAGCGGCACCGCGATCGTCCAGATGAGCCCCGTCGACACGGAGCCGTCGACCGGTGCGGGCACGACGATCGAGCCGCCCGGCCCACGACCCGAGAAGACGAGGGTCGCGACCATCGCGCCCAGGCCGGTGGCGAGCGTCGTCCAGCGATCGGCGGTCAGCAGCCGAACGGCGAGCAGGAGCGCACCGGCCCCGATGATCGCGATGACGAGCCCCAGGGGCACGGGCCCCCACATGGCCGCCTGCCCGATCGTTCCGGCGACCCCGAAGACGAGACCGATCACGACGGCGACGACCCACGTGGCGATGCGGGTTACGGAAACGGACACACCGCGAGTGTACGCGTCGCCACCCTGGGATCCTCTGGGGGTCCCCCGAGTCCCCCGGGTCGCCCACGGCCCTCGGGTCGCCCACGGCCCGGTTCACAACTCCGGATTCTCGCCACCGGCGGCGGCGCCGGGCCCTGCCTTCCACGGCAGGTCCTCGGCCTCCGCGCGGAACTCCGGAGTTCTGCACGCCGCCATCATGGGCACCGCCGTCGCCGCGGCGGCGGCCGGTCGCGGATCAGGCCGCCAGGCCCCACAGGCGCAGCAGCGCGGCGACGACGGCCGCGGCGAGGACCACGAGGACGAACGGCGCGCGGAGCGCGAGGAGTCCGGCCGCCACCAGCAGCGCCGGCACCCGGGCGTCGACGACGATCGCCTGTCCGAGACCGAGCGCCTGGACGGCGACGAGCGCGCCGAGGAGCGCGACCGTCAGCAGGTCGACGATGCGGGAGGGTGCGGGCGCGGAGAACCATCGCTCGGGGATCGCGTACCCGATCGCCTTCAGCGCGAGGCAGACCACCGACGCGAGGGCGATCGCGGTCCAGAGGCTCACGGCAGGCCCTCCCGCTCGGGAACGTCGTCGGGCTCCGGGGCGGGGCCCGCGGCCGCCCCGCCGGGGCGCCCGAGCCAGTTCGTCCACCCCACGACCACGGCCACGACGGCGGCGACGAGTACGGGGATGCCGGGAGCCAGCACCGGGGTCAGCGCGGCGGCGACGACCGCGGCGGCGACGCCGACCGCGATCGCCTGCCGCTGACGCAGCCGCGGCCACAGGAGCGCCAGGAAGGCGGCGGCCGCGGCGGCATCCAGTCCGTAGGCGCGGGGGTCGCCGAGCACGTCGCCGAGGAGCGCACCCAGGAGCGTCGTGAGGTTCCAGCCGACGTAGATCCCGACTCCGGTCACCCAGAAGCCCAAGCGGCGGGCGGCGGGCGCGGTGTGCGCGAGCGCGACGGCGGCGGACTCGTCGATCGTGAAGTGGGGAGCGATGAGGCGGCCGGGGCGGGTGGTGCCGACGACGGGGGCCATACGCAGGCCGTAGGCGACGTTGCGGACGCCCAGCAGCCCCGCGGAGGCGATAGCGGCGGGGGCTGCGGCCACTCCCCCGGCCGCGATCACGCCGATGAAGGCGAACTGCGACCCGCCGGTGAACATCACGAGGCTCAGCACGCACGCCTGCCACACGTCGAGGCCCGAGGCCACGGCGAGGGCGCCGAACGAGACTCCGTACGCGCTCGTCGCCAGGGCGACGCCGAGACCGTCCCGCCACGCGCGCCGGCGTGCGGCCGGGTCGTCGCCCGGATCCCCCGGCACCGCGTCAGTCGTCACGAGCCCATGATGGAGCGGGGATGCGACGTTCGTCAAACCGAACGATTGTTTGCCATACTGTCCGCATGGATGCCCTCGGCCCCCGCATCGCGCTCGTCCTGCGTCGCGAGCGCGAACGCGCCGGTCTGGGCGTCTCCGAGCTCGCCCGACGTGCCGGGATCGGCAAGGCGACCGTGTCCCAACTCGAATCCGGCGCCGGGAACCCGAGCGTGGAGACCCTGTGGGCGATCGCGACGACGCTCGGGGTGCCGTTCTCCGTGTTCGTCGAGGAGCCGGATGACGCACCACGGCTCATCCGTGCGCGCGCGGGGGGCGCGGTCCGCGCGGCCGAGGCCTCCTACGAAGCCCTGCTGCTGGCCGCGGGCGCGCCGCAGGCCCGGAGCGACCTCTACCTGCTGAGGGCGGAGCCGGGCGAGCCCCGCCGCTCACTCCCCCACGCGCCCGGCACCACGGAGCACGTCGTGCTCGTGAGCGGGCGAGCACTCGTCGGCCCGACCGACGCCCCCGTCGAGCTGACGCCGGGAGACTACCTGCGCTACCGCGGTGACGCCCCGCACGTGTTCGACGCCCTCGATCCGGACACGTCCGCCGTGCTCGTGTCTGAGGTGCGCTGACCGGGCGCGCCCGGTCAGCGCCGAGCGCTCAGGCGCCGCCGTCCTGGCGCTTCGCGCGGGAGGCGGCGCGACCGCGCTCGGTCGCGTCGAGCACGACCTTGCGGATGCGGACCTTCTCGGGCGTGACCTCGACGCATTCGTCGTCGCGGGCGAACTCGAGCGACTCCTCCAGGGTGAGCTGGCGCGGAGGCGTCATCGACTCGAAGGAGTCCGAGGTCGACGAACGCATGTTCGTGAGCTTCTTCTCCTTGGTGATGTTGACGTCCATGTCGTCGGCGCGCGAGTTCTCGCCGATGACCATGCCCTCGTACACCTCTTCGGTGGGCTGCACGAAGAAGCTCATACGCTCCTGCAGGGCGATCATCGCGAACGGCGTCACGACGCCCTGGCGGTCGGCGACGATCGAGCCGTTCTGGCGGGTGGAGATCGCGCCCGCCCAGTCGTCGTAGCCGTGCGAGATCGCGTTCGCGATGCCGGTGCCGCGCGTGATCGTCAGGAACTCGCTGCGGAAGCCGATGAGCCCGCGCGAGGGGACGACGAACTCCATGCGGACCCAGCCGGTGCCGTGGTTGGTCATCGTGTCCATGCGGCCCTTGCGGGCGGCCATGAGCTGCGTGATCGCGCCGAGGTGCTCCTCGGGGGCATCGATCGTCAGGTGCTCGAAGGGCTCCTTCAGCTTGCCGTCCTCGCCGCGCTTGGTGACCACCTGCGGCTTGCCTACGGTGAGCTCGAAGCCCTCTCGGCGCATGTTCTCGACGAGGATCGCGAGGGCGAGCTCGCCGCGGCCCTGCACCTCCCACGCGTCGGGACGGCCGATGTCGACGACCTTGAGCGACACATTGCCGATGAGCTCGCGGTCGAGGCGGTCCTTGACCATGCGCGCCGTGAGCTTGTGGCCCTTGACCTTGCCCATCAGCGGCGACGTGTTCGTGCCGATCGTCATCGAGATCGCGGGGTCGTCGACCGTGATGGCCGGCAGCGCACGGACATCCTCCGGATCGGCGATCGTCTCGCCGATCGTGATCTCCTCGATGCCCGCGATGGCGACGATGTCGCCCGGGCCGGCCGACTCTGCCGGGTAGCGCTCCAGGGCGCGGGTCTTCAGCAGCTCGGTGATCCGGGCGTTGGAGTGCGACCCGTCGTGGCGCACCCAGGCCACGGTCTGGCCCTTCTTCAGCGTGCCGTTGAAGACGCGCAGCAGGGCGAGGCGGCCGAGGAACGGCGACGAGTCGAGGTTCGTGACCCACGCCTGCAGCGGCGCCTCGTCGTCGTAGGCCGGGGCCGGGACGTGCTCGAGGATCGCCTCGAACAGCGGCTCCAGGTCATCGTTGTCGGGCAGCTCGCCGTTGGCCGGGCGGTTGCGCGAGGCGGCGCCCGCGCGGCCCGAGGCGTAGACGACGGGCACGTCGAGCAGCGCGTCGACATCGAGGTCGGGGACGTCGTCGACGAGGTCGCCGGCCAGGCCCAGCAGCAGGTCGTGCGCCTCCTCCTCGACCTCGGCGATGCGCGCGTCCGGACGGTCGGTCTTGTTGACGAGCAGGATGACCGGCAGCTTCGCCTCGAGGGCCTTGCGCAGCACGAAGCGGGTCTGCGGGAGCGGACCCTCGGAGGCGTCCACGAGCAGCACGACGCCGTCGACCATCGACAGGCCGCGCTCGACCTCGCCGCCGAAGTCGGCGTGGCCCGGGGTGTCGATGACGTTGATCGTGACCGGGACCTCGGTGTGCGCGCCGTTGTAGGTGATCGCCGTGTTCTTGGCGAGGATCGTGATCCCCTTCTCGCGCTCGAGGTCGTTCGAGTCCATCGCGCGCTCCTCGACGTGCGCGTGCTCGCCGAACGACCCGGTCTGGCGGAGCATGGCGTCGACCAGCGTCGTCTTGCCGTGGTCGACGTGAGCGACGATCGCGACGTTGCGGAGATCCGGACGGAGGGCGTGCGCCATGGAATGCCTAACGAAAGAATGGGATGCGCCCCGAGCGGAGCGCATCCCATTCTACAAGGCGAGACCGTCAGGGACGGTCAGGCCTCACTTCTTCCAGCCGACGATGGTCCAGTCGACCGTCGAGGAGATGCCGAACATCGTCGCGCCGTAGTTGACGAGACCCTGCTTGACGGCCCACACGTTCGGGAGCGGAGCGATCGGGAACATCGGGACGTACGCCCAGATGGCTTCGTTGATCTCGTTCGCGATCTCGATGCGCTTGGCGGGGTCGAGCTCCGCGTTGGCCTTCGTCCACATGTCGCCGAGCTTGTCGTCGGTCGTGCCGGTGAAGTTCTGACCCGAGTCCAGCGGGTAGAAGATCGCCTCCGACGACGAGATCGGGTACGGCGTGCCCTGCCACGAGAACGTCGCCATCTCGAAGTTGCCCGGGATCACGTAGTCGCTGAAGTACTGCGCGGCGGGGACGGTGGTGAGATCGACCGGGATGCCGAACTCGTTGAGGTCGGCCTGCACCTGCTCGGCGCGCTGGATGTTGGTCGCGGTGTCGGCGGGGACCGTGATGGTCAGCTTGGCCGCCTGGCCGTCCTTCGTCCAGCTGTTGCCGTCCTTGGTGTAGCCGGCATCCTTCATGAAGCCCTCCGCGGCGGCGGGGTCGTTCGGGTACGCCTTGTCCTGGTAGCCGTCCTGACCGTTCATGAAGATGTAGTCGCCCTGCGTGACGGCGGGGACGCCGACGGGGGTGTTGGCCGCCGCCGCGATCTGCTCGCGGTTGACGACCGACGCGACGGCCTTGCGGACGTTCACGTCGGACAGCGGGCCGGACTTCGCGTTCATGGTGACGTGGGTCCAGGTGAGGCCGTTCGTGGCCTGCAGCTCGGCGTCGTCACGCGTCTTGGCGGTCGCGTAGAGGTCGGCGCTCGCCGAGATCTCCAGTGCGTCGGTCTCCTTGTTCGCGAACGAGGAGCCGGACTGCGCCTGGCTGACGACCTTGAAGAGGATCGTGTCGAGCTTCGGCTTGTCGCCCCACCACTTCGGGTTGGGCGTGAGGGTGATCACCTGACCGGTCTGGTCGATGTTGGAGATGACGTACGGACCGCTCGAGGGCATCGCCTTCGAGGTGTAGCCCGTGTTGAACACCGTCGGGTCGCTGGCGACCGAGGCCGGCAGAGCGCCGCCCATGAGGCTCTTCCAGTCGGCGAACACCGACGAGAAGGTGATCTTCACGTCGAACTCGTCCGTGCCCTGCTCGACGGACCCGATCTGGTCCCACCCGGTGGTCGAGACGACCTGGTAGTCGGTGTTCGAGCCGTTGAGGGCCTTCCACGTCGCCTGGTAGTCGGCGACCGTGATCGGCGTCCCGTCCTCCCAGACGGCCTTCGGGTTGAGCTTCACCTCGACGACCTGCGGGTCGTCGCTGATCAGCTCCACCGACGAGGCGTAGTCGGGGTTGACCTCGGTGCCGCCGTCGGTCGTGATCTTCAGCGGGCCGCCCTGGGTGGGCGAGAGCACCGTGTTCGTGTCGACGTCGTTGCCGTCGATCTGCGAGTTGTTGTAGTTGACCGGCAGGGAGCCGACGGAGAGGTTCAGCGTGCCGCCGTCCTGGACGTCCGCGGCCGGCGCCGCATCCCAATCGACCGTGGGCAGAGCCGCGCTCGGGCTCTCACTCGCACTGGGGGCGGTGTTTCCCGCCGAGCATCCCGCGATGAGCAGCGCTGCCGCGCCGAGCATTGCGAGAGCACCGAGCGACTTCGCGCTCCGTGTCCTGATCATGTGATCTTTCCTCTCGTTCCTTGTGGGACCCCGGCGGCGTGGTGCCGTCGCCGAGGAGTGGGTCACGACGCCGCCGACACCGCCGCCTGCTCGACCAGCGCGGAGCGATCCACGTGGTGGCAGGCGACCCGGGCTCGGCCGTGGGGGGTCAGGGCGGGGTCGCTCTCGCGGCACAGGGCCTGCCCGCGCTCGTCCAGCAGCGCGTACAGGGGGCAGCGCGTGCGGAAGCGGCATCCGGTGATCTCCTGCGTCGGAGACGGCAGGTCGCCGTTGAGGAGCACACGCGTGCGGCCGCGCTCGATCTCGGGGTCCGGGATGGGCGCCGCCGAGATCAGAGCCTTGGTGTACGGATGCCGCGGGGTGTCGAAGACCTCGGCGATCGGCCCCTGCTCGACGATCGCACCGAGGTACATCACGGCGACGTCGTCGGCGATCTGACGCACGACGGCCAGATCGTGCGCGACGAACAGGTAGGAGAGCCCCAGGCGCTCCTTGAGGTCCTCGAGCAGGTTGATGACGCCCGCCTGGATGGAGACGTCCAGCGCCGACACCGGCTCGTCGAGGATCAGCACGGCGGGGTTGGTCGACAGCGCCCGAGCGATGCCGATGCGCTGGCGCTGTCCGCCGGAGAACTCGTGCGGGTACCGGTCGGCCATCGCCGGGTCGAGCCCGACGAGCTCCAGCAGCTCCGTCACCCGTCGATCGCGCTCCGCCTTGGGGACGCCCTGCACCCACAGGGGCTCGGTGATGACCTCGCCGACCGGCAGACGGGGATCGATCGCGCCCATCGGGTCCTGGAAGACGATCTGCACGTCGCGGCGCAGCGCGTGGATGCGCTTCTTGGATGCGGACGCGACGTCCGTCCCCTCGATCGTGATCGACCCCGACTGCGGCGCGGTCATCTCCATGATCTCGAGGATCGTCGTGGTCTTCCCGCAGCCCGACTCGCCGACGAGCCCCAGCGTCCGGCCCGGACGCAGGGTGAAGGACACGCCGTCGACGGCGCGCACCGTGCCGATCCGGCGCGGGAAGACCCCGCCCCGCATCAGCGGGAAGTGCCGCTTCAGGTCGGTCACCTCGACCACCGGGGCGGAGTCGACCTCCGCCCGCTCCTCGGTCGGCAGCGGCGTGGGCCGGGGGAAGACGCCCCCGCGGGGCAGCAGGCCGTCGACGATCTCGTCGGCCCGGATGCAGGCCGCGACGTGGCGCGGCGTCGCGGGATCGTGCGCGGCGAGGGCCGGCTCGACCTCCCGGCAGGCGTCCACCGCGATGGGGCACCGCGCGGCGAACGGGCATCCGGCGGGCAGCTTGGCGAGGGACGGCGGGCGCCCCTCCAGCGGGACGAGCCGCTGCGTGCCCGCCGTGAGCATGTTCGGCACCGAGCGCAGCAGGCCGATCGTGTAGGGCATCTGCGGCTCGGCGAAGACCTGACCGGTCGTGCCCAGCTCGACGAGCTTGCCCGCGTACATCACCCCGACGCGGTCGGCATGGCCGGCGACGACGCCGAGGTCGTGCGTGATGAGGACGACGGCCGCGCCGGTGATCTCCTTCGCCTTCTCCAGCACCTCCAGGATCTGCGCCTGGATCGTGACGTCGAGGGCCGTCGTCGGCTCGTCGGCGAGGATGACCTTCGGGTCGTTCGCGATCGCCATCGCGATCATCGCGCGCTGGCGCATGCCGCCCGAGTACTCGTGCGGGAAGGCCCGAGCACGGCGTTCGGCGTCGGGGATCCCGACGATCTTCAGCAGTTCGACCGCGCGCGCGTGGGCCGCGGGCGCGGACAGCGCCCGGTCGTGCAGGCGCAGCGCCTCGCTGATCTGATCGCCCACCGTGTACACGGGCGTCAGCGCCGACAGCGGGTCCTGGAAGACCATGGCCAGCTCCTTGCCGCGGATGCGGGAGAGCTTGGCGTCGTCGAGGCCGAGGAGCGAGCGTCCCTCGAACTCGATCGTGCCCTCGATCTGCGCCGTGGAGGGCAGGAGGCCCATGACGGCGAGCGAGGAGACGGACTTGCCCGATCCGGATTCGCCGACGATGCCGAGGAACTCCCCCGGGTGCACGTCGTAGGAGATCCCGCGCACGGCCCGTACGGGGTCGCCGTCGCGCTGCGGGAAGGTGACGCTGAGGTCGCGCACCGACAGCAGAGGCGTCGACGAGCGGCCCCGGGGCGCCGGATCGGGATGCGCAGGTCCGGTGATCACAGCGTCAGTCACGGTTCATTCCAGAGGTCGGATCGATGGCATCGCGCAGCGCGTCGCCGACGAGGCTGATCGCGAACAGCAGGATGATGAGGACGAAGGCGGGAAAGACGAACAGCCAGGGCCGCGTCACCGCGGCGGCGGTGCCGTCCGCGAGGAGGGTGCCGAGCGAGACGTCGGGCTTCTGGATGCCGAAGCCGAAGTAGCTGAGCGAGGTCTCCGCCATGATCGCGGACACGATGCCGAGGGTCGCGTCGATGATCAGCAGCGACGCCATGTTCGGGATGATGTGGCGCGAGAGGATCGTGCGCGTCGGCATCCCCATGTACCGCGCCGCCCGGACGAAGTCCCGGTTGCGCAGCGACCGCGTCTGGCTGCGGACCACCTGGGCCATGATCATCCAGCTGAACAGTGCGATGTAGAACATCAGCACGACCCAGGAGAGTCCCTTGATGAGCGGGCTCAGGAGGATGAAGAGGAAGAAGGCGGGGATGACGAGCAGGAGCAGGATGACCCACTGGATGATCCGGTCGACCCAGCCGCCGAGGTAGCCCGCCGTCGACCCGACGATCGCGGCGACCAGCGTCGCGGAGGGGCCCGCGACGAAGCCGATCAGCAGCGACTTCTGCAGCCCCGCAAGGGTCTGCGCGTAGATGTCCTGGCCGATCGCGTTCGTGCCGAACCAGTGCAGCAGGGTCGGCCCCATGCCCATGTTGAGCGAGTCGCGGTCCGTGATGCCGTACGGGTAGAGCACCGGGCCGATGAAGGCCCACAGCACGATCACCACGACCACGACGATGCCGATCCAGAACCGGGGCATCCGCTTCAGGCGCAGCCACACCAGGCCGCTCCGCGACAGCGGCTTGCAGGTGGGGACGGGCGAGCCGTCCGGCTCGAGGGGGGCCTCCAGGGCCACTTCCTGCATCGTCACGGTCAGCTCCTCACGCGCGGGTCGAGTGCGGCGTAGAGCACTTCGGACAGGGTCGACGAGATGAGGTAGAGCACCGCCACGAACAGGGCGGTGCCGGCGACGGCGTTGATGTCGTTCTTCTGGATCGCCTCGATCTGGAACTGGCCCATCCCGCGCCAGCTGAAGACGATCTCGAGCATCGCCGACCCGGCGATGAGCGTGCCGAAGCTGTAGGCGAAGAACGTCGACATCGGGATGAGTGCGAGGCGCACGCCGTGACGGTAGAGCGCCTTGTTGCGCCGCAGCCCCTTGGCCCGCGCGGTGCGGATGTAGTCGGCGCCCAGCACGTCGAGCATGACGCTGCGCTGATAGCGCGAGAAGGAGGCGGCGCCGATGAGCACGAGCGCGATCGTCGGCAGGAGCAGATGGACCGCCCGATCGACCGCGAGGTCCCACCAGCTCCCGGTGATACCCGCCGTGTACTCCCCGGTGAAGGTGATGAGCTGCGTCCCGACGAGGTTGTTGAACTGCGTGGCGAGGATCATCAGCAGCACGCCGATCACGAACGTCGGGGTCGCGAAGACGACGTACGACGCGTACGTGACGATCTGGTCGCTCATGCGGTACTGGCGCACCGCCCCCCACACCCCGAGGAGGACGCCGATGATCGCGCCCAGGAGCGAGCCGATCAGCAGCAGGCGCAGGCTCGCGCCCGACCGCGCCGCGATCTCGGCGGTGACCTGCGCGCCGCCCACCGTGGTTCCGAGCGAGAACTGCGTGAAGAGGTTGGTCAGCCACGTCCAGAGCCGGACGAGCACGGGCACGTCCGGGTTGACGCCCATGGCGTTCAGCGACGCGTCGATGGACGACTGCGGAGGCCGCGGGTTCATGCCGTAGAAGCGCGCCGCCGGGTCGAGCGCGATGCTCGCCAGGACGTACGCCATGCACGTGGCGATGAGGCTGAGGATCGCGTAGTTGACGAACCGTCGCAGGATGTAGACGGTCATCGTCCGGACCTCGCGGTCCGGAACGGGTGGAGCGGAGAAATCATCGAACTTTCCTGAGCGAGTGTCTGGGGAACGCAGCGTTCTCGTCCGGGTCGCCGCACAGCGCCCGACCCAACGACCCTAACCCCGGCGCTACGCTGCGACCGTCGGCGTTGTGGAGTCTTTGCATGACCGTAACATTTCGTCACACCTTCGCAAGATGTTCATTCCGGAGTGGCTTCCCTATGCATTCAGTCGGCTATGAGCCACCTGTGCTGAGCGTCGCGACAGCCGCGCCGACGATGATGACCGCCAACGCCGCCAGCGCCGGGACGTCCCACGATCGGCGTGTCGGCTCCGGTGCACCGGGGTCGCGTTCGGCGCTCTGCCAGGCGTCGCGCAGCTGGGCGACCTCGCGGAGGGACGCGGGGACGGCGCGTGCGCCCTCCGACGCACCCTCGCTCGACCGGTCCCCCCGTCGGCTCTCACCGCGTGGCGCCCGGCCGGGTCGCCCGACGACCGGGCCGCCATAGGCCGTCACCGTCGCCCCGTCGCGCAGCGCGAACACGACCTGCCAGCGCAGCGCCACGTCCTCCACGCGCCGCCAGGGGACGCGCGTCACGCGGAGGTAGTTCTGCACGACGACCTCGCGCGCGTCGAACGCGATGTGCGACGCGTACATCAGCACGTAGACCGCCCAGACCGCGAGGAGCACCCACGGGGCGAGGCGCAGCATCTCCACGGCGCCCGCGCGCAGCAGCGCGTCGCCGAGCAGAAGCACGGCCGCGACGGCCGCCACGATGAGCGCGACCGTGCCCGAGGTGGCGCGCAGCACGCGCGGCGCCTGCGGCGTCCCGGTCGCGGGTCGGTGCCCCGACACCCTCAGAGCCCGCTCGCCGCGCCGCCTCCGAGCGGGATCGACGCCCCGGGGATGGCATCCAGGAGGCGCTTCGTGTAGTCCTCACCGGGGTTCGCGAAGATCTCGTCCACCGTGCCCTGCTCGACGACCCGTCCACGCTCCATGACGCAGACGAGGTCGGCGGCCACGCGCACGACCGCGAGGTCGTGCGTGATGAACAGGTACGTCAGGCCGAGCTCGGACTGCAGGTCGGCGAGGAGCTTCAGGATCTGGTCCTGCACGAGCACGTCGAGCGCCGAGACGGCCTCGTCGAGGATCACGATGTCGGGCTTGAGCGCGAGCGCGCGCGCGATCGCGACGCGCTGCCTCTGACCTCCCGAGAGCTCGTTCGCGTACCGCGACGCCAGCGACTGCGGAAGGGAGACCTGATCGAGCAGCTCCCGGAGGCGCGCGCGCCGTGACGCCGCGTCGCCGACCTTGTGGATCTCCAGCGGCTCGGCGATCGTGTTCCCGATGTTGCGCATCGGATCGAGCGATCCGTACGGGTCCTGGAACACCGGCTGCATGCGGCGGCGGAGGGCGAAGGTGTCGGCGCGCGAGAGCCCGGAGACGTCCACGCCGTCGACCTCGATGGATCCCGAGGTGGGCTCTTCGAGCTTCAGCACCATCTTGGCGACGGTCGACTTCCCCGATCCCGACTCCCCCACGAGCGCGAGCGTCTTGCCCCGCGGGATGTCGAAGGACACCGCATCCACCGCACGGAACGGCTCGCTGCGGAATCCGCCCTGGCGGATCTTGTAGTCCTTGGTCAAGTCGCGCACCCGCAGCGTCGGCGCCGCGTCGGCCACCTGCGCGAGCGACTGGACGCCGCGGTCCTCCACGACGGCCTGGATGCGCTGCGAGGCGATCGAGGGCGCCGCCGCGACGAGGCGCTGCGTGTAGGGATGCTGCGGGTTCTCGAGGATGAGGCGGCTGGGCCCCGACTCGACGATCGCCCCGTCCTTCATGACGATGATGCGCTCGGCGCGCTCCGCCGCCAGGCCGAGGTCGTGCGTGATGAGCAGCACCGAGGTGCCCTTCTCGCGCGTGAGCTTCGCCATGTGGTCGAGGATGACCCGCTGCACGGTCACGTCCAGAGCCGAGGTCGGCTCGTCCGCGATGAGCAGCTTCGGGTCGGCCGCGAGGCCGATGCCGATGAGCGCGCGCTGACGCATGCCGCCGGAGAACTGGTGCGGATACTGGTGCATGCGCTTGTCGGCGTCGGCGAGGCCCGCCTGCTTGAGCACCTCGACGGCGCGCGACTCGATCTCGCGCTTGCCCGAGGCGATGCCGTTCGCGCGGACCGCCTCCTTCACCTGGAAGCCGATCGACCACACCGGGTTGAGGTTCGACATCGGGTCCTGCGGGACGTAGCCGATGTCGCGTCCGCGGACATGCTCCATCTGCGCGCGGGAGTACTCGGTGAGCTCCGCGCCGTCCAGGGTGATGCTGCCCGACGTGACGTGACCGGTCCCCGGCAGCAGGTTGACGATCGCCGAGGCGGTCGTCGACTTCCCGGATCCGGACTCCCCCACGATGGCGAGGGTCTCGCCGGGGAAGATGTCGAAGCTGACGCCGTGGAGGACCTCGCGCGTGCCCGACTGCGAGTCGAAGGCCACCCGGACATCCCGCACGCTCAGCAGCGGGTCGCGTGCGATACCGCTCATCGGCGGGCCCTCGCTCTCGGGTCGAGGGCGTCGCGGATGAGCTCGCCCAGAAGGATGAATGCCAGCACCGTCACCGTGAGGAGGATCGACGGGTAGACGAGGGCCATCGGCGCGACGCGCAGCGACTGCTGGGCTGCACTGATGTCGTTGCCCCACGACATGACGTTGCCGCCGAGGCCGACGCCGAGGAACGACAGCGTCGCCTCCGCGACGATGGCCGCCGCGAGGCTGATGGTCGTGATGACCAGGAGCGGAGCGATGGCGTTCGGCACGACGTGGGTGACGAGGGTCATGAAGCGCGACTGGCCGAGCGCGCGGGACGCGGTGACGAAGTCGGCCTGGCGCACGCGCAGCACCTCGGCTCGCACGACGCGCGCCGTGGAGGCCCAGGCGAATCCGCCGATCGCGAATCCGAGGGTGAACACCGTCCGGTTCGTGGAGAACACGCTCATGACGACGATCGCCGCGAGGATGTAGGGGATCGAGAAGAAGATGTCGCCGACGCGCGAGAGCAGCGAGTCGAGCCATCCGCCGTAGAAGCCCGCGAACGCGCCCATGATGAGGCCGATCACGGTGCCGATGACCGTCGCGATGAGGCCGACGGAGAGCGACGTGCGTGCTCCCCAGACCATGCGGGCCCACACGTCGCAGCCGAGGAAGGTGAAGCCCAGCGGATGCCCGTCGGTCGGGCCGCCGTTGCTGTCGGCCAGCTGGCAGTTCGCGTTCGGCGGGACCTGCGTGAACAGGGTCGGCCAGATCGCCATCAGCACGACGATGGCGACCACGAGCAGGCTGATCCAGAACACGGGGCGTCGACGCAGGTCGCGCCAGGCGTCCGACCAGAGGTTGCTGGGCTTCTCGTCGACCCGCACCTCGTCGACGACGAGCGTCGACGTCGCGACGGGGGCGACGTAGTGGTTCACCCCCGTGGGGTCGTTGCGATCACTTGACATAGCGGATCCTCGGGTCGAGCAGGCCGTAGAGCAGGTCCACGAGCAGGTTGACGAGCACGTAGATGATGACGAACACCGTGACGAAGGACACGACGGTCGGACCCTCGTGCTTCTGGATGGCGAGGAAGAGCGTGTTGCCGACGCCGGGCACGTTGAAGATGCCCTCCGTCACCGTCGCACCGACCAGCAGCACGCCGAAGTTGGTCGCGGAGTTGGTGATCACGGGGATGAGCGAGTTGCGCAGCACGTGCACGGGGATGACGCGGCGACGCGGCAGGCCCTTGCTGTACGCGGTGCGCACCCAGTCCTGGTTGAGCGTGTCGATGACCGACGAGCGCATGAGCCGCATGCTCGTGGCGTACAGGCTGAGCCCCAGGACGATGGCCGGCAGCCAGAGGTCGCCCCAGTTGTTCTGGGCTCCCACCGTCGGTTTGAACCAGCCCCACTGGATCGCGAGGAAGTACTGGGCGAGGAAGCTCAGCACGAAGATCGGCAGCGCGACGAAGATCAGCGCGATCACGAGCATCGTGTTGTCCAGCAGCTTGCCCTTGCGCAGCGCGGACGCCGTTCCGATGATGATCGCGAGGGTGAACTCGATCGCGATGGCCATGACGGCCAGGCGGCCGGTCACGGGCAGGGTCCGGGCGAGCACGTCGTTGACGGACTGTCCCGAGAAGGTGACCCCGAGGTTCCCCTGGAAGATGCCGGTGATGTAGTAGAAGTACTGCACCAGGAACGGCTGGTCGAGGTGGTACTGCGCGCGCAGCTGCGCGACGACCGCGGGGTTGGGCGTCTTGTCGCCGAACAGGGCCACGATCGGGTCTCCGGGCAGTGCGAAGACCATGAAGTAGATGAGCAGTGTGGCCCCGAAGAACACGGGGATCACCTGCAGCAGGCGTCTGAGGATGTAACTGAGCATCCCCTCTCCCTCCAGGTGTGAGGTGCGATGTGCGCATGGCGTGGCGCCGGATCGCACCCGCTAGAAGAATCGTGCCGCGTTATCGGCGCGGACGCGAGGTCTGGGTGGACAGACTGCGAGGCGGTGACCCGATGTCACCGCCTCGCAGCCTCAGGGGATTACTTGGTGATCTGGTAGTACAGCGGCACCGAGTTCCAGCCGAACTGGACGTTCTGCACGCCCTCGGCGAAGCCGCCGGTGACGTTCGAGTACCACAGCGGGGTCGCCGGCAGATCCTTCAGCAGGATCGTCTGCGCCTTCTGGAAGTCCTCGTTGGCGACCTTGGTGTCCGTCGCGGAGATGCCGTCGGAGAGCAGCTTGTCGAACTCGGGGTTCGAGTAGTCGCCGTCGTTGGAGCCCGCGTTGGTCGCGTAGAGCGGCCCGAGGAAGTTGTACAGACCCGGGTAGTCGGCCTGCCAGCCGGTGCGGAACGCGGTCTGGATCGTGCGACCCGTGACCTCCTTGCGCAGCGAGGCGAAGTCGACGTACGGAGCGCCGGACGCGTCGATGCCCAGGGTGTTCTTGATCGAGTTGGTCACCGCGTCGACCCACGTCTGGTGGCCGCCGTCGGAGTTGTACGCGATCTGGAACGAGCCGGACCACGGCGAGATGACGTCGGCCTGTGCCCACAGCTTCTTCGCCTCGTCGGGGTTGTACGACAGGACGTCCGCGCCCTCGAGGCTGTCGGACCAGCCGTCGATGACGGGCGAGGTGAAGTCGCTCGCGGGGGTGCGGGTCTCGTTGAAGACGACCTTGGTGATCTCCGGGCGGTTGATCGACATGGAGATCGCCTGGCGGCGCAGCTGGCCCTCCTCGCCCGAGAAGTGCGGGAGGCGCTCCGGGACGGTGAAGGACTGGAAGACCGCGGCGGGCTGGTTGACCGCGCGGTCGCCGAGCTCGGACTGGAAGGTCGCCAGCGCGGACGGCGGGATGCCGTCGATCACGTCGACCTGACCGCTGAGCAGGTCAGCGTAGGCGGCATCCTGCGTCGCGTAGAAGACGATGTCGAGGCCGGCGTTCTGCGCGGCGCGGCCGCCGGTGTAGTCCTCGTTCTTCACGAGCGAGACCTGCACGTTGTGCTGCCACGCGTCATCACCGGCGAACTTGTACGGGCCGTTGCCGATCGGGTTCTGGCCGAAGGCGTCCATGTCCGTGAACGCGACGTCCGGGAGCGGGAAGTAGGCCGAGTAGCCCAGGCGCAGCGCGAAGTCGGAGGCCGGCTTGTTCAGCGCGATCGTGAAGGTGTAGTCGTCGACTTCCTTCAGACCCGTGAGCTCGGAGTCCTCGTCGTAGCTGAAGCCCTCGATGTCCTCGAAGAAGTAGCTGGAGAGCTGCTTGTTCGAGAGCTTCGCGCCGTAGTTCCAGGCGTCGATGAAGTTGTGGGCCTTGACCTCGGTGCCGTCGGTGAACTTCTGGCCCTTCTTGATCTTGACCGTGAGGTTCTGGGCGTCTTCGACGGTGATCGACTCGGCCATGTCGTTCTGCGGCGCACCCTTGGCGTCGTAGTACACGAGACCCGCGAAGATCTCGTCGATGATCTTGCCGCCACCGGTCTCGTTGGTGTTGGTCGGGATCAGCGGGTTCTGGGGCTCCGAACCGTTCGTCTTGATGACGGCGGTGCTGTCTCCGCCGGATGCGCTCGGGCTGCCGCTGCCGCCGCCGGAGCAGCCGGTCAGTGCCAGCCCTCCCGCCACGAGCAGCGCGATGCCCGCGAGGGCGATCTTGTTGCGCTTCAAGGTTTCCTCCTGTGCAGGGTTATGCGCCCACAGCGACATGTGCGTGTGCTGGGGCGCGGATAGGGAAACTGTAAGTAACCCGGCACCTCTGGACAAATCAACAAACGAAAACGTTACAGACCCTTAACTCAGACACCGCCGGATGTGACAATCTGACAAGGTGACGCCGATTCGTACCCCCTCGGGCGCCGTGGATATCCCCCACGCCGCACGCGGCTCGCGGACCCGCCTGTGGTGGGAGATCGCGATCGTCCTCGCCCTGTCCGTCGGGCGCTCCGCGCTGTACTCGGTGCTGTCGCTCGTCCAGGCGCTGACGCGCGAGCAGTCGCTCGGCGACCAGTCGACGTCGCTGAACCCAGGCGCCAACGCTCAGCAGTTCTGGGACGTGCTGAACCAGTTCCTCTCCCAGTTCTTCGCCTTCGCGCCGATCGCCCTGGCGATCTATCTTCTGTGGGAGCCGGGGGTCTCGGCCTTCCGGCGGATCGGCCTGGACTTCCGCGTGTTCGGGAAGGATCTCGGTGCGGGCATCCTGCTCGTGCTCGTCATCGGGGTACCCGGTCTCGGCCTGTACGCGGCCGGACGGGCCCTGGGCATCACGGTCCAGGTGGACGCCTCACCGCTGGACTCGTCGTGGTGGACGATCCCGCTGCTGCTGCTCGCCGCGCTGCGGGCCGGACTCACCGAAGAGGTGATCTTCATCGGGTACCTGTTCGACCGGCTCCGCCGCCTGGGCTGGAGCACGTGGACGGTCATCCTCTCGACCGCCGCGCTGCGCGGCGCCTACCACGCGTACCAGGGCTGGGGACCGATCGCGGGCAACGTGGCGATGGGCGTCGTCTTCGGCTGGGTGTACCACCGCTGGGGCCGCGTCATGCCGCTCGTGATCGCGCACACCCTCATCGACGTGGTCGCCTTCGTCGGCTATCCCCTCGCCGCCGCGTGGTGGCCCGGGGTGTTCGCGCCCGAGTCCTGATCCTCGGGTGGGCTTGCTCCTCGGGCGGTCCTCGGGTGGGCTTGCTCCTCGGGCGGGCTTGCTCCACGGGCGGGCTTGCTCCACGGGCGGGCTTGCTCCACGGGCGGGCTCGCTCCTCGGGCGGGCTTGCCCCACGGGCGGTCTCCGGCGTGTTCGGGGTCGCTTGTGGTCGCCTCAACACCCGCGAAGCGACCACACGGAACCCCGAACTCGCGAGCCACCGACCAGAAGCGACCCCGAACGCGCGAACCCAACCAAAAGCGACCCCGAACCAGCGAGCGCGCCCCGCGACCCCGCCCCCGCCCCGAGGCAGGCCCCGGCCCGACTGCAGCCCCAACCCGACCCGATCCTGGCAACTTCGGGGTCGCGTCCGGTCGCCTCAACACCCGCGAGGCGACCACACGGAACCCCGAACCCGAGACCCACCGACCACAAGCGACCCCGAACCAGAGAAAGCGCCCCGCGACCTGGCGCCCCGGCCCTACTGCAAGGCAGGCCCCGGCCCGACCCCAGCCCCAGCCCCAGCCCCAGCCCCGACCCGACCCGACCCGATCCTGGCAACTTCGGGGTCGCGTCGGGTCGCCTCAACACCCACGAGGCGACCACACGGAACCCCGAACCCGCGAGCCACCGACCAGAAGCGACCCCGAACCGGCTCAGCCCGACCAGAAGCGACCCCGAACCGGCTCAGCCCGACCAGAAGCGACCCCGAACCGGCTCAGCCCGACCAGAAGCGACCCC
>NZ_JBBCVW010000019.1:0-76732 GCF_037146215.1 Microbacterium sp. MMO-56
CCGCCGGATCGCCCGCGGCTTCACCAACTACGACAACTACCGGCTCCGCATGCTCCTGATCGCCGGCGGACTTGACCCCCTCACCCCCACCTAGAATGCGCAGAGCCGGATGACGAGCGGCTCGCCGACCTGTCGGCCGATCCGCTGGACCGGATCGAGGCTCGTCGCCGGATCCTGCGGGATGAGCCCGATCCGCCGCCCGCGCACGTCGCGCCAGGCGCGGGGCGAGAGCGCGGACAGATCCTCGCCGTCGAAGCGGAAGGTGCCGGCATCCACCGTCGCGTTGCCTGCGAGCAGGTGCAGCACGGCGTGCGCGGTCGTGCTCTTGCCCGAGCCCGATTCGCCGACGATCGCGACGATCTCACCGCGGTCGACGGTGAAGCCGACGCCGTCGACCGCGGTGCGCGAGCGCCCGTCGACCGTGTACGAGACGGTGAGGCCCTCGACCTCGAGCAGCGCGCTCATCGGCGTCCTCCGTTGCGCTCGATCGCCCGCGAGATGCGGTTCGCCGACAGCACGACCGCGACGATGACCAGCCCCGGCAGGGTCGTCGGCCACCAGGCGACGGCGAGGTAGTCCCGGCCTCCCGCGACGAGGGACCCCCACTCGGGGGCGGGCGGAGGGGCGCCGAAGCCGAGGAAGGACAGCGACGAGATGGCGAGCACCATGACGCCGAACTCCAGGGCCGCGAGGGCGACGACCGGTCCCGAGGCGTTGGGCAGCACGTGACGGCGCAGGATCGTGTACCACCGCACCCCGGCGACGCGCGCCGCCTCGACGTAGACGGCGGTGGCGACCGAGAGGACCTCGGCGCGCATCACGCGGGAGAACGAGGCGATGCTCGCGAGGCCCACGGCGACGGCGACGTTCAGCGTCCCGAAGCCGAGCGCCGTGATGAGGGCGAGGGACAGCAGCAGGCTCGGGATCGCGAGCAGGACGTCCATGAAGCGCATGATCGCGTCGTCGACGATGCCGCGGAGGAACCCGGCGAGCAGCCCGAACAGCGACCCGACCGTGAGGCCGACGACGACCGCGACGCTCGTGGCCGCGAGCGACGTCGCCGACCCGTGCACGACACGCGCGAAGAGGTCGCGCCCGAGGTTGTCGGTGCCGAACCAGTGGTTCGCACTCGGCGGCTGGAGCCGGTCGGCGGGAACCCCCTCGATCGGGTCCCACGCCGTGAACCAGGTCGGGACGAGAGCCCACAGCGTGACCAGGACGAGCACGAGGATCGACAGGACGAGCGAAGGCTGGGCAAGGAAGGACCGGACGCGCGACGGGCGGCGCGCCTCGGCCGCGGCGACGGGCGCAGGGACCGGGGTCCCGGCATCCGTCACCGCGGGCTCGGCGGGCAGGGACGCGCGCGTCGAGACGTGTGCGTGGTCGGGGGCGGCGAGCGCCGTGTCGAGCGTCATGGGTGCTCCGTTCGGATGTCGGGGCTCACGCGACGGCGAGCGCGCTGCGGGCGAGCGTGATGCGGCGGTCGACGAGCGGGTAGACCAGGTCGACGAGCAGGTTGGCGAGGACGAACACGAGGGCGGCGAAGACGACCACGATCTGCACGACCGGCACGTCGCGGTTGTTCACCGCCGTGACGACGAGTCGTCCGATGCCGAGGCGCGAGTACACCGTCTCGGTGACGACGGCGCCCGACAGGAGCCCGCCGACCAGCACGCCGAGCATCGTGAGGGTCGGGATCACGGCGTTGCGGAACGCGTGCCCCAGCTGGACACGGGCCTCGGTCGCCCCCTTGGCCCGGACCACCTCGACGTACGGCTCGGCCAGGGTGGAGCGCAGGCTGCGGGCGAGCAGCTGCGCGACAAAGGCGCCCGAGGGGATGGCGATCGTGAGGGCCGGCAGCACGAGGCTGACCAGCCCCGCATCGCCCACGGAGGGGAACAGCCGCAGCCGGAACGAGAACGCCTGCAGCAGGAGCAGCCCGATCCAGAAGACCGGGATCGACACCCCGATCGGCGGCAGCGAGAACAGGATGTTCCGCACCCACACGGGCCGCGCCAGCGAGGCCGCGAGCGCGAGGCCCACCCCGAGCAGGATGGACAGCGCCAGCGCGAGCGAGGTGAGGGCGAGGGTCGGCGGGAGAGCCTCGATCAGCAGCGCGGATGCGGGGCGCCCTGTCTGCGTGGAGAGCCCGAAGTCACCGGTCAGTGCACGGCCGAGCGCCGTGAGGTACTGCTCCCACAGGGGCCGGTCGAGCCCGAGCTCGCTGCGCAGCGTCGCGACGAGCTCGGGGTCGAGGGCGGCCTGATCGCCTCCCCCGGCGAACAGGGTCGCCGCATCGCCCGGCAGGAGGTACAGGATGAGGAACGAGACCGTGTAGGCCGCCCACAGCACGAGCACTCCCTGGCCGATCCTCCTGCCGATGTAGCGCAGCCACACGATCTCGTTCCTCATGGTCGTCACCTCTGTTCCGCGGAAGACGCGGTCACTCCGCGATCCAGGCGTCGTAGAAGTCGAGCCGGCTCGACGCCTCGAAGGTGAGGCCGGCGACCTTCTTCGCGGCGGTGATCGTCGTCGACAGCTGGTAGATCGGGATCGAGTACGCGTCGGTGACGAGCAGCGTCGCGGCCTCGTCGACGACCTTCTGGCGCGCCGCGCGGTCGGTGATCGACGCCTGCTCGGCCAGCAGCTCGTCGATCGGCTCGACCGCCGTACGCCGTGTCGAGTTGTTCGTCCCCTGCGACGAGAAGATGGTCCGCAGCACGTCCGGATCGGCTCGGGTCAGGTTGCCGTAGCTGAAGTCGTAGTCGCCGTTCGCCTGCGCCGCCTGCACGTCCGCGAAGGCGGCGAACTTCAGCTGCAGGTCGACGCCGATCTGGCGCAGCTGCTGCTGGACGAGCTCGAGGACCTCCTTGGGGGACTGCCAGTACGTCACGAGGAAGCTCAGCTTCTCGCCGTCCTTCTGACGGATGCCGTCGGGCCCCACGGTCCACCCGGCGCCGTCGAGGAGTTTCTCGGCCGCCGCGGGGTCGTACACGAGCACGTCGCTCAGATCGGTGAACGAAGGGGTCGAGGAGGACAGCGGCGACACCGCGGGAGTGTCCTCCGGGCCGAGCAGCGACGCCGTGATCTGGGCTCGGTCGATGCCCTTCTGGATCGCCTGGCGCACCGCCTTGTCGGCGAGCGTCGGCGTCGACTGGTTGGCGTACAGGTTGTACACCACACCCGGGTTGGCCCGGTTCAGGGTCCAGAACCCGTCGGTCTGGAACAGCGGCTCGTCGGTGGGGGCGATGCCGGTGGTGGCGTCGATCTGACCCGACTGCAGGCTGCCGGTGCGGTTGCCCGACTCCGGGATCACGACGTAGGTGATCGTGTCGAGATAGGCGTCGCCGGTGTGCGCGGCGGTGGGCGGCGCCCACGCGTATCCCGTGCGGCGCTCGAGCACCGCGCCCTGGTTCGGGGTGTAGCTCTTCACCGAGAACGGGCCCGAGCCGACGTAGTTCCCGAGGCAGCGGTCGGCCTGACCGACCGCTGCGGTCGCAGGCGAGAGGAGCCCCAGCGAGAACGTCGACGTCGCCTGCAGGAACTGCGCGCTCGGCGCGGAGAAGTCGACCGTGACGGTCCTCGCGTCCGGCACCTCGATGCCCGTCAGTCCCGCGAGGTACGACGAGCCCAGCGAGGCCTTCGCCCCGAGGGCCTGGATCGCCTCGAAGTTCGTCTTGACCGAGGCGGCGTCGATCGGCGCGCCGTCGGCGTACGTCGCGCCGTCGCGGAGGGTGAACGTGAAGCTGGTCGCGTCGTCGTTGACCGTCCACGACTCGGCGAGCCACGGCAGGATCTCGCCCGTCGCCGGATCCTGCGTCGTGAGCGAGGCGACCGTCTGCCGGGCGATCGCGATGGCGTCGTTGTTGCCCACCTGCTGCGGGTCGATGCACTGGCTGTCGACCGAGATCGCGAAGGTCAGGTTGCCGCCGGGGACGGCGGCGGCGGACGAGGCGGTGGGGGCGGCGGCGGGCGCGCCGCCGGCGCACGCCGTCAGCACGAGGGCCAGCGCTCCCCCGGCGGCGGTCAGCGCCGCGGCGCGGGATCGGGTGTGGGACATGGGTGACTCCAAGCTGTGTGAGGGACGGGATGCTGCGCTCCCGGCCTCCAGGTTCTCCGGGGGCGCCCGGCGGCGCACGACGTCGTGTCACGAGACTCAATCCGCCGTCATGATGCTCAACATGACGACGCACGACGTCACATCGACGCACGCGGTGACGCCAGGTACTCCGCAGATCGGCGCGAACTCCGCAAGCGATTCGCGGAACGCGTGCGGAGGACGTGTCATCCTGCGGAGTTCGCGCGTCAGGTGCGGGCGGTCGGAAGGGCGGACCGTCGAGCGGGGGCGACGAGCAGCCGGTCCCGCAGGACGCCGGCGAGGCGATCGGTCTGGCGGAAGGACAGGGCGTCGCTGCGCGGACGCGTGAAGGCGCCGCCCTCCGGATGCGTCGTGAACGGGCCGAGGGCGAAGAGCGCCTCGTGCGCCGAGCCGTCGCGACGGACCACGCGACCGTCGGCGTCGACCACGACGCGGCCGATGCGAGCGGTGCGGTCCCCGTCGGTGACCCGCAGAGTGGTGCCGTGCACGCTCGCGAGCTGCCGGAGGACGGGGCTGAGACTCGCCTCCGCGTCGGAGTCGGGCAGCCAGGCATCCACCGCGATGCGGGCCTGTGTCCCGCCGGGCACCGACGGGCCGGATGCCGTGAATGAGGCGTCACCGCGGGCATCCGCCTCGATGCCGACCGTGACATCGGGGCCGAGGAAGCGGACGATCCCGGCGTCGGCGAGGGCCAGCAGCTCCTCGAGGCGGTGCGCGGGCGGCCCGCTCGCGATGTAGCTGAAGAAGGTGTGCCAGCGGACGGGCAGCGTCTCGGCGCGCGAGCGCGCGGTCCATCGCTCGGCGGGGATCTCGCTGACGGCGAGGAAGGAGAGGAGCGCGGCGACGAACAGGCCCTGCGCGGGGCTGCGCTCGTCGGACGTGCGCAGGTGCAGGTCTCGCCGGATGTGCGCCACCACCGCGTCGTGCGCCTCGTCGCCGTCGCCGAATCGCGCGCCCGCCAGCGGCCGATCGAGCTCGTCGATGTCGAGCCGGTCGAGCGGATCCGGGACGAGGCCGGCGAGGGCGGCGTGCAGGGCGGGGTCGTCCCAGGCGTGGGCGCCGAGCAGGCTTCGCGCCCGCTCCCAGGTGCCCGAGACGCGGTCGGGATGTCCCGTGAACAGCTCGCGGTAGTGTCCGTGCAGCAGCTCGCTCGCGATCAGGGGCCACACGTCGCGCGGGAAGTCCAGCGGGGGCGCGTCGCCCTCCGACGCCGCGAGAGCGGCGATCGCGGCGGGCGTGAGGACGTCGCGCCGCGGGGTGTCCCCGCGCAGGCGCGACGACACCTTCGAACGGTACGGCACGCCGCGGCGCGAACCGAGGTGGAGGCGAGGCTCGCGCCCGGAGGGCAGATAGCGCAGGCCCGTGTCTGTCCGCTCGAACCGCCCGCCACGACCCTGCGTGAGCAGCACGACGAGGTCGACGGACGCGAGCCCCATCCCCCGGACCAGGACGTCCGCGCCGGGCGCGATGCCGTCGAGGTCGAGATCGGCGGTGAACGCCGGCGGCACGTGGAGGAGTCCCGCGCGCCGTGCGGCGTCGGCGAGAGGCGTCGACTCCGGCTCGGAGCCGATGTGCCCCAGCGCGTAGACGACGACGTCCGCCGCCAGCGAGCGCCCCGAGGCGAGCTCGACCGCCCATCCCGCGCCGCGAACGTGCACCGCGTCGACCGTGTCGCGGTGGGTGCGGACGACGATCCCCGCGGGAGCGGACGCGATCACCCGGCGCGCGAACCACTCGAGGTAGTAGCTCTGCAGCCGGCGCGTCGGGAAGCCGTCGCCGCGGAGGCTCCGTGCCTCGGCGGCCACGACCTCGTCGTCGATGTCGACCTCGGGCAGCGCACCCCGGCGCCACTCCTCCACCCACTCGATCAGCGACGGCCCCGGGACGATCGGCCCCGCGATCGTGCAGCTCTCGTCGGTGAAGACCGTCACGTCCTGGGCCATGGAGTTGAGCTTGAGCAGCGGCGACTGCGCGCGTCGCCAGATGCGGCCTCCGCCGACCGGGTGCGGATCGACGAGATCGATCCGCAGATCGCTGCCGACGTCGGCGCGGGCGATCAGCCGCTCGAGCAGCATCACCGCCCGCGGGCCGCCGCCGACGATGACCAGTCGCGCGGTCATCGCGCGGCGATGCCCGCATCGACGGGGTGGACGGCGGGCAGTCCGAGCAGGTCGCGGAGCGTCGCGCCCTCCTCGTACGCCTCACGGTACGAGCCCCGTTCCTGCAGGAGCGGGACGACGCGGTCGGCGAACTCGTCGAGGCCGTGCGGGGTGAGGTGGCCGACGATCGTGAAACCGTCGGTGGCCCGCCCCTGCACGTAGCGATCGATCTCTGCCGCGATGTGCGACGGTGTGCCGACGAAGGTGTGCCTCGCCGTCAGTCGGATCACGACCTCGCGGATGCTGAGGTTCTCGCTCTCGCTGAGTTCGCGCAGCGTCGCGATCCGCTTGCGGACGGCCGCATGCCGGTTCGCCCAGCCGTGGTCGGACTCGGCGCCCGTGTCGGGGTCGACGTCGGGCAGAGGCCCGTCCGGGTCGTACCCGCTCAGGTCGCGGCCCCACACCTGTTCGACGTAGGTGAGGGCGGTCTCGGGTCGCACCTGCTGCAGCGCGATCTCGCGCGAGCGCTCGCGCGCCTCGTCGGCGGTGTCACCGATGACGAAGGTGGCGGCGGGCAGGATCTTCACCGACTCCTCGTCGCGTCCGAACGCCGCCAGGCGCCCCTTGACGTCGTCGTAGAACACGCGGGCATCCTCGAACGCCGTATGGAGCGAGAAGATCACGTCGGCGTGCGAGGCCCCGAAGTCGCGACCGTCGGCGGAGTCGCCGGCCTGCACGATGACCGGCCGGCCCTGCGGCGAGCGCGGCACGTCGAACAGCGCCTCGACGTCGAAGTGGGCGCCACTGTGACGGACCGGGATCGGCGACCCCGCGCGCAGGAACTCGCCCGTCGCGGCGTCGGCGACGACGTCGCCGTCCGCCCACGAGTCCCACAGCTTCTTCGCGAGCTCGGCGAACTCGGCCGCGCGGGTGTACCGGTCGGCGTGGTCGAGATAGCCGCCGCGACGGAAGTTCGCGCCATGGAACGCGTCGGAGCTCGTGACGGCGTTCCACCCGGCGCGGCCCTGCGAGAGCCAGTCGAGCGTCGCGAGCTGCCGAGCGAGCTCGTACGGCTCGTTGAAGGTCGTGCTGAGCGTGCCCACCAGGCCCACGTGTTCGGTGACCGCCGCGAGCGCCGCGAGGATCGACAGCGTGTTCGGGCGCCCCACGACGTCCCGCCCGTGGATCCGGCCACGGTGCTCGCGCAGCCGTAGCCCCTCCGCGAGGAAGACGTAGTCGAACAGGCCGCGTTCGGCGGTGCGCCCGAAGTACTCGAAGGACGAGAAGTCGATCTGGCTGCCCGAATGGGCGTCGTTCCATACCGTCGTGTTGTTCACCCCGGGGAAGTGGGCGGCGAGGTGGATGCGGCGACGGCTCATGCGGAGACTCTCTCTCGGTGGCGGCGGGCGGCGGGCCGCTCGAGGCCGAGCCGCCCGCGCAGGGACACGCGGTCGTCACGGACGAGGCCGCCGAAGGAATCGAGCAGCGGCACGACGCGCTCGGCGATCGCGACGACGTCGCGCGGCTGACGCGCGGGCCGCAGGCGGACGCCGTCGACCCCGGCCTCGGCGAGGGCGCGGATCTCGTCGACGACCTGCAGCGGGGTGCCGACGACGTAGCGTGCGTCGGAGACGAAGGCGGCGCCGGCGAGGTCGTCGAGCCGCCCGGCCGCGGCGCGCGCGGCCGCGGCCGTCTCCTCGATCAGGACGACGAGGTCCGCGAACACGCGCAGCCGTTCGCGGCCCTGACGACGCTCGGCGACGGCCTGGTCGAGCTCGGCGAGGATGCCGGTGGCCGAGGTCTCGTCGTGCGGCGTGACGAACACGACGTCGGCGTGCTCGGCGGCGAGCCGATAGGGGATGCTCTGGTGCGCGAGCACCGTGATGAGCGGGCGCCCCTGCGGCGAGCGGGGAACGATCGACGCGCCCTCGATCGAGAAGTACTCGCCTCGGAACCCGGCCGGATGCACGCGGTCGGGGTCCAGGAAGAGCCCCGCGGCGGCGTCGCGGACGATCGCGTCGTCCTGCCACGAGTCCCACAGCCGGTCCAGCACCTCGGCGACCTCCGCCGCCTCGCGGAAGGCCGAGACCAGCGCGGGCGAGTCCTCGACGCGGCCGGACGCGGGAAGCGCGTCGGGGCCGTCGCCGCGCCGCCCGAAGTTCGCGCGCTCGGCGGCCGAGGCCCCGGCGACGAGGCGCACCCCGGCACGGCCGCGGCTCGCGAAGTCGAGCGTCTGGATGCCGGTCGCGACGTGGAACGGCTCGGTGTGGGTCGTCGTGACCGTCGGCACGAGCCCGATCCGCTGCGTCAGCGGCCCGACGTACGACGCGATCAGCACGGCGTCGAGCCGCCCGCGCACGCGGCCCGGCGCGAGCGGCTCGGAGGTCTCGAAGCGGTCCGGGAGCGACAGCGCGTCCTCGATCGTCGCGAGGGTGAGCCCCGCTCGGTCGACCGTCTGCACCAGCCGTCGCCAGTAGGCCGGCGAGGGGAGTTCGGCGGGCGTGGCCGAGGGGTCTCGCCAGGCGGCCGGATGCCACCCGGCGCGGTCGAGGGCGATCGCGAGATGCACCGTGTCTGTCATGACGCCACTGTGCGGCGCCGCTCGCGCACGGATCAATCCGTGACGACACGCGGCGTCGCACCCGGTCATCCGACGTCATCTGGGCACGGGCGACGCCCCTCCGCTTTGCGATCCGCTCTCCGACCGCGGACAGTGGACGGATGACGTCCGCCCCACCCGCCGCCCGTCCGTCCTCCGCGGACGAGACCGCGCTCGACAACGCCCCCTGGTCATCGCTCACCGGTCCGCACGCGGCCTTCGCGATCGGCGGGGAGCTCGCCCGCCGCTACCCCGACGAGGTCTCCCCGTTCGTCGCCGTGCGCTCCTGGGACGAGCCGGCGGTGTGGGATGCCCTCCGCGAGATCCTGGCGCCGGGCGAGGGCTTCGGGGCCTCCGGGTTCGACGGGGAGCCGCCCGCAGGGTGGACGGTGCTCGGCGGCGCCGAGGGCGTGCAGCTCGTCGAGACGACGGAGCTGCGGCCACGGCCGGACGCGGAGGCCGTCGTCCTCGACGAGGGCGACGTGTCCGAGATGCTGGCGCTCGTGGAGCGGAACCAGCCGGGCCCGTTCCGACCCCGCACGATCGAGCTGGGCCGCTACATCGGCATCCGTCGCGGCGGGCGCCTCGTCGCGATGGCGGGCGAGCGCCTGCACCCGCAAGGGTGGACGGAGATCAGCGCCGTGGCCGTCGACGAGGACCACCGCCGGCAGGGCCTCGCGTCGCGGCTGGTGCTCGACGTCGCCTTCCACATCCACGAGCGGGGCGACCGGGCGCTGATGCACGCCGCGGCGTCGAACACGGGCGCGATCGCCGCGTACGAGCGGCTCGGGTTCGCCCTGCGACGGCGCACCCGTTTCAGCTCCGTGCGCGCACCGGGCTGAACGAGGCGCTCCGGCGGCGCGCCGCCGATCCCGGAGAGGACGGCGCCCGCCCGCGACCAGGTCACC
Organism: Microbacterium sp. MMO-56; assembly: GCF_037146215.1. Lineage (NCBI taxonomy): Bacteria > Bacillati > Actinomycetota > Actinomycetes > Micrococcales > Microbacteriaceae > Microbacterium > Microbacterium sp. MMO-56. Next base: position 9,706 of record NZ_JBBCVW010000019.1, read on the forward strand.
ACCCGTGGTACGCGCCCGCGGGCTTCGGGCCGACGGCCACCGGCCGGCGACGATCCCGGGCCCACTGGCTCCAGGAGCCCGCGTAGACGGTCGCGGAGATCCCCGCGGTGGCCAGGGCGAGAGCGGAATGCGCCGAGGCGACCCCCGTGCCGCAGTACAGCACGACGGGACCGCGCGGGTCGACGCCGCTCCTGTGCAGCGCGTCGCGGACGACCTCCGGCGGCTCGAGCGTCCCGTCCTCGCGGATGTACGCGCTCGTCGGGAGGTTGATCGCACCGGGGATGTGCCCGGCGACGGGGTCCGATCCGCCCGCGAGGCCCCGATAGTGGGCGGCGGAGCGGACATCGATCAGAGCGCCCGAGATGTGGGCGCGCGCGGTCGACTCGATGTCCGCGGTGGGCGGCTCGTCCTCCCCGAGGACGACGTCCCCGGGAGAGGGCTGAACGTCCGCCGCGGCGATCGGGTAGCCCTGGGCGACCCACGCGCGCAGACCTCCGTCGAGCACACGGATGTCCACTCCGCGCGGCCTCAGCAGCCACCACGCCCGAGCCGCGGCGACGGAGTCGTTGTCGTCGTACGCCACGACGAGGTCGCCCGCGTCGATCCCCCACCGTCGGGCGGCACGCTGCAGCTGCTCCCGGCCGGGGGGCGGCAGGCGCCCCTCCTCCGGGTGACCCGGGCGCGAGAGGTCTCGTTCGAGATCCACGTACACCGCACCGGGGAGGTGCGCCGCGAGGTAGGCCGGCCGCCCTTCCGGCACGTCGAGCCTCCATCGCACATCGAGGAGCCGGACCGGTCTCGACGCATCGATCGCCGCGCGGACGGCGGTCGCGTCGATGAGGTGTGACATCTGTCCAGCGTGATCCCCCGGGGGCGTCCGGAGGGAGTCGCGATGAAACCATTCGCAACAGGAGGAAAGACGGCGACTCACAGGACCTGGCCGGGGGACGCGAGATCATCCTGCAGACGGATACCGCTCCGTCCCCGGGGCGATGCGGCGGACCGGCCGCGCTTCGTAGCGTCGAGACATGGCCACCGTCAGCGTCTCCGTGCCCGCCACCCGCTCCGTCCCCGTCGCGCGCCCCCGCCTGCGCGACCGGGTCTCCGCCGGCGGAGCGACGGTCCTGTCGATCCTCGGGCTCGTCGGTGTGATCGGCATCGTCGCCCTCGCCCTGCTGGTGATCCCGGTCGCGGCGCTCCTGGCGTTCGGACCGGCCCTGCTCGCACGGCTGTGACGGCGCGCCGCCCGTGCGAGACGCGCCCGACGGCGCGGCACGCTCGCGAGGTGCTCCCCGCTCTGGGTAGCGTGGGGGCATGACCCCCTCCCCGGTTCCGGCGCGCCCACGAGGCGTGACGGCCGTCCTCCGGCGCACACCGGGCACGCTCGTCCTGCTCGCGATCCTTCTCGTCGCCGGTGTGGTCTCGCGCGGCCTCTGGGAGCCGTTCGTGGAGAGCGCCGGGATGGACACCTGGGCGTACGGTCTGGTCGCCTTCGACGAGGGCCGCTGGTGGACCCCGGTCGCGGGCACGTTCCTCGTCGTGGAGCCGTGGGTGTACCTGCCCACTCTGCTCGGCATCGCGGCCGTCGGTGCGCTCGAATACCTGCGCGGCACCCGCGCCGCGCTCGCCTACTTCTGGATCGGCCAGCTGTTCGGGATCTTCGCGACGGCGCTCCTGCTGAGCGTCCTGCGCATGTTCACCGAGTGGGGATGGGTGCAGGAGACGGCGAGCGCCCTCGACGTCGGCCCGAGCGCGGGCGCCCTCGCGTGCGTCGCGGCTCTCATCGGCATCGCCCCGGCGCCCTGGCGCACGCGGGCCTGGATGGTCTTCCTCACCGCCATCATCGTGGGCGTCCTCGTGTTCGGCACGGTCGCCGACCTCGAGGACGTGTTCGCCGTGCTCCTCATCCTCGTGGTCGACCGGACCCTGCGGCCGCAGCGGGCGACCGTCCGCGAACAGCGCTTCATCGCCTTCCTGGGGATGCTCGTCTTCGTGGCGATCGAGGTCATCCTCGCCCTGGTGCCCACCGACGGTCCGTTCGGCGCGACCGATCCGCTCGACGGGAGCTGGTGGTCGACCGCCGTCGACGTCGTCGTCGTGATCGTGATCGCCAACGGCCTGCTCCAGGCCCGCCGCTGGGCGTGGATCGTCGCGCTCCTGCTGATGACGATCAACGTGCTGAGCGCAGTCGGGCTCGCCCTGCTCTTCCCGATCGTGCGCGAGTTCGACGTCGACTTCGAGATGCTCGGAGAGGTCTCGCTCGAGATCGGCGCGGGCTTGCTCTCGCTCGTGATGCTCGTCTATCTCGTGAGCGTCCGGGGAGCCTTCGCGCGCCACCGCCGCACGACGCTCGGATCGGGCGACGAGCCGACGGTGGAGGAGGCGACCGCCCTCCTGCGCTCCTCGGGCGGCGGGACGCTGTCGTGGATGACCTCGTGGGAGGGCAACGACTACTTCCGCACGTCGACGGGCATCGTCACGTTCCAGAAGCGCGTGGGCACGGTCATCGCCCTCGCCGATCCGCTGGGCCCGGAGGCGGGGCGGGCGCGATCGGTGGCGGAGTTCATCCACGAGGCGGAGCACTCGGGGCTCGTGCCGTGCTTCTTCAGCGCGGGCGAGCAGACGCGCGCCGCCGTCCCGGAGACGTGGCGCTCGCTCGTCGTCGCCGACGACACGATCGTGGATCTTCCCGGCCTCGCGTTCACCGGCAAGGCGTGGAACTCGGTGCGCACGTCGCTGAACAAGGCCACCCGCGAGGGCATGACCTTCCGGCTGACGCGGCTGCGCGACGAGCCCTGGGGCGTGCGCACGCAGCTCAGCGCGATCTCCGAGCAGTGGGTGGGCGACAAGGACCTGCCCGAGATGCGGTTCACGCTCGGGACCCTGCTGGAGGCCGAGGACCCGGAGGTGCGCATCGCCCTCGCGATCGACCCGCACGGGACGGTCGACGGCTTCCTCTCCTGGCTGCCGGTCCACGGCGAGGGCGGAGTGCGCGGCTGGACGCTCGATCTCATGCGGCGCCGCGAGGGCGGCTTCGGCCCCGTCATGGAGTACCTGATCGCGTCGTCCGCCGTCGCGTTCCGCGACGAGGGCGCGGAGATCATGTCGCTGTCCGGCGCTCCGCTCGCGCACGAGTACCCGCCGGAGGCGAGCGTGCTGGCGGCGCTCAGCTCGCGACTGTCGGACGGACTGGAGCCGGTCTACGGCTTCCAGTCCCTGCACCGCTTCAAGGCCAAGTTCCAGCCTCGCTACGAGACGCTGTACCTCCTTTTCCGCGACGAGGCGGACCTGCCTCGGATCGGTGCGGCGCTCACGCGGGCGTTCCTGCCGGATGCCACGACGCGGCAGTTCGCGCGCGCGGGACTGGAGCTCGTCCGCGGCTCGGACTGACCTCCCCCGCGTCAGTGCTCGCCGACGAGCTTCAGCCCGACGACGCATCCGACGAGCCCGAGGATCAGGAGGATGCGGACGAGGGAGACGCCCTCGTCGCCCGTGATCATGGCGTAGCCGACCGTCAGGGCGGCGCCGATGCCCACCCACACGGCGTAGGCGGTGCCGGTGGGGATCTCGCGCATCGCCCACGCGAGACCGCCCATGCTCGCCAGCAGCGCGACGGCGAACACGAGGGAGGGGACGAGTCGGGTGAAACCCTCCGACTTGCCCAGCGCGGTCGCCCAGACCGCTTCGAGGACACCGGAGACGATGAGGACGACCCACGACATGACGTGACCTTCCGGCCAGTCTTGTCGCTCACCGGGTACTGATCCCTCGTCCGGGGGCCCGGTCGGGGCCCGCGGCCACTCTAGCGCGGCCGCCTGGGCACGAGCCGGGCACCGCCGCTCAGGGCGAGACGAGGAACAGCCGGTCCAGCAGGCCGGGGTTGTGCGCGTGCACGAGCACGGCGAACACGACGGCATCGAACAGGAGGTGCACCGTCACGACGTACGCCAGCGATCTCGTGCGCAGGAAGATGACCGCCTGCAGCAGCGCGAACGGGACGGTGAGCAGCGGCCCCCAGGACCGGTACCCGAGCTCCCACAGGAAGGACACGAACACGACGGCCTGCAGCACGTTGGCCGCCACGTCGGGCAGGTGCCGGCGCAGGAGCGCGAACACGGTGCAGATGAAGAAGAGCTCGTCCCAGATCCCGACGGCGCCCACGCCGACGAACAGGCGCCCGACGAGCTCGGGCGTGTCGACCACGGGCCAGTTGCGATAGACCCCCGAGGTCAGGAAGTAGAAGGGCAGGATCAGCCAGCCGAGCACCAGCACGGCGCACAGCCACGCCCACTGCCAGGGGCGCCAGCGGCCACCGCCGCGCCAGGGGAAGCGGATCGCGCGGTCCCGGTACACCCACCGCGAGACCGCGTAGGGCACGACGACGGCGCCGCCCAGGACGAGCGTGAAGCGCACCATCGACGCCGTGTCGAGCTTGGCCTCCAGCGACATGGTGCTCACGATGAGCATCCCGAGCGAGACGAGCGACAGATCGCGGGCGAGCGACGGGGCGGGCGCGGAGATCCGGCCGCGCTCCGCCGCCGCCGCGACACCGACGCCGCCGACGAGGAGCGCACAGCCCAGCCACGGCATCAGCAGCACGAAGAACGCCGGCGCCGCGAGGCACACGAGCGCCGCCGCGAGACCGGGCACCGGGGCGAGGGTGCGGGAGCCGTCGGCGGAGCCCATCCTCACGGGTGGCCGGGGACGCCGTCGGCGCGGTCGACCCGGCGGTAGGCGAGATCGCGGATGGCGCGGCCCTTCGCGATCCCCTTGCGTTCGAACGCCGTCATCGTGCGCCCCTCGTACCGGGGAGCCCACGCGCCCTCGAACGCGGGCGCGAACGCATCGGCCTCCCCCAGGACCGCGCGCATCTGCACGGCGTAGTCCTCCCAGTCCGTGGCGAGACGCAGCACACCGCCGTCCCGGAGCGCGCGGGCGGCGATCGGCGGGAAGGCCGGCGCGATGAGGCGGCGCTTGTTGTGCTTGGACTTGTGCCACGGGTCGGGGAAGAACACCCACACCTCGTCGACGGAGGCCTCCGGCAGAAGGTGCTCGAGCACCTCGGGCGCGTTCGCCTCGACGAGCCGCAGGTTGCGCACCCCGGCGCGGTCGGCGTCGAGCATCGTGCGGGCCAGCCCCGCGCGGAACACCTCGACGGCGAGGAAGTCCACCTCCGGGCGGCTCGCGGCGGCGTGGACGATCGCGTGCCCCTGGCCCGATCCGATCTCGACGACCAGCGGGGCGGAACGGCCGTAGACCTCGGCGGGGTCGATCATCCTCCCCGGCCGGACGCTGGTCGCCGCCCGAGCGCGTTCGACGTCGATCGCGTAGACGGCGGAGAGCTCGCTCCACGCGCGCTCCTGCCCGTCGCTCATCCGGCCGCTGCGGCGTACGAACGAGACGGGCGCCTCGCGGAAGCGGCGCGCCTCACCGTCGTCCGGGGCGGTGTCGGGGGTGGCATCCGGCATCCTCTCAGGCTATCGGGCGCCGGGCGACGCGGAGGGCATCGGGCGTCCCGTCCGTAGGATCGTGGACGTGGACCACGATTTCGCCCCGGCCCGGCGCTTCCCCCGCTCCGTCTACGGCGTCGGCACGGAGCCCGACGCGCGCTTCACCCTCGCCAACGAACGCACGTTCCTCGCGTGGATCCGCACGTCGCTGGCCCTCCTCGCCGGCGGAGTCGCCCTCGAGCTGCTCGGGCTGCCCCTGCATCCCGGTCTGCGCCTCGCCGCATCCCTCGTGCTCGTGGCCGCGAGCGTCCTGGTCCCGGTCGTCGCGTGGTTCGGATGGATGCGCACCGAACGCGCCCTCCGGCAGGACCGACCCCTCCCCTCCTCCCCGCTGGGGCCGGTCATCGGTGCCGCGGTGAGCGCGGCGGGCGTGCTGATCCTCTTCGCGATCGTGCTGGCGTGAGGCCGCGCGGATGACCACCCGCTCCGCGCCGACCGAACCCTGGGACGCCGGCCTCCAGCCCGAGCGCACCGAGCTGGCGTGGCGGCGCTCCGCGCTGACGATCGCCCTCGGCTCGCTCGTGGCGGCGCGGCTGCTGCCGGTCGTCCTCGGCGATCCGTGGTGGGCGCTGTTCGGTGTCGCGGGCTTCGCGGCGGCCGTCGTCGTGTGGATCGGCGCCCGTCGGCGCTACCTCGCGATGACGCGGCGCCTGGAGGCCCACGGTGATCGCGCCCCGCTGACGGGCGGACCGGCGGTCGCCGCGATGGCGCTTCTCGCCTTCGTCGCGGCGGTCTCCGCCCTCGGCATCGTGGTGGCGGGCGCGCTGCAGCGCTGAGCGAGAGCCCGCCGCGGATCAGGCCGTGACGAAGTCGATGAGCTCCTCGACGCGTCCGAGCAGCGCCGGATCGAGGTCGCGGTAGCTGCGCACCGACGCGAGGATGCGCTGCCAGGTCCGGGCGATGTCGGCCTGGTCCTCCGCGGGCCAGCCGAGCGCGCGGCTCACCCCGACCTTCCACTCGATGCCGCGGGGCACGGTCGGCCAGGCGGGGATCCCGAGCGAGGAGGGCCGCACGCACTCCCAGACGTCGATGTGCGGATGTCCCACGATGCGCACGTGCGCACCGTGCGGCCCGCGCGCCACGGCCTCGGCGATGCGCGACTCCTTCGAGCCGGGGACCAGATGATCCACGAGGACGCCGTACCGCCGTCCCTCGCCCGGCGGCTCGTCGCGCAGCACGCTCTCGAGCAGGTCGACCCCCTGCAGGTACTCCACGACGACGCCTTCGACGCGCAGATCGTCGCCCCAGACCTTCTCGACGAGCTCCGCGTCGTGGCGGCCTTCCACGAGGATGCGCGAGGCCCGAGCCACGCGGGCGCGCGCCTGGGGGGCGGCGAAGGAGCCCGACGCCGTGCGGGCGGGCCCGGTGGGTGCCGCACGCGGAGCGACGAGGCGCACGGCCTCGCCGTCGATGAGGAAGCCCCCGCCGAGGGGGAACAGGCGGCGTCCGCCCCTGCGGTCCTCGAGCTCCACCGTCCCGGACTGGACGCGGGTGACGGCGCCGCAGAAGCCGTCGACGGCCACCTCCACGACCAGATCCGCCTGCGCCGGGACCTCCCGCACCGCGCGCCGTCCCGCCTCGCGCCATCCCGCCGCGAGGACGTCGCCCCCGTACCGGTCGAACCCGTCGTTTCCCATGTCGCCTCCGAAGGCGCCACCCTATCCGGCGCCGCGTCGACGCCCCGGCAGCGACGCTCGATTTCGCCGGGGCTCGTCCGCCGGACGTCCGCCGAGCGTGCGCCGGACGTCCGCCGGCCGTCGGGCTGGGCGGATTCACGGGCCGCGGCCTACCGTCGCATGCTCCGCCCGGAATAGGATCGGAGAGGGCCCACCGCGGCCCGCAACGGAGGGAAAAGGCGTGCGCTCGCGTGTGATTCTGGCCCTGACGGCCGCGCTGGCCGTCGTGCTGGGCGGTGTCCTGGGAGGTGCGAGCGCGGCCTTCGCCACCGATCCGGTGACCCTGCAGGGATCGCGGGTGCTCGACACGTCGGACGTGCTCACCGATGCGCAAGAGACCGCCCTCGACACCCGGCTGCGCTCGCTCCACGCCAGCTCGGGGGTCGATCTGTGGGTCGTGTACGTGCCGACCTTCACGAACCCGTCCCGAGCCGAGGACTGGGCGACCGAGACCGCCGACCTCAACGGGCTCGGTCCGACGCAGTACCTCCTCGCCGTCTCCACCGACGGCCGCCAGTTCTACCTGTCCGGTTCGTCCGTGGGGCCCGTGAGCGAGGACCAGCTCGGGACCATCGAGAACCAGCGCATCCAGCCCGCTCTCGCGGCCGGCGACTGGGAGGGCGCCGCGACAGCCGCGGCGGACGGCCTCGCGGATGCGGTCAACGGCGGGTCGGGAGCGCCGGCGTCACCCGCGGGCGCGATCTTCCCCATCCTGCTCGTCGTCGTGCTCGTCGCCCTCGGTGCGCTGCTGGTGTGGATCGTCGTGCGCTCCCGCCGCGCGAAGACCGCCGCCGTCCGGGCGGGCGACGGACCGCCCGACCCTCTCGCAGGGGTGTCCACCGAAGAGCTCGCGCAGCGGGCGTCCTCCGCGCTCGTCCAGACGGACGACGCGATCCGCACCAGCGAGCAGGAGCTGGGCTTCGCCCGCGCCCAGTTCGGTGACGCGATCGCGGAGGAGTTCTCCCAGGTGCTCGCCCAGGCCAAGAACGGCCTCGACGAGGCGTTCCGGCTCAAGCAGCAGCTCGACGACGAGATCCCCGACAGCGAGAGCGACATCCGCTCGTGGAACGCGCGGATCCTCGAGCTGTGCGAGCAGGCCAACACGAGTCTCGACGAGAAGGCACAGGCCTTCGACGACCTGCGCCGACTCGAGCAGAACGCCCCCGAAGCCCTCGCCCGGGTGCGGGCGGAGCGCACGCGCGTGGCGGCGGAGGCCTCCGCCGCCGCCGACGCCCTCGCCGCGCTGCAGCGCTCGTACGCTCCGGCGGCGCTCGCCACGGTGGCAGGGAACCCCGCGCAGGCGGCGCAGGACCTCGCCTTCGCGCAGGAGCGGCTGACCTCGGCGGAGCAGTCGATCGGGTCCGCCGCGGGCGCCGCCGCCGCCGTCGACATCCGCGCGGCCGAGGACGCGGTCGCCCAGGCCGACCTGCTCCACGCCGCCATCGGCAAGCTCGGCGCCGACCTCGCCCGGGCCGAGACGGACGCCGCGGCGCTCGTCGCCGAGCTCGAGCACGACATGGCCGCGGCGAGCGGGATGCCCGACCCCGACGGCCGCCTCGCCGCCGTGGTGGCGGGCACGCGCGCCCGGACCGACGCGGCGGGCGCCCTGCTCCGAGGCGACGAGAAGAACCCCATCGCCGCCTGGGAGTCGCTCGGCGCGGCCAACACGGAGATCGATGCGGCCCTGGCCGGCGTCCGCGACGCGCAGGAGCGGGCGCAGCGCGCGGCTCAGCAGCTGAACGCGCTGCTCGCCCAGGCGCAGGGGCAGGTCTCCGCCGCGGAGGACTTCATCACCTCGCGTCGCGGCGCGATCGGCGCCGACGCCCGCACCCGCCTCGCCGAGGCCGGCGCCTCGCTCGTCCAGGCCCGCCAGCTGCAGCAGAGCGATCCCGCCCAGGCGCTGTCCTTCGCGCAGCGCGCCAACGACCTCGCGGCGCAGGCCATCCGTCTCGCCCAGAACGACGTCGGCGCCTTCCAGGGCGGAGGCATGCTCGGCGGCGGAGGGGGCGGCGGCAACGTCATGGGCGCGGTCCTCGGCGGCATCGTCATCAACTCGCTGCTGAGCGGCGGCGGCCGAGGCGGAGGCATGGGCGGCATGCTCGGGGGCGGAGGCCGCTCCGGCGGCGGCCGCTCGGGCGGCATGGGCCCCGGCAGCTTCGGCGGCGGCGGCACGCGCAGCCGCCGCGGAGGAGGCCGATTCTGACCGCCCCCGACCGCACCACCGACCGTCCACGACCCCACGCTCCCCTGGGAACATCCCGTTAGGAAAGGAAAACCGATGGCAAAGCAGTCCATCTTCGGCCGCATCTCGACGCTCGTGAAGGCGAACATCAACGCGCTGCTCGACTCCGCCGAACACCCGCAGAAGATGCTCGACCAGCTCGTGCGCGATTACACCAACAACATCGCCGACGCCGAATCGGCGATCGCCGAGACGATCGGGAACCTGCGCCTGCTCGAGCGCGACCACGAGGAGGACGTGAAGGCCGCCGCGGAGTGGGGCAACAAGGCCCTCGCCGCGAGCCGCAAGGCGGATGAGCTGCGCGGGGCGGGCAACACCGCCGATGCGGACAAGTTCGACAACCTGGCCAAGATCGCCCTGCAGCGTCAGATCAGCGAGGAGAACGAGGCCAAGGCCGTCCAGCCCACGATCGCGTCGCAGACGGAGGTCGTCGACAAGCTCAAGGACGGCCTCAACGGCATGAAGCAGAAGCTCGAGGAGCTCAAGTCCAAGCGCAGCGAGCTGCTCGCACGCGCGAAGACCGCCGAGGCCCAGAACAAGGTGCACGACGCCGTCAAGTCGATCGACGTCATGGACCCGACGAGCGAGATCGGCCGCTTCGAAGACAAGGTCCGCCGCCAGGAGGCGCTCGCCGCCGGCAAGGCGGAGATCGCCGCGTCGTCGCTGGACGCCCAGTTCAACCAGCTGGAGGACGTCGGCGAGCTCACCGAGGTCGAGGCGCGCCTGGCCGCGCTGAAGAGCGGCACGCCCGCCGCCGCGATCGAGCAGTGACCCCCTGACGCGAGACCGCCCGTATGTCCGCTCCGCGAAGCGTGACATACGGGCGGTCTCGCGTCGGCGCTGCAGGACGGTGGGAGGATGAGGGGATGACCCGGTTCGTGGTGGTGCCGCAGTGGCAGGGCTCGCCGTCCGCGCGCGCCATGCAGCTCGTCGACGGCGCCGAGGCGATCGCCGGCGATCTGCCGCGACAGCGGACGATGCGCGTCGAGGTGCCGGCCTCCGCCGGCGAATCCCTCGACACGGGGATCCGCCGGCTCAGCTCGCTCCTGCGCGCGCGGGATGCGCTCGGCGACGCCCTCGATCGGACCGATGCCACGGGCTCCCCCGACGCCGAGGACCCTTCCCCCGCCGACCCCCGCTCCGCAGAGCCGGTGATCGTCGTCGGCGGCGACTGCGGGGTCGCCGTGCCCGCGATCGCCCACGCGGCGGCGCGGCACGATCTGCTCGCCGTCGTGTGGTTCGACGCGCACGGCGACCTGCACACGCCGGACTCGTCGCCCTCGGGCGCGTTCGCCGGGATGGCCCTGCGCGCGGTCGTCGAGCCGCTGCCGCTGTCCGCCGCGGACGCGGGCGGCCGGGTCTCCCCCGACCGCGTCGTGCTGGCCGGCGCACGCGAACTCGATCCGCCCGAGCGCGCCGCCCTCGCCGAGACGGGCATCGCGCATCTCGGCGTGGACGACCTCGCCGACGCCGGCGCGCTGGTCGCCCTCCTGGCGGGCTCGGGCGCGACGGCGGTCCACATCCACGTCGACCTCGACGTCCTCGACCCCGCCGTCATCTCCGGCGTCGCTTCTCCCGTGCCGTTCGGGCTGTCGCTCGACGACCTCGTCGGCGCGATCCGCGCCGTCCGCACGGTCCTGCCGCTCGCCGGCGCCTCGATCGCGGGGTTCGCCCCCGCGTCGCCCGCCGCCGCCGTCGACGACCTCGGCACGATCCTGCGGGTCGTGGGGGCGCTCGCGTGATCGCCCGCCCGCCCGCCGGCTGGCGGGAACGTGCCGCCCGGGCGGTCTCCCGCGGGGCGGCGATCGACCGCGTCATCCCGTCCGTGCTGCTCGATTCGCCGATCAGTCTTCTGGGGTACGCGTGGGGCACGGCGGTGGGGTGGAGCTGGGGCGGGCTGTGGTCGACCGGTCGCGTCGAGCGACGCGCCGGCCTGTGGGTCTTCACGGGGATGCCCGAGTGGACCTTCGGCCGCGGTGGGGTGTGCGTCGGCGGCTGCTACCTCACCGGGTCGGCGGAGGTGACCGACGACGTGCTCCGGCACGAGGCGGTGCACGCTCGTCAGTGGCGCCGGTACGGATTCCTCATGCCGGTGCTGTACCTGCTCGCGGGTCGGAACCCGCTGACGAACCGCTTCGAGATCCTCGCGGGGCTCGAGGACGGGAACTACGTGCCGCGGGGCAGCTGACGGCGGACGAGGACGGGATGCGCGGCGCGGCTCAGTGCCCGACGCGGGTCAGTGCGCGGTCGCGAGGCCGAAACGCTCCGGCGTGTGCACCGAGGCCTCGTCGACGCCGAGGACCTCCGTGAGATGGTCGGCGATGTCCGCCGTGCCCAGGAAGCCGCCGAGCAGATGGATGCCCGTCCGCGCGGCGGGCACGTCGCCCTCGGCGCAGAGCATCTCGTCGGCCCACGCGGTCACGGCGCGCACGAGGGCCTGACCCGGCGCGCAGGCGCGACCCGTGCCGGGGTCGCCGCCGCGGCGCGACCGGTCGAGCCAGGTGACGATCATGCGGGCCGGCACGGCGAGGTCGACGATCCAGGAGGCATCGGGAACCTCGACGAACACGCGGCCCGTGGAGCAGATCGGAAGCGTCGCGATGAGAGTCTCGAGCTCGATGAGCGACGTCTCGTCCGCCGTGATGAGCTGCTGGACGCGCGCGTGCCGCGAGGCACGGCAGGCGGCGGCGTCGTGGGCGACGGCGTGCTCGATCAAGGTGGCCATGATGAACCCCATCATACGCCCTCTTTAGGCGAGCCTTACCTCAGAGTTCGCCGGGCGTGGGTCCGCCGGTCACCAGCGCGACCCGGAGATCGTCCAGCTCGGCGGCCGAGACCCCGTGCGCACACAGATACTCCGCGGCCGAGCCGAATCGCGCGTCGATGTCCTCGAGCGTCTCCCGCATGACGTGCGCGGGCGAGCGCGTCGCGAGGTCTTCGAGGTGTCGGGAGTGCGGATGCAGCGCGCGCAGATACGCGAGGACGCGGGCGTTGCGCTCGGGCGGGAGCAGGGACTCGGTGCGCGCGTAGTCGGCGATCACGGCCTCCCGGTCGACGCCGACGGCCTCGAGGATGAGCGCCACCGCCACCCCGGTGCGATCCTTGCCGACCGTGCAGTGGACGAGCACGGGCCCTCCCGCGAGCACGGCGCGCGCGACCGCGGCGAGCCGATCCGGGGCGCCGTCGACGAGGCCGCGGTACATCTCGGACAGGGAGAGGTCGTCGATGAAGAACGACGAGGTGGACCCGAGGAAGAGCGGTGCGCGCACCGTCTCCGCGTCCAGACCGGCGAGCCGGCTCGGCTCGCCGGCGATCTCGTCGTCCTCGCGCAGGTCGACGATGCGACGTATGCCGAGGCGCCGGAGGGTCGCGACGCCCTCCGGAGTCACCCGTGCGAGGTTCCCCGATCGGTAGAGCATCCCCCGCCGCGTGACCGCGTCGCCCGCCGCCAGCCCGCCGACGTCGCGGAAGTTCATCGCCCCGGCGATCACCGGGGCATCCGTGGGCGTCACGCCGGCGCGGCTGCGTCGCGCTCGCCCCGGCGCGGGGGCACGGGGTACTTGCCGGCGATCGTGATGCGGTTGAAGGCGTTGATGGAGACGAACAGCCAGCTCAGCGCGACGTACTCCTGCTCGCTGAGGATGCCGCCGACGTGGTCGTACACATCGTCGGGGATGCCCTCCTCGTGGATGTACACGTAGCTCTCCGCGAGCTCGAGGGCGGCCCGCTCCCGCGCCGAGAACACCCCGGACTCGCGCCACGTCGCCAGCTGGGCGATCTCGTCGGCGGTGAGACCGGCCGCGACGCCGCGGTCGACGTGCACCCGCACGCAGTACGCGCATCCGTTCAGCTGCGACGAGTGGATGAGGGCGAGCTCCTTCAGCCGATCGTCGACGCCGGCCTCCGCCGCGATGCGGCCGACGGTCTGCGAGAACGCCTCGAGGGCGTCGTAGGCGGGGCGGGCCGAACGGGACAGATGGACGCGGCGCTCGACGGTCATGCCTCCACCCTAATCACGCGCCGCCGGCCGGAAAGGGTGCCGACGCGTCGCCGCGTGCCCCACAATGGCGGGATGGACGACGAGTTCTCCTTCTTCGACGCGCAGGCGCGTGATCTGGGCGTCGGCGCCCCGCCGATCCGGCGCCTCTCCCACACCCTCGACGACGGTCGCGTCGTCAGCGCGCTGCGCTACGGGGAGGACGCCCCGGTGGTCACCTTCCTGCACGGGGCCGGCCTGAACGCCCACACGTGGGACTCGACCGTCCTCGCGCTCGGTCTGCCGGCGCTCGCGATCGACCTGCCGGGGCACGGCGATTCGTCCTGGCGGGACGACGCGGCCTACACCGGGCGGACCCTCGCCGCGGACGTCGCCCCGGCGATCGCTGCGTGGACGGATGCGCCGCAGGTCGTGGTGGGCCAGTCGCTGGGAGGTCTCACCGCCGCAGCCCTCGGCGCCGCCCATCCCGAGCTCGTCCGGGCTCTGGTCGTCGTCGACATCACCCCGGGGATCGATCCCGACGGCGACGCCGCGCAGATCGCCGCCTTCTTCGCCGGGCCGACCGACTGGGCGAGCCGCGACGAGCTCGTCGAGCGGGCGCTCTCGTTCGGCCTCGGCGGCACGCGCGACGCCGCCACGCGCGGCGTGCACCTCAACTCCCGCGTGCGCGCCGACGGGCGGGTCGAGTGGAAGCACCACTTCGCGCATCTCGCCCACACCCTCACGGAGGACCCGGCTGCGGCCGCGGCCGCCGGTGCGCAGCGCGCGGCGATGCGCGGCGCCCTCTCGGCGTCCGGCTGGGACGACCTCGCGGCGGTGCGCGCGCCGATCACGCTCGTCCGCGGCGAACGCGGGTTCGTCACCGCGGAGGACGCCGACGCCTTCCGCTCCCGCCTGCCCGACGCCGCGATCCTCGTCGTCCCCTCGGGCCACAACGTGCAGGAGGAGCTGCCCGTCCCGCTCGCCGCGCTCGTGCGCGACGTCGTCGATGCGTGAGGTCGCCCCCTCTCGTCACAGATGACGGCGGATGACCGGGGGCACGCGCCGGGAGCCTAGGCTGTAACCCGCACCGAGTCCACGGACGGGCGGGACAGCAACCCGATGCCCGCCGCCCGCCCCTGCGAAAGGAACCTCCTCATGCCTCGCCGCCTCACCGTCGCCGCAGCCGCGCTCGTCGCCGCCGGCGCTCTGCTGCTCAGCGCCTGCTCCGGCGGCACCGCTGCAGACCCCACGGCCACCGCCGGCCCCGCCGACCCCGCCGCCTCCGTCGCCGTGCGCCTGGTCGCCGAGCCGGGCAACCTCGACATCCGCGAGACGGCGGGGGCCGCCCTGGACCAGATCCTCATCGACAACGTCTACCAGGGTCTCGTCTCCCGCACTCCCGACCAGGAGATCGTCGACACGCTCGCCTCCCGCCACACCGTCTCCGACGACGGCCTCACCTACACCTTCACGCTGCGCGAGGGCGTCACGTTCCACGACGGGTCGCCGCTCACCCCGGCGGATGTCGTCTGGTCGCTGCAGCAGGTGAAGGACACCCCCTCCTTCCGGGACTCGGCGCGGCTGGCCGGCGTCACCTCGATCGCCGCGAACGGACAGGACATCGTCCTCACCCTCGGCGAGCCGGACTCGACGCTCCTGTGGAACCTCACCGGTCGCGCCGGTGTCGTCCTCAAGGAGGGCGACACGATCGACCGCAAGACGGCGGCGAACGGGACCGGCCCGTACAAGCTGGACAACTGGAAGCAGGGCGCGTCCATCACGCTCAGCCGCAACGACGCCTACTGGGGCGAGAAGGCCCAGGTCGCCGAGGTCGTCCTCGACTTCATCCCCGACAACCAGGCCGCCCTCAACGGTGCTCTCGCGCACGAGCTCGACGTCGTCACCGGCTTCGACGCGAACCTCGAGGACCAGGTGGAGGCGAACGGCGACTTCGCGGTCGTCGTGGGCAAGTCCACCGACAAGGGCACCCTCGCGATGAACTCGACGAAGGGACCGCTCGCCGACAAGCGGGTGCGCCAGGCCATCCGCCAGGCCATCGACCACGATGCGATCGTCAAGGCGCTCGGTGCCGGCCAGACCCTCTTCGGACCGATCCCCGAGCTCGACCCGGGCTACGAGGACCTCCGTTCGACCGCACCGTTCGACCCCGACGCGGCCAAGAAGCTCCTCGCCGAGGCCGGGGCGCAGGGAACGACGCTGACCCTCACGATCCCCTCCTTCTACGGCACGACGGTCTCGCAGATCCTGGTCTCCAACCTCAACGACGTCGGCATCACGCTGAAGGTCAACGCGGTCGAGTTCCCGACGTGGATCAAGAACGTCTACACCAACAAGGACTACGAGCTGAGCTTCGTCCTGCACACCGAGGCACGCGACTTCGAGAACTGGGCGAACCCGGACTACTACTTCACCTACGACAACCCGAAGGTGCAGGACCTGTACGCGCAGTCCCTGCGCGCCACCGACCCCGACACGTCCGCCGACCTGCTGAAGCAGGCCGCCCGCATCGTCGCCGAGGACCAGGCCGCCGACTGGCTCTACAACGGGGCCTCCGTCGTCGCCGTCGGCACGAACGTCACGGGCTTCCCGTCCGTGAACGTCAACGAGCGCATGAACCTCGCCGCGCTGGCGAAGAGCTGACCCGGCGCGCCCGGCACGAGGGGACGGGGTGATCCGTTACGCGCTGACCCGACTGGCCCTGCTGGTGCTGGGCCTGTTCGTCGCCAGTGCGCTGATCTTCCTCACCCTGCGGGTGCTGCCCGGCGATGTGGCCCAGCTCATCGCGGGGCTGAACTCGACCCCCGAGCAGATCGCGGCGATCCGCGAGCGGATGGGCCTCGACGAGCCGCTCGCCGTGCAGTACCTCGCCTGGATCGGCGGCGTGCTGCGCGGCGACCTCGGCACGTCCCTGCTCACCGGGTCGTCGGTCGCGTCCGAGCTCGCCCAGAAAGCCCAGGTGACGATTCCGCTCGGACTGCTGGCGATGGTCGTCGCGCTCGCCGTCGCGCTGCCCTTCGGCGTCGTGTCCGCGATGCGCCGCGGACGCGCCGACGGGACGGCGCTGAGCATCGGCGCCCAGACCGTCGCGGCCGTGCCCGTCGTCTGGGCGGGCATGATGCTCGTCCTGGTCTTCGCGGTCTGGCTCGGGTGGCTCCCCGCCCAGGGGTTTCCGCGCACCGGATGGTCCGATCCCGCGCTCGCGTTCCGCTCGCTCCTGCTCCCCGCGATCACGATCGGCGTCGTGGAGGGTGCGATGCTCATGCGGTTCGTGCGGTCGGCCACCCTCCAGGCGACGGGTCAGGACTTCGTGCGGACGGCGGCGGCCAAGGGGCTCACCCGCACCCAGGCGCTCGTGCGCCACGGCCTGCCGACGGTCGGACTGTCGATCGTGACCGTGCTGGGCCTGCAGGTGGCGGGCATCATCGTGGGGGCCGTCGTGATCGAGCAGCTCTTCAACCTGCCCGGCGTCGGACGGATGCTCGTCGCCGACGTCGGCAACCGGGACCTGCCGAAGGTCCAGGGCGAGCTGCTCGTGCTCACCGGGTTCGTCCTCGTCGTCGGTTTCGTCGTGGACCTGGTGCACCGTCTCATCGACCCCCGGCAGCGGGAGGCGGAATGAGCACCGACACGCGCTCGACGTCCGGACCCGCTCGCGACCGCCTCGGGTGGCTCCGGCGACTCCTGTCGCTGGCGACCGGCCGCTTCGGTGTCGCGGTGGTGGTCCTCGTCGGGCTCACCGCGCTCGTCGCGCGGTTCTGGACGCCGTTCGATCCGCAGCGCGTCGATGTCGCCGACCGCTGGGCCGCGCCCGGCCTCCCGCACCTCCTCGGCACCGACGGCTCGGGGCGCGACATCCTCAGCCTGCTGATGGCGGGGGCGCGCACGACCGTGTGGGTCGCCCTCGGCGCGGGGGTGGTGGCGACCCTGCTGGGACTTCTCCTCGCCGCGCTCGGCGCCCTGACGACGCGGTGGATCCGCGAGTCGATCGCCGTGCTGGTGGACATCCTCATCGCCTTCCCCGTCCTGCTGATCGCGATGATGGTCTCCTCCGTGTGGGGAGGCTCGCTGTGGGTCGTGATCCTCGCCGTCGGGATCGGCTTCGGCGTCAACATCGCCCGCGTGACGCGCCCCGAGCTGCGCCGGGTGCTCCACAGCGACTTCGTCCTGGCGGGGCGGGCGTCGGGGCTGACCCCTCTGCAGAACCTGGCGCGGCACCTCCTTCCGAACGTCGCGCCGGTGTTCATCGTCCAGCTGTCGTGGGGCATGGCGGTGGCCGTGCTCGCCGAGGCGGGGCTCAGCTACCTCGGCTTCGGCGCGCCGGTGACCGAGCCCAGCTGGGGGCTTCTGCTGAAGGACCTGCAGCAGTACATCTCGGTGCATCCGCTGAGCGTCGTGTGGCCGGGGCTCGCGATCACGCTGACCGTCCTCGGCCTGAACCTCCTCGGCGACGGCCTGCGCGAGGCCACCGATCCGACCCTGTCGCGACGACGCAGCGCCGCGCACACCCATCAGCCGGCGGTGATCGCATGAGCCTCGAGGTGGAGCGCCTCCGCATCGAGATCGACGGCGCCCGTGTCGTCGACGACGTGTCGTTCGCCGTCCCGGACGGCGCGCGCCTGGGCCTCATCGGCGAGTCGGGATCGGGGAAGTCGCTCACGGCGCTCGCCGTCCTCGGGCTCCTCCCGGAGGGGGCGACGGTCAGCGGGAGCGTGCGGTGGAACGGTCGCGAGCTGATCGGGCTGCCCGACCGGGAGCTCGCGACCCTCCGCGGCGACGAGATCGGGATCGTGTTCCAGGAGCCGCGCACCGCGCTCAATCCGATCCGCACGGTCGGGCGTCAGATCGCCGAATCCGTCCGCATCCACGAGCGCGTCGGCCGGCGTGCGGCCGCCGCACGCGCGGTGGCGGAGGCGGAGCGGGTGCACCTTCCCGACCCGGAGCAGATCGTCCGCCGCTATCCGCATCAGCTCTCGGGGGGCCAGCGGCAGCGCGTCGCGATCGCGATGGCCCTCGCGTGCCGTCCGCGCCTGCTGATCGCCGACGAGCCGACCACGGCGCTCGACGTCACGATCCAGGCGGAGGTGCTCGACCTGATGAACGGACTCGTCGCTCGGGACGGCATGTCCCTCGTGTTCATCACCCACGATCTCGCCGTGCTCTCGCAGGTGGCCACGGACGCCGTCGTTCTCGAGCACGGCCGCGTGGTCGAGCACGGCCCCCTGTCGCGCCTGCTGACGGCCCCTGCCTCGCCCGTGACGCGCGGGCTCCTGCGCGACGCCACCGCCACCCTGTGGAAGCCGGGAGGGATCGCATGAGCTATCCGGATGCGCCCGAGATGCTCCTGCGCGGACGCGGCCTCGGCCGCAGGTTCCGCCAGCGCGGCACCCGGCTCTTCGAGCGGCCGCGCACCACGGTCGCCCTCGACGATGCGGACATCGACGTCGCCGAGGGATCGGCCGTGGGGATCATCGGGGAGTCCGGATCGGGCAAGTCGACCCTCGTCCGCATCCTGCTCGGGCTCGACTCCCCCACCGCCGGCACCGTCGAGTTCGACGGCCGCGCGGTGGACGCCCGCGCCGGCGCCCGGTCGCTGCACTGGCTGCGCCGGGCCACCGGCATCGTCTTCCAGGACCCGTACGCATCGCTGGACCCGCGGATGAACGTCGGACGCATCGTCGCGGAGCCGCTCTGGGCGCTGGGCATCCCCGGCGACCGGCGTGCGCGGGTCGGAGAGGTGCTGCGCGACGTCGGCCTCGAGGCGGAGATGGCCGAGCGCTACCCGCACGAGTTCTCCGGCGGCCAGCGCCAGCGCATCGCGCTGGCGCGCGCCCTCGTGCACCGGCCGCGCCTGCTGGTCGGCGACGAGCCGCTGTCGGCGCTGGATGTCACGGTCCGCGCGCAGATCCTCGAGGTCCTGCGCGAGCTGCGGGCGGCGCAGGACCTCACTCTCCTCCTCGTATCCCACGACATCGGGGTCGTGCAGAGCCTGTGCGACGAGGTGATCGTGATGAAGGACGGGCGCATCGTCGAGGAGGGGCCGACGGAGAAGGTCCTGCTCGCGCCGCAGGTCGCCTACACCCGGCGCCTGCTCGCCTCGATCCCGGTGATCGAACCGCCCCGGTAGCGCCGCGCGGCCCATCTGTCCGGTGTCGGGGCCGCGGCGTAGGGTGTCGCCATGCACGCGATCATCCCTCCGTACCTGCTCGCCCGCCTCGCGGCGGCGGACGCGCCGCACCTGTCCGGCGCGGTGGCCGCGGCACGTGCGACGCTGGCGATGCCACGCGTCCACCACGGCCTGAGGGGGAACCTCGAGGTCTCGGTCGAGGGCGACGCGCTCGTGTTCGAAGGGTCGCCCGCGCCGGACCGGGTCATCTCCGACGCCGAGCACCGCGAGACGCTCCCGGGCGTCCGCGTGCGCGGCGAGGACGATCCCGCGACCGGCGACGTCGCCGCCGACCAGGCGTTCGACGGGCTCGGCGAGACCTTCGCGTTCCTCTGGGACGCTTTCGCGCGCGCCTCCATCGACGGGGCGGGCAGCACCCTCGCCGCGACCGTGCACTACGGCGACCGCTACGACAACGCGTTCTGGAACGGCGAGCGGATGGTCTTCGGCGATGGTGACGGCGAGGTCTTCACCGGGTTCACGGGCTCGCTCAGCGTCATCGCGCACGAGCTCGGGCACGGTGTCGTCGAGCACAGCGGCGGACTCGAGTACCGCGGGCAATCGGGCGCCCTCAACGAGTCGGTCGCGGACGTGTTCGGTGCCCTCACCGAGCAGCACGCCCTCGGACAGACCGCCGCGCAGGCGAGTTGGCTGATCGGTGCCGGCATCTTCACCCCCGCCGTCCAGGGCACGGCGCTGCGCTCGATGAGCGCGCCGGGCACGGCGTACGACGACGACGTGCTCGGCCGCGATCCCCAGCCGGGCCACATGCGCGACTACGTCGACACGACCGAGGACGACGGCGGGGTGCACATCAACTCGGGCATCCCCAACAAGGCGTTCCACCTCGTCGCCGCGGCGCTCGGCGGTCACGCCTGGGAGCGCGCCGGACGCATCTGGTACCTCACGGTCACCTCCGGAGCGCTCTCCCCGACCGCCGACTTCGCGGCGTTCGCCGCCGCCACCACGGCGACCGCGACGGCGGAGTACGGTGAGGAGTCGGAGGAGGCCGCCGCCGTGCGCACCGCGTGGAACGCCGTCGGCGTGACGGAGCAGTGACCGACGATCCCCACCCCGCGGCGCCCGAGCCGATCGTCGTGACGGTCGCCCGGTCGGGAGGCATCGCCGGACTCACCCGCCGCTGGGGCGTGCAGGCTCCGCCCTCCGACCCGGAGCACTGGCACATGCTCGTCGACGCCTGCCCCTGGAATCACGGGGTGGACGAAAGCGAGGGCATGGACGCCGAGCGTGCGACCGGCGCCGACCGCTTCGCCTGGACGGTGGAGGTCTCGTGCGCCGGGTCGCATCACCGCGCCGCCCTCAGCGAGACGCAGGCCACCGGCCCCTGGCGCGCCCTCATCGACGCCGTCCGGGCGGCGTCGGCCGGCCCGGGCTGAGAACGGCGGTCAGTCCGGGCGACCGCGACCGAACAGCGTCCGGCGCTTCTTGACCGGCTTGAGCTGCTTCTGCAGGTAGATCGTGCCCAGCCACCGGCCGAACTTGAACCCGACGCGGCCCATCCGGCCGACCTCGACGAACCCCAGCCGCTCGTGCAGCGCGATCGATCCCTCCGCGCCCTTGTCGCTGATGACCGCCACCATCTGGTGGATGCCCGCCTGCTCGCTCGCGGCGATGAGGGCCTCCAGCAGCGCCCGCCCGAGCCCCTTGCCCGTCGCGGCCTGACCGAGGTAGATCGAGTTCTCCACGCTGTAGCGGAAGGCCGACTTCGACGACATGGGCTGCACGAGCGCGTATCCCAGGATCTGACCGGTGGGCGACTGCGCGACGAGGAACGGCATGTCGTGCTTCTGCAGGTGGGCGAGCTTCTCGCGCCACTGCGCGAGGGTCCACTTCTTCTCGTCGAAGGTCACGACCGAGTTGGTGACGTAGTGGTTGTAGATCTCACGGATGTCGGGGATGTCGGCGGCGCGGGCCGGGCGGATCTCGTACGAGAACGGACGCTCCGGCTCCACGCGGCGCAGGTGCGCGGGCAGTCGCCGCCGCGAGGTGTCGTACTCCTCTTCCAGCATGGGCGTCAGCCTACGCGTTCGCGTCGGCGCGGGCGCCGGGTGCCGGCACGTCGGGCACACGCCAGTCCACCGGCGCCGCGCCCTGCTCCGCGAGGAGCTCGTTCGCGCGCGAGAACGGCGCGGAGCCGAAGAAGCCGCGGCTCGCCGACAACGGGGACGGGTGCGCCGACGCGAGGATCGGCGTCGTCCCGAGAAGTGGACGCAGGTTTCCCGCGTCGCGGCCCCACAGGATCGCGACGAGCGGGGCGTCCCTCGCCACGAGCGTGCGGATGGCGTGCTCGGTCACCTTCTCCCATCCCCAGCCGCGATGCGAGGCCGGGGCGCCCGGAGCGACGGTGAGCACGCGGTTGAGGAGCATGACGCCCTGATCGCTCCACGCCGACAGGTCGCCGTGGCTCGCCCTCGGCACCCCCAGATCGCTCTCCAGCTCGGTGTAGATGTTCGCGAGGCTGCGCGGCAGCGGCCGCACGTGCGCGTCCACCGCGAACGACAGGCCGATCGGATGCCCCGGCGTCGGGTACGGGTCCTGCCCCACGATGAGGACCTTGACCTCGGCGAGCGGCCGCGCGAAAGCGCGCAGCACCCGGTCGCCGGCCGGCAGATAGCTGCGACCCGCGGCGACCTCGGCGCGCAGCCGATCCCCCAGCGCCGCGATGTCCGGGGCGACCGGTGCGAGCGCCGCCGCCCACTCCGGGTCGATGAGCCCCGCCGCAGCGAGCTCTTCGAGGCTCTTCGCCATCAGGCGCTCGCGTCGGCGCCGGCGTCCTCCTCGGCGACCGTGCCCCGAGCCGACCACGGGAAGTCGATCCATCGGTCGGTCTCGCGCCACGCGTAGTCGGGCGTCGCGACCGACCCCGGCTTCGTGTAGATGCACACGGAGCGGACGTCGGCCCCGGCCTCCACCAGCATCCGGACCGCCAGTGCGAGCGTGCGCCCGCTGTCGGCGACGTCGTCCACCAGCAGGACGCGCTTGCCGGGGAGGTAGCCGAGGTCGAGGTCCGGCGGCAGCAGGGCGGGGGCGTCGAGCACCGTGCCGATGCCGGTGTAGAACTCCACGTTCAGGGCCCCGCAGCTCTTCACCCCGAGGCCGTAGGCGACGGCGCCGGCGGGCAGGAGGCCGCCGCGGGCGATCGCCACGACGACGTCGGGAGCGAACCCGTCGGCGAGGATGTCGCGGGAGAGGGCCCGGGTGGCGTCGCCGAACCCGTCCCAGGTGAGGATCTCGCGGGGGGCCGCGGCAGCGTCTGAGGTCACCCCTCCAACCTATCGCCGCCGCGTCCCTAGACTGAGCGCCATGACGACGCCGGTCCCCTCCGCCACGGCCTCCCTGCGCACCTCGACGATCGGGGTGACGGCGGGGCTCATCGGATGGTTCGTGCTCGTCGAGCTCGTCAGCGGCATCCTGCAGGGGTACTACGTCCCGCTGTTCAGCGACATCGTCGTCTCGCTCGGCATCCACGACTCCGACGTCAACTGGTTCGAGGCGGCGCAACTGCTGCTGTCGGCGCTCGTCGTCCCGATCCTCGCCAAGCTCGGCGACATGTACGGCCACAAGCGGATCCTGCTGATCGCGGCGATCCTCACGGCGGGGGCGACGTGGTGGCTCGCCTTCGCGACGTCGTTCTGGTCCTTCCTCCTCGCGTGGGCACTGCAGGGCTTCTACGTGGTGTGGCTCCCACTGGAGATCGCCCTCATCTTCGAGCGCGGCCGGCGCCGTCGGCACGGGGTCTCCACGACGCGGCGGGCGGCAGGCCTGCTCGTGGTGGGCCTCGAGGCGGGAGCGATCATCGGCGCGCTCGCGGCCGGCCGCATCTTCGCCGCCACGGGCGACCTCACCACCACCCTCCTGGTGCCGGCGATCGCGGTCACCCTCGTCGCGGTCGTCATCTGGCTCGGCGTGCCGGAGTCGACCCCCGAGCCGGGGCGCCGGCTCGACACGTGGGGCTTCGTCATCCTGGCGTGGGGGCTGCTGCTGGTCACCGGCGGCCTCGCCTGGATGCGGATGATCGGCGAGCTGGGCCTCGGCGCGAGCGCCTGGTGGTGGGTCATCGCCCTCGTCGCCGCGGGGATCGGCGTGTTCGCGTGGTTCGTCGCCCACGAGCTGCGCCAGGACGACCCCGCCATCGACATCCGGGTCCTGCGCCGGCCCGAGATGTGGCCGGTCCAGATCACCGCCTTCCTCATCGGCATCAGCCTGTTGGGGGCGCAGGGGCCGCTGTCCACCTACGCGGGCACGGACCCCGCGCTCGGCTACGGCCTGGGCCTCGACGCCACCGACCGCTCCAACCTCATCGGCGTCTACCTGGTCTCGCTGATCGTCGGTGCCGTCGCGTTCGCGGTGACGTCGCGGCGCGCGAGCCCGCGCGTCGTCCTCATCGTCGCCGCCGCGCTGGTGGGCGTCGGGTACGCGCTCTTCCTCCCGTTCCACCTGGAGACCTGGCAGGTGGTCGTGAACCTGTCGATCGCCGGGATCGGATCGGGCGCCCTCGTCGGGGCCCTTCCGGCCGCGGCCGCCGCGGCGGCTCCGGCCGGCCAGACGGGCATCGCGTCCGCGCTCACCAACACGACGAAGACGATCGGCGGGACGTTCTCCTCGGCGGTCTTCGGAGTCGTGCTCGCCGCCGGCGCCGGAGCGGTCGCGAGCCAGACCGCGGCATCGCTCGGCGGCTACATGACGGTGTGGGCGATCTGCGCCGGCGGCGGCTTCCTCGCCGCGGTCCTGCTGCTGTTCGTCCCGAAGGTCGCCTTCGCCGACGGCGACGCCGCGCCGGTCGCCCCCGTCGAGGTCCGCTGAGGCGTCACAGGGAACCGCCGAGGACGACGGCGGCGACGAGCAGAGCGGCGAAGACGATCCAGACCCAGGTCGCGGCGCTCCACCTCGTCCGCAGACGTCGACCGCGGCGCGCGACGACCGCGGTTCCCGCCTCCCGACCCGAGCCGGGCCGGGCGACCACCACGGCCTTCTCGTCCCGCCAGCGTTCCCAGTGATCGACCTGACGGGCGAAGGCCTCGGCGGTGCGGACGAGACGCATCCATTCCGCCGGGTCGACGGAGACCACGTCACGGGGGCGCACGAGAAGGAGCACGTCGTCCACGATCTCGATGTCCCACCCGCCCGCATCGTCGACGGCGGTCGCCATGACGTCGGGGGTGAACAGGTACAACGCGTCCCGCTCGTAGCCCGCGGGACAGTAGAGGGTGAAGTACCGGTCGAAATCGCCCTCGAGCGACAGACGCTGCGACTCATCCGGGACGGCGGCGGTCGACAGCATCCTCGAGCCCCGGCCGGTGGCGCGCACGACGATGTGCGGCAGCGGACGGCCCAGCTGGACCGCGATCCATCCGCCGAACTGGGTATGCGTCGACGCGCGGGAGGAGCGGCGCAGCTCGTAGTCGGCCCACTCGATCGTGCGCCCGCCGGGGGCGACGGTCCGCATCGCGCGCGAGACGACGAGTCGCCCGCGGTGTCGCCACTCCTCCAGCCCCCCGACGACCGGCTCTGGCGCGTAGACGAAGCCGTTGTCGGCGGCGAACCGGGCGAGCGCCCAGTGCTGGCGCGGGCTCGTGCGGCGACCGCTCGTCCGCAACGCCGCCCACAGCAGCACGCTGAACGCGATGACGACGAGGAGCCCCACCATCAGCATGTTGATCACCTGTTCGGGCGAGCGCTGCGCACCTCCGCTCAGCGCTCGCGAGGTGCCGAAGACCATCGTGAGCGTGCCGATTCCTCCCGCCGCTGCGCCGACACGGAGGATCACCCGCCGTACGCGGGCTCGGGTGTCGCCGAGCCGGGGGTGTCCGGCGCGGAAATCCGACCAGAAGCGCGCCACGTCGCCGCGGTCGGGGCGTTCGAGCAGCGCGTCGACGTTCAGCGACCGCGGCACCTCGACACCCGCCGGCACTCAGCTCTCCGTGCTGCGCACCCGCAGCGGCCCGCGGGCGAGCAGGTGCTGCGCCGACTGCGCGACCGGACGCATCGTGACGAGGTCCAGGTTCACGTGCCCCGGAGCGTTCAGGGCGTACGAGACCACGTCGGCCACGTCGAGCGCCGTCAGCGGGTTCTCCACGCCGTCGTACACGCGCTCCGCGCTCGCCACGTCCCCGCCCAGCCGGTTGAGCGTGAACTCGGGGGTGTAGACCATCCCCGGCGCGATCTCGGTGACGCGGATCGGCTCTCCGTTCAGCTCGAGGCGCAGGGCGTGGACGAGCATCGCCTCGCCCGCCTTGGCCGCGTTGTAGCCCGCACCCCCGGCGTACGCGGCCTGGGCCGCGGTCGAGGTGATGTAGAGCGTGTCGGCGTGACCGCCCCCGTGCGAGATCGACGCGCGCAGCAGCGGAAGAAGAGCGGCCGTCACGAGCTGTGCCGAGAGCACGTTCACCTCGAACATCCACCGCCAGTCGGCGGGACGTCCGTCTTCGACGCGATCGGTGCCGCGGGCGCCGCCCGCCACATGCACGAGGGCGTGGACGGCCCCGGTGCCCTCCAGGTGTGCCGCGAGGGCGGTGACGTCCGCCTCGCTCGTGAGGTCGGCCGCGAAGGACGCCGATCCGACCTCGCGGTCGAGCGCCTCGAGCCGGTCGGCGCGGCGAGCCACGCCCACCACCTCCCAGCCCGCGGCGCGCAGGGCGCGGACCGTCGCCTCGCCGATCCCCGAGCTCGCTCCGGTCACCACGGCACGTCTGATGTTCGTCTCCGGCGTCGTCATGCCCCCACGCTACCGGCACCTTCGTTACGTCACATTTCCCCGCCGTTGTTGACAACCGGGGCCCGACCGTACTCTCGGGGGTGGCCGCGGCATCCGTCGTCGCCCCACCCGACCTCCGCAGGAGCACGACATGTCCGCAGCCGAGAACTGGCGCTTCGAGACCACGCAGATCCACGCCGGCGCCCAGCCCGACCCGGTCACCAAGGCGCGTGCCACGCCGATCTACCAGACGACCTCCTACGTGTTCGACAACGCCGACCACGCGGCGAACCTCTTCGCCCTCGCCGAGTTCGGCAACATCTACACCCGCATCCAGAACCCGACTCAGGACGTCGTCGAGCAGCGTGTGGCCGCTCTGGAGGGGGGCACCGGCGCCCTCCTCGTCGCCTCGGGTCAGGCGGCGGAGACCTTCGCGGTCCTGAACATCGCCGAGGCCGGCGACCACATCGTGTCGTCGTCGTCGATCTACGGCGGAACGTACAACCTCTTCAAGTACACGCTGGGCAAGCTCGGCATCGAGGTCACCTTCGTCGAGAACCAGGACGACCCGGAGGAGTGGCGCGCCGCGGTGCGCCCGAACACGAAGCTCTTCTTCGCCGAGACCATCGGCAACCCGAAGATCAACGTGCTCGACATCCGCTCCGTCGCCGACGTCGCGCACGAGGCAGGCGTCCCCCTGATCGTCGACAACACGATCGCGACCCCGTACCTCATCCGTCCGTTCGAGCACGGCGCCGACATCGTCGTCCACTCGGCGACCAAGTTCCTGGGCGGCCACGGCACGGTCATCGGCGGCGTCATCGTCGACGGCGGGACGTTCCCCTGGACGGAGCACGCCGACCGCTTCCCCGGCCTCACGACGCCGGACCCCTCCTACCACGGCGCGGTCTACACGCAGGCGGTCGGCGATGCGCTCGCCTACGTCATCAAGGCCCGCGTGCAGCTCCTGCGCGACCTCGGCGCCGCGATCTCGCCGCAGAGCGCGTGGCTGCTCATCCAGGGCATCGAGACCCTGTCGCTGCGCATCGAGCGCCACGTGCAGAACGCGCAGGAGATCGCCGAGTGGCTCGAGAACCACGACGACATCGCCTCGGTCAACTACTCCGGACTGCCGACCTCGCCGTGGTACGCCGCCGCGAACCGGTACGCGCCGAAGGGCGTCGGCGCCGTGCTCTCCTTCGAGCTCAAGGGCGGCGTCGAGGCCGGGCGCGAGTTCGTCAACTCGCTCTCCCTCTTCAGCCACCTCGCGAACATCGGCGATGTGCGCTCGCTCGTCATCCACCCGGCGTCCACGACCCACTCGCAGCTCACCCCCGAGCAGCAGCTCACGACCGGCGTCACGCCGGGCCTCGTGCGTCTGTCGGTGGGCCTCGAGAACGTCGAGGACCTCAAGGCCGACCTCGAGCAGGCTCTCGCCGCCGCCCGTCGCCTGTCGGAGGCCGCGCGCGCCTGACCCGCGCGTCACGCGGCCCCCGAGACGGGCTGCATGGGGCGGGCCTCCTGGAACGGGCCGCATGGCCCACGAACTCCGCAGGATGTCACGAACTCCGCACCCG
Source organism: Microbacterium sp. MMO-56 (assembly GCF_037146215.1). NCBI lineage: Bacteria > Bacillati > Actinomycetota > Actinomycetes > Micrococcales > Microbacteriaceae > Microbacterium > Microbacterium sp. MMO-56. The sequence continues at coordinate 37,589 of NZ_JBBCVW010000019.1, forward strand.
ATCACGTAATCGGGTGCGGAGTTCGTGCGTTTCTGCGGAGGTCGCGCGTGCGCGCACCGCGGCGTCACAGGCGGGCGTAACAGTGGGGAGGGCGCGGCGCCGAGCGGACAGAATGGAGGCATGGACTGGCAGGCCTCCGAGGACTCGGTGCCGTCGGCGCCCATCTCCGAGGCCGACGCGCGACTGCTGCGTGCCCGCCCGCCCGCGAGCGGTGCGTGGCGGGACGGAGACCCCGCCGGGCGGCGCCGGTTCGCCGGTCTCGGCGCCTTCCGCACGGAGAACGGGCAGAGCCTCCCGTCCGCGCGGCTCGCCTACGAGACCTGGGGCGAGCTGGACGTGCGCGGGAGCAACGCGGTCCTGATCCTGCACGCGCTCACCGGTGACACCCACGTCCGCGGCGAGGCCGGCCCCGGCCATCCGACATCGGGATGGTGGGAGGACGTCGTCGGACCGGGAGCCGCGATCGACACCGACCGCTGGTTCGTCGTCGCACCGAACATGCTGGGCGGATGCCAGGGCTCGACCGGTCCGTCCTCGATCGGCCCCGACGGGCTCGAGTGGGGTCCCCGGTTCCCGTACCTCACGATCCGCGACCAGGTGGCGGCGCAGACGACCCTCGCCGACGCGCTCGGCATCGAACGCTGGGCGGCCGTCGTGGGCGGATCCATGGGCGGCATGCACGCCCTCGAGTGGGCCGTCGGCCATCCCGAGCGGGTCGAGCGCCTCGCGCTGCTCGCCGCTCCCCCGATGACCACCGCAGACCAGATCGCGCTGAACTCCGTGCAGCTGGAGGCGATCCGCATCGACCCGCGCTTCGCGGGCGGCCAGTACTACGACGCGGCCGACGGCGACGGCCCGCACCGCGGTCTCGCCCTCGCCCGCCGGATGGCGATGCTGAACTACCGCAGCCCGGTCGAGCTGAACCTCCGCTTCCAGCGGTCGTGGCAGTCCGGCGTCAGCCCCCTCGGCGGCGGCGGCAGGTTCGCGGTGGAGAGCTACCTGGATTTCCACGGCAACAAGTTCACGCGACGCTTCGACGCGAACAGCTACCTGACTCTCGTCGAGGCGATGAACTCGCACGACATCGGACGCGATCGCGGCGGCATCGAGGACGCCCTGGCCCGGGTGAGCGCCCGCACCCTCGTGCTCGGCATCGACAGCGACCGGCTCTTCCCCGTCGACGGGCAGGAACGCATCTTCCGCGGCATCCGCACCACGATCGACACGGAGACGGTCGTCCTCTCCAGCGACTTCGGCCACGACGGGTTCCTGATCGAGACCACCCCGGTGGGAGCGCACCTGCGCCGCCTGCTGGGGAGCTGAGCCCGTCGCGAGCGACCTCCCCGGGTTCGGGTTCGGATTCGGTCCAGGGTGGGGTGGGATCCGCGCCTGGCTCAGGGTGAGGCCCGAGTCAGGTTCGGGGCCCGGTTCATGCCCGAGTCAGGTTCGGGGTCGCATGTGGTCGGTCTGGACGAGGCGAAGCGACCCGAGGCGACCCCGAACCTGCGGCGAGGCGACCACACGCGACCCCGAACCCGACGGGAGGCACGACGAGGCGACCACACGCGACCCCGAACCCGACGGGAGGCACGACCAGGCGACCACACGCGACCCCGAACCTGCGGCGAGGCGACCACACGCGACCCCGAACCCGAGGGGAGCCACAGCGAGGCGAGGCACAGCCAGGCGACCACACGCGACCCCGAACACGCGCGCTCAGGTCGCCGTGGCGACACGGGGCGCGCGCAGCATCCGCGCGGGGGCAGCGCCCGGGATGCCCTCGATCGCGCCGGCCTCCCTGAATCCGAGCCTGCGGTACAGCCGGCGGTTCTCGGGGGTCGAGGACTCCAAGTAGGCGGTCTGCTCGTCGGCGTCGAGGCGCGCCAGCCGCGCGGTGAGCAGAGCCGCGCCGACTCCGGCGCCGCGACCGGCCGGGAGCACCCCGACCTCGGCGAGGTACCAATGCGGGAACGACGGGCGCCGACGGTCGAGGCGACGCTGGATGCCGGCGGCGCGGCCCAGGCCCCTCCAGCCGAGGGCGCGCACGAAGGCGGGCAGATGGCGCGCCTGGCGCACCAGAGCTCCCCGCACTCCCCGGGGGCCCTCCCACGCGGCGACGCCCACGATCCGCGGATCGTCGTCGACGCGGGCGATGTCGACGGCGCCCGTCGCGAACGCCCCGGCCGACAGCGTCGCCGTGAACAGCTCGGCGAGCGCGGACTGGGGCTCCGCATCGCGCGGGATGACGGCGCGCATCACCGGGTCGTCACGGAACGCCGCCGCGAGCACGGCCGCCGCCTCCCGGGCCTGCGTCGGGTCCGCCCTGGTCACTGTCACCTGCGCCATGATCCGTCCTCCGTGTCGTGGTGCGGGCTCTCTCGAGCAGATTGGTCCGTTCGGATAATAGTATCCGCACCCTGTCCTGCGGCATGCTGGGAAGCACCCATGAACGCCCCCTCGGAGACCCGCTCCTACCTTCCGCGCGCCGATCGCCGCGAGCGTCTCCTCGACGCCGCGCTCGACGTCGTGGCGGAATCGGGCGCCGCGTCGCTCTCCCTGCGCTCGGTCGCCGAGCGCGCGGGGGTCGCCCACCGCGTGGTCTCCTATGCGTTCGGCTCGAAGACCGAGCTCGTCGCCGCACTGCTGCGCCGCGAATCGCAGCGCACGCTGGCGTCGGTGTGGGCGACGCCGTTGCGCGACGAGTCGCTCCCCGCCGCCGTCCGCGCCGCTCTCGCGGCGTATGCGCGCGATCTCGTCGCCCGACCCGCCGCTCACGCCGCGGTGGCCGAGCTCACCGCGGCGGCCCGCGGCGCAGACCGGATCGCCGTCGCCGAGGAGGCCGCCCTCGCCCGCCGCGCGATCGCCGACCGCCTGGACGAGTGGTGCGCCCTCACCGGGGCGCGCCTCTCCGTACCGCGCGAACTCGTCGCGACCGTGCTGCTGATCTGCGCCGACGGCCTCGCCGCCTGGCAGACCACCGCCCCCGAAGCGGGGCCGGATGCCGTCCTCGACACCCTCAGCGCCGGCTTCGCGCACCTCCAGGTCACCTCTCCCGCGACCCGAGACCCCGCGGCCTGAGGCCCCGCGCCCCGAGACCCCGCGGCCTGAGCCGCCGCGACCCGGACCCGGCCACACGGCCGGTCCGGATCAGGACCCGACGGCGGCGCCAGCACGCGCCGGGAGGCCGAAGCTGACGGCGGCGAGCACGAGTCCCGCGGCCGCGAGCGCGGCTCCGACCCACACCGGAGCGGCGAATCCGAAGCCGGCGGCGATCACGACGCCGCCGAGGAACGCGCCGGTCGCGTTCCCGATGTTCAGCGCCGAGTGGTTCAGCGCCGCCGCGATCGACTGGTTGTCCGCGGCGACATCCATCAGCCGGGTCTGGATGGCGGGACTGATCACCGACGAGACGAAGCCGACCGCGAACACGAACACGGCCAGCGCGACGATCGACGTCGCCGTCAGCGCGAGCAGCACCTGCACGAGGACGAGTGCGGCGAATCCCCCCAGCACCGTCCGGCGCAGGTCGATGTCGGCGAGCCGACCTCCGACGAGGTTGCCGATCGTCATCCCGAGCCCCATCACGACCAGCACGAGCGGCACGACCCCGTCCGGCGACCCGGCGACCTCCGTCACGAGGGAGGCGATGTAGCTGTAGGCGGCGAAGAACCCGCCGAAGCCGATCGCCCCGATCCCCAGCGTGAGCCAGACCTGGCCGATCCGGAAGACGCCCAGCTCGGCGCGCAGAGTGCGTCCGGGGTCGCCCGCGTGCGCAGGGACCGTGACGGCCAGCAGCACCGTCGCGAGGGCGAAGATCCCCGCGACGAGGGCGAACGCGGCGCGCCAGCCGAACTGCTGCCCGAGGAACGTGCCGAACGGCACACCGACCACGTTCGCGATCGTGAGGCCGGTGAGGACGAAGGCGACCCCCTGTGCGCGCTTGCCCGGCCCGAGGACGTCGGCGGCCACGAGAGCGCCGATCCCGAAGTAGGCGCCGTGCGGCAGCCCGGCGAGGAAGCGGGACGCCGCGACGAGCTCGAAGGTCGGCATGAGGAAGGTCAGGGCGCTGCCGACGGTGAGCGCCACGGCGAGCGCCACCATGACGACGTGCCGCGGATACTTCGCCACCGACGCGGCGATGGTGGGCGCGCCGACGACGACCCCGAGCGCGTAGAGCGTGATGAGCCATCCGGACTGCGCGACGGCGGCGTCGGGAGCGGTCGCCGAGAGCTGCGGCAGCAGGTCGGCGGAGATCTGCGGGAGCAGTCCCATGACGACGAACTCGGTCATGCCGATACCGAAGGAACCGATGGCGAGGGAGAGGAGCGCCCACGTCGCCGCACCCCTCGACGGGGTCGAGGAGGTCATCCCGCCATGCTACCGGCGCGTCAGGGGGTGGCCGGGCCGTCGCCCAGAGCGGCCTCCAGCCGCGCCACCTTGCCGTCGAGCTCTCCCTCGTAGCCGGGCCGGATGTCCGCCTTCAGCACGAGCGACACGCGCGATCCGAACGGCGCGACGGCCTCGGTCGCACGCTTGACCACGTCGAACACCTCGTCCCACGAGCCCTCGAGCTCGGTGAACATGCTCGTCGTGCGGTGCGGCAGGCCGGATGCACGCACGATCGCGACGGCGGCGGCGACGGCATCGTGGACGGAGCCGTCGGCGGAGGCGGAGCCGCCGGCCGGTGCACCGGAGGGGGCGACGGAGAAAGCGATGAGCATGGGGACCTCCACGGTCGGTCGGTTCGGAACGGATCTGGGTCGGGTCTGGGGTGGCCGGGTCGACGGGTCAGCGCACCGGAGCGGGGACCGCGACCGCGCGGCGGGCGGCCGGAAGACGTGCGACACGCACCACCATCCACGCCAGCAGGGCGATCAGGACCAGGTTGCGCAGCGTCAGCACCACCACCGGGAACGGCTCGGGATGGAGGATGCCGGCGTACAGGACGGGGTACACCAGCTGGGTGAGCAGGGCCGCGGCCAGGGCGACGAGCGCGGGCATCACCCAGACCCGACGTGCGAGCACGAGCCCCATCGCGATCGACGGCACGAGCCAGGCGAGGTACTGCGGCGAGCCCACCTTGTTGCACACGATGAACGCGAGCACGAGGGCGAGCGAGAGCGGCGGGAACAGCGCGCCGAACCGGACGCCCCGTGCCGCCGTAACGGCGCCGAGCGCGGCGATGCCGGCCATCGCGAGCACGAGGACCGGAGTCATGGCGCCGATCACGGGATCGATCTGCGTCCCGGTCACCTGGAAGGTGAGCAGCTCGAAGGAGTAGTAGACCTGGAAGCCGGGCATCCCCATGAGCGCGCCCCACAGGTACGGCGACGCGATGGGCGCCTCGACCTGCAGCCCGCGCGTCGTCTGCTCACCGACGAAGCCGAAGGCGTGGGCAGCGCCGCCCGCCGCGACGACCGCCAGGAGCGTCAGCGCGCAGACCGCGACCGCGCCGCCGACGAGCGCGCCGCGGCGGCGGAGCGCGATCACGGCGGCGGCGAGGAGCGCCGCCGGCCACACCTTGATCCACGTCGCCACGGCGAGGATCATCGCCGCGGTCCAGGGACGCCCCACGAGCCACAGGCATCCGACGATCGCGAGGGCGACGGTGATCGCTTCGAGGCGATACAGACCGACCGGGCCGAGGGCGAGGATGAAGGCGAGCCAGAACCACGCCGCCCGGACGCGGCCGCGGGAGCGGGCGCGTCCCACGAGGACCGCGAAGGCGGCCGCGTCGACGAGGGTGACCAGGATCGCCCAGCCGACGACGTATCCGGCGATCGGCACGAACGCGTGGGCGAGCACCATCGGCACGAGGGCGAGCTGCGGGTAGACCCACGGCTCGGTGATCCCCACGATGCCTTCGCCGCCCAGCGCGCGCATCGACCACGGCTCGTACACACGGTAGACGTCGCCCATCGGCTCGTTGGGAAGGAGGAACCCGAGCGCCGCGACCGCGGCATGGACCAGCGCGAACGCGATCCACAGCACAGCCCGCCTCGACACCCTTCCCATCCTATGAGGGCCGCAGCAGGGACCCGACGACGGATGCCACGGCCTCCGCCACGTCGAGCGCGGTGATCGGGCCCCCCTCGCGCTCCGCCGACGCCCGGGCCGCGGCGAGACCGTGCACGCGGGCGGCCGTCGCCGCGAGCGGGCCCAGCTCCTGGACCTCGCGAGGCGCCGCGGCGGCGACGAGGGCGCCGAGGATCCCGCCGAGCACATCGCCCGTGCCTGCGGTCGCGAGCCATGGCGTGGGTGCCACCACGACGAGGATCCGGCCCGACGGGGTCGCGACGACGGTGCGCGCGCCCTTGAGGAGCACGACGACGCCGAGCGTCCGCGCGGTCTCCGCGGCCCCGCGCGCACGATCCTCCCCCACCGCGGCGAGTCCGGCGGCGGCGCGCAGCCGCTCGTGTTCGCGATCGTGCGGCGTGACGACGATCGGGGCCCGCCGGTGGCCGGCGGGCACGAGGTCGAGCGCCCCCGCATCCACCACCACGGGCACGTCGCCCTCGATGACGGCGCGCAGCTCCTCCGCCTCGTCCGGGGTCCGATCGTCGGCATCGGTACCCGACCCGATCAGCCACGCCTGGACGCGGCCGTCGGAGGTGACCGTCTCGGGGCGGCGGGCGAGCACGAGCGACGTCGGCCTGTCGTCCCCCAGGTACCGGACCATTCCGACCCCGGTGCGGTGGGCCGCCTCGACGCCGAGGACCGCCGCACCCGGATAGCGCTGCGAGCCGGTGCGGATGCCGAGCACGCCTCGGGAATACTTGTCGTCCGCCGCGGTTGGCCTCCGCAGGGTCCCCGCCGCATCGGCGTCCGTCCACTCGGTCGTCATGGCGTCACCCTACCCGCGCACGCGGCCGGAACCCTCCGGACTGCCCGCCCCGTCTCCACCGCGTAGAGAGTGCCCGCATGAGTCTGCTGTTCACCCCCATCGAGCTCGGCGGCGTCACCGCCCGCAACCGCCTGTGGGTCGCCGCCATGTGCCAGTACTCCGCCGTCGACGGGCTGCCCGACGACTGGCACCACGTCCACCTGGCGCAGTTCGCCTCGGGCGGAGCCGGAGTCGTCATCGCCGAGGCGACCGCGGTGCTCCCCGAGGGGCGGATCTCCCCCGACGACACCGGCATCTGGAACGACGCGCAGCGCGACGCGTGGGCGCCGATCGCCGCGGCGATCCGGAGTCGGGGCGCCGTCCCGGGCATCCAGCTCGCGCACGCCGGCCGGAAGGCCTCGACGTGGTCGCCGCTGCGCGCGGCGCGCGGTACGGTGCCGGCGGCGGACGGCGGCTGGCAGACCGTCGCCCCCTCCGCGATCGCCTACGAGGGCTTCGCCGCGCCCACGGCGCTCGACGAGGACGGCATCGACCGGGTGGTCGAGGCGTTCGCGTCGGGGGCCGCCCGCGCCGCCGCCGCCGGTTTCGAGATGCTCGAGATCCACGCCGCGCACGGCTACCTGCTGCACCAGTTCCTCTCCCCGCTGTCGAACCGTCGCGACGACGCGTACGGCGGATCGTTGGAGAACCGCGCGCGACTTCTCCTGCGCGTCGTCGACGCGGTGCGGGATGCCGCGCCGGAGGCCGCCGTCACGGTGCGCTTCTCCGCCACCGACGGCGCGGCGGACGGGTGGGACGTGGTCGAGACCGCGACGGTCGCCGAGTGGGCCGCCGAGCGCGGCGCCGTCTTCTTCGACATCTCCAGCGGGGGCCTGGTCGCCCATCAGCGGATCGTCGCCGGCCCGGGCTACCAGGTGCCCCTCGCCGCCGAGGTGCGCGCCCGCTCGGGCGCGAGCGTCGGGGCGGTGGGCGAGATCACGACGGGGCCGCAGGCCGAGGGCATCCTCGCCGCCGGCGACGCGGACGTCGTGCTCGCCGCCCGCGAATGGCTGCGCGACCCGCACTTCGCGCTGCGCGCCGCGGGCGAGCTGGGCGATCCCGCACAGGCCCCCTGGCCCGCGCCCTACACCCGCGCGATGCCGCGCTGACGCCGCGGGGAACCGCGCCGGTCGCAACAGGACCGGCGCGGTCCCCGAGGGTGGTGGGTCTACCTGCGCCGGGTGGCGTCGTGGACCTCGCCGACGAGCTCCTCGATGATGTCCTCCAGGAACAGCACCGCGGTCGTCTCGCCCTCGGCGTTGCGCACCTGCGCGAGGTGACGGCTCGAGCGTCGCATCAGCGCCAGGGCATCCTCAAGATCCGTCGTCTCGGCGAGCGGCACCATGTGGTGGATGCGCTTGGGCTGGATCGGGACGGCGACCCGCGCGTCCGCATCCTGCCCTTCGGCCGCGCGCAGGACGTCCTTGAGGTGCACGTAGCCCAGCGGCGCGCCGGACGCGTCGACGATCACGTACCGGGAGAACCCGTGCTTGGCGACGGCGCGCTCGATCTCGTCCGGCGTCGTCACCTCGGGGAGGGTCACCAGGTCGGAGAGGGGCACGGCGACGTCCCGGGCCTTCTTCTCGGTGAACTCGACCGCGGCGGTCACCGCGCCCGAGGCGTCGTCGAGCACGCCCTCGATGCGCGACTGGTTCACGATCGTGGCCACCTCGTCGAGCGTGAAGGTCGAGGCGGCCTCGTTCTTCGGCTCGACGCGGAACAGCCGCACCGCGTGGTTCGCGATCCAGTTCAACGCGACGATGACCGGGTGGAAGAGCTTCGAGACCCACACGAGCGGGGTCGCGAGCAGCAGCACGGCCCGGTCGGGCAGCGAGAAGGCGAGGTTCTTCGGCACCATCTCGCCGAACACGACGTGCAGGTAGGACACCAGGATCAGCGCGATCGCGAACGCGACGCCCCCGATGACCGCCTCGTTCCACCCGGTGAGGGCGAGCGGCTCCTCCAGCAGGTGGTGGATCGCCGGCTCCGACACGTTCAGGATCAGCAGCGAGCAGATCGTGATGCCCAGCTGACAGGTCGCGAGCATGAGCGTCGCGTGCTCCATCGCGTACAGCGCCGTCTTGGCGGTCTTCGACCCGCGCTCGGCGAGCGGCTCGATCTGCGAGCGGCGTGCGGAGATGACGGCGAACTCGGCGCCGACGAAGAAGGCGTTGAACGCCAGCAGCACCACCAGCCAGGCGATTCCGGCCCAGTCGTTCATCGCGTCTCACCCCCTTCGGTCGCGGCGCCCTCCGGCAGCGGATGCGGCGTGAAGCGCACCCGGTCGACCCGGCGTCCGTCCATGCGGTGCACCTCGAGGGTGCCGTCTTCGAGGTCGATGCGGTCGCCGACGACGGGGATGCGTTCGAGCCGGGCCATGAGGAACCCGCCGACGGTGTCGTACACGTCGCCCTCGGGGACGCGGATGCCGGTGCGGTCGAGCACCTCGTCGGGGCGCAGGTCGGCGGGGAAGATCACGGAGCCCGCGACCCGCACGACGCCGGCGATGCTGCGGTCGTGCTCGTCGAGCACCTCGCCCACGATCTCCTCGACGAGGTCCTCCAGGGTCACGACGCCCGCCGTGCCGCCGTACTCGTCGACGACGATCGCCATCTGGTAGCCGCGTGAGCGCAGCTCGGTCATCACCGCGTCGAGGTGCACGGCCTCGGGCACCCGCAGCGGCTCCTCGGCGATCGCGGCGGCGGGCACGTCGGAGCGACGCTCCCGCGGCACGCTGACCGCCTGCTTGAGGTGCACGATCCCGGTGATGTCGTCCATGGAGTCGCCGAACACGGGGAAGCGGCTGTGCCCCGTCCGCCGCGCGAGCTGGATGACGTCCTCGACGCTGTCGCCGGCGGCGACCGCGTGCACGCTCGGGCGCGGCGTCATGACATCCGCCGTGGTCAGTCGGGTGAAGGTCAGGGTGCGATCCAGCAGCGAGGCGGTGTCCTGCTCCAGCACGCCCGCGCTCGCCGAGCGCCGGACGAGGCTCGACAGCTCCTCCGCGGTGCGTGCGCCGGACAGCTCCTCCTTCGGCTCGATGCCGATCCCGCGGAGGATGCCGTTGGCGCTGCCGTTGAGCACGACGATCGCCGGGCGGAAGACCGTCGTGAAGGCGACCTGGAACGGCATCACGAGCTTGGCCGTCTGCCGCGGCACGGCGAGCGCGAAGTTCTTCGGCACCAACTCACCGAGGATCATCGAGAAGGTGGTGGCGATCGCGATGGCGACCACCGTCGAGATCGCCCGGCCGGCGGCGTCCGGCATGCCGACCGAGTGGAACAGCGGGCTCAGCAGGTTCGTGAGCGCCGGCTCCATCGTGTACCCGGTGAGCAGCGTCGTCAGCGTGATCCCCAGCTGCGCGCTCGACAGGTGGGTCGAGGTCTTCCGCAGGGCGTCGATGGTCAGCGACAGCCGGCTCTCGCCCGCCGCGCGGCGGGCTTCCAGGTCGGCCCGATCCAGATTCACGAGGGCGAACTCACTCGCGACGAACAGACCGGTCCCGATCGTCAGCAGCAGCCCCACGCCCAACATGACGTAATCCATCACACGTCACCTCCGCTCGTGCGGAAGGAGGGTCGGTGGGGCGATCGTCTGCAACTGGGAGGGTCGTCCATGATGCGAAGAGTTTACGGCACGCCCGTCGCGCGCGGCCCGTGAGTGTGCCACGCGCGGGTTCGGGGTCGCGTCTGGTCACCCCACCCAGGTTCGGGGTCGCGTCTGGTCACCCCACCCAGGTTCGGGGTCGCCTGTGGTCACCCCACCCAGGTTCGGGGTCGCGTGTGGTCACCGCCACCCAGGTTCGGGGTCGCCACTGGTCGCCCACCCAGGTTCGGGGTCGCCTGTGGTCACCCCCACCCAGGTTCGGGGTCGCCACTGGTCGCCTCAGCCCGCCCGACCCGACAACATGCGACCCCGAACCTGCACAGCTCACCCGGGAACGCGAGGGGCGCGGGGGCGCGGCGGCTTGGACGAGGGGCACGACCAACCCAGAACCAGGCCGAACCCCGGAACCAGGCCGAACCCGGAACCAGGCCGAACCCCGGAACCAGGCCGAACCCCAGAACCACGCCGAACCCCAGAACCACGCCTAACCCCAGAACCAGGCCGCCCCCCACCCGCTACCAGCTGACGGGGAGAGCCTTCCCCTCCTCGTAGCCGGCGGCGGACTGCAGCCCCACCGTCGCGCGCTCGTGGAACTGCGGCACCGTGGACGCACCGGCGTAGGTGAAGGAGGAGCGCACGCCCGACGTGATCATGTCGAGCAGGTCCTCCACCGACGGACGCAGGGGGTCGAGGTAGATCTTCGACGACGAGATCCCCTCGGCGAACAGCTCCTTGCGCGCACGCTCGTAAGGGTCGAGCCGTCCGAAGCGGCCCTGGACGGCCTTGGTGGATGCCATCCCCCACGACTCCTTGTAGACGCGGCCGGTCTCGTCGACCTGTAGCTGCCCGGGAGCCTCGATGGTCCCCGCGAACCAGGAGCCGATCATGACCGAGGCGGCGCCGGCGGCCAGGGCCAGCGCGACGTCGCGCGGGTAGCGCACGCCGCCGTCCGCCCACACGTGCGCCCCGAGGTCTGCGGCGGCCTGTGCGGTCTCGAGCACCGCGGAGAACTGGGGGCGTCCGACGGCGGTCATCATGCGGGTCGTGCACATCGCGCCGGGTCCGACACCGACCTTGAGGATCGACGCACCGGCCTCGACGAGGTCTCGCGCGCCCTCACCGGTCACGATGTTGCCCGCCGCGACCGGGATGCCGAGGCCGAGCCCCGCGACGGTGCGCAGCGCGCGGAGCATCCCCTCCTGATGTCCGTGCGCCGTGTCGACGACCAGCACGTCCACGCCGGCGGCGACCAGGGCTCGCGCCTTCGCCGCGACGTCGCCGTTGATCCCGACGGCCGCGGCGACGATGAGCCGTCCGTCGGCGTCCACGGCGGGCCGGTAGAGCGTCGTGCGGAGCGCCGTGCGCTGCGACAGGGTCCCCACGAGGAAGCCGTGGTGGAGGACGCACACGGTCTCCGACTCGGCGGCCACGATCAGGTCGAACGCGTGGCGGGCATCCGTCACATCGTCGGCGTCGATCGACGGGGTGCGGCCGCGCACGAGGTCGCCGAGCCGGGCATCCGGCAGCGCCGTCCCCAGACGCGTGGCCGGCACGACGCCGAGGATGTCGTCGACGTGGAGCCGCGGCGACACCTCCCGCGCCACGACGATGCCGTGCCCGGCGGTGGCGGGCAGCAGCGCGGCCGCCTCCGCCACGGTCGCGTCCGCGGAGAGGACCACGGGGCTGTCCCAGCGCACCGGCTGGTCCTTGACCCAGCGGATGGCGGCGTCGAGGTCCTGCAGGGGCATGTCCTGCGGCAGGACGCCCAGGCCTCCGCGGCGGGCGAGCGCGGCGGCGAGGCGTGGCCCGGTAACGGAGTTCATGTTCGAGGAGACCAGCGGGATCGTCGCGCTCGTGCCGTCGCCGGGCGACAGGTCGACGTCGAGCCGACTCGTGACGTCCGAGCGTCGCGGGACGAGGAAGACATCCGAGTACGTCAGATCGACCGTGGGCTGGGCGCCGGAGAAGTGCATGCCTCCACGGTACCGGCGTCAAACCTGGGATACCCTTGATGGATGTGTGCGTGAGGGCCCGCACAGGTCCCGCGCCTTCTGAACTTCATCGACGAAAGCAGGCGCTACCGTGTCCAGTCAGGTGACCGGCGTGGGGACTTCGAACGACGGCGATTTCGGAGCCAATGAATGGCTCGTCGCCGAGATGTACGACCAGTTCGCGAAGGATCGCAACTCGGTGGACCAGTCCTGGTGGCCGGTCCTGGAGGCGTACGAGAAGTCGCAGCAGGATGCCGGAGGTGCGGCACCGGCCGCCGCCCCCGCCCCGGCGGAGCCCGCGCCGGCCGCGACTCCGGCGGCCTCGGCCGAGCCGCGCCCCCTCACCGCGCCGATCCCCGTGGTCGGCGCTCAGCCCGTCGCCCGCACGACGGCCCGCCCCGCCGCCCCGCAGCCCGTCCCCGCGCAGGCGCCGCACACCGCCCCCGCTCAGCCCGCCGCAGCCCGCGAGGACGTCGTCACCCCGCTGCGCGGCATGCCGAAGACCCTCGCGGCGAACATGGACGAGTCGCTCACCGTCCCGACCGCGACGAGCGTCCGCACGATCCCGGCGAAGCTCATGATCGACAACCGGATCGTGATCAACAACCACATGTCGCGCACCCGCGGCGGCAAGGTGAGCTTCACCCACCTGATCGGCTGGGCCCTCATCCAGGCGCTGAAGGTGTTCCCGAGCCAGAACGTGTCCTACGCGGAGATCGACGGCAAGCCGTCGGTCGTCGCGCCCGCCCACATCAACCTGGGCATCGCGATCGACCTGCCCAAGCCGGACGGCTCGCGCGCGCTCATGGTGCCGAGCATCAAGCAGGCCGAGTCCCTGACCTTCGGCGAGTACCTCGCCGCCTACGAGGACCTCGTCAAGCGCGCCCGCGGGAACAAGCTGACGGCCGCCGACTTCCAGGGCACGACGATCTCGCTCACCAACCCCGGCGGCATCGGCACGGTGCACTCGGTGCCCCGTCTCATGAAGGGCCAGGGCTGCATCGTCGGCGCCGGCGCCCTCGAGTACCCGGCCGAGTTCCAGGGATCGAGCGAGAAGACCCTCGTCGAGCTCGGCATCGGCAAGACGATCACCCTCACGAGCACCTACGACCACCGGGTCATCCAGGGCGCCGGCTCGGGCGAGTTCCTGAAGATCGTCCACGAGCTGCTGATCGGTCAGCGCGGCTTCTTCGAGGACATCTTCGCCGCGCTGCGCATCCCCTACGCGCCGATCCACTGGGCGGGCGACATCAACGTCGACATCGCCGAGCGCGTCGACAAGACCGCCCGCGTGCAGGAGCTCATCAACGCCTACCGCGTCCGCGGCCACCTGATGGCCGACATCGACCCGCTCGAGTACGTGCAGCGCACGCACCCCGACCTCGAGATCGAGAACCACGGGCTGACGTTCTGGGACCTCGACCGCGAGTTCGTCACGGGCGGGTTCGGCGGCAAGCGCGTGCTGAAGCTCCGCGACATCCTCGGCGTCCTCCGCGACTCGTACTGCCGCACGATCGGCCTCGAGTACATGCACATCCAGGACCCGGCCCAGCGCAAGTGGTTCCAGGACAACGCCGAGGTCAAGTACCAGAAGCCCGGCCACGACGAGCAGCTGCGCATCCTCGACAAGCTCAACCAGGCCGAGGCGTTCGAGACGTTCCTGCAGACCAAGTACGTCGGGCAGAAGCGCTTCAGCCTCGAGGGCGGCGAGTCGCTGATCCCCCTCCTCGACGAGATCCTGCAGGGCGCCGCCCGTGCCGAGCTCGACGGCGCCGCGATCGGCATGGCCCACCGCGGCCGCCTGAACGTGCTGACGAACATCGCCGGCAAGACGTACAGCCAGATCTTCCGCGAGTTCGAGGGATCGGTCGCGATCGGCTCGAAGAGCGGGTCGGGCGACGTCAAGTACCACCTCGGCACCGAGGGCACGTTCGTGTCGGATGCCGGTGCGGAGCTCCCCGTCTACCTCGCCGCGAACCCGTCGCACCTCGAGACGGTGGACGGCGTGCTCGAGGGCATCGTCCGCGCCAAGCAGGACCGGATGCCCATCGGCTCGTTCTCGTGGCTGCCGATCCTCGTCCACGGCGACGCGGCGTTCGCCGGCCAGGGCGTCGTCGTCGAGACGCTGCAGATGTCGCAGCTGCGCGGATACCGCACCGGCGGCACGGTGCACGTCGTCGTCAACAACCAGGTGGGCTTCACGACCCTCCCGCAGGACGGGCGCACGTCCGTCTACGCGACGGATGTCGCCAAGACCATCCAGGCCCCGATCCTGCACGTGAACGGCGACGACCCCGAGTCGGTCGTCCGCGTCGCCGAGCTCGCCGTGGCGTACCGCCAGCAGTTCCAGCGCGACGTCGTCATCGACCTCGTCTGCTACCGCCGCCGCGGCCACAACGAGGGCGACGACCCCTCGATGACGCAGCCGCTCATGACGAACCTCATCGAGGCGAAGCGTTCGGTGCGCCGGCTCTACACCGAGTCGCTCGTGGGACGCGGCGACATCACCGAGGAGGAGTACGAGAAGGCCAAGCAGGACTTCCAGAACCGCCTCGAGATCGCCTTCGCCGAGACCCACGCCGCCGAGACCGGCACGACCGGCATCGTCACCCCGACGACCGGGGGCGTGGAGCAGGCCGTCGGCGAGCCCGACACGACGGGCGTCTCGACCGAGGTCGTGCACCAGGTCGGCGACGCGTTCGTCAACAAGCCCGACGGCTTCACGGTGCACCCGAAGATCCAGCAGCTGCTCGACAAGCGCCTCGACATGAGCCGCAAGGGCCAGATCGACTGGGGCTTCGGCGAGCTGCTCGCGTTCGGCTCGCTGCTCATGGAGGGCACGAACGTCCGCCTCGCCGGCCAGGACGCCCGCCGCGGCACGTTCGTGCAGCGGCACTCGGTCATGCACGACCGGGCGAACGGTCAGGAGTGGCTGCCGCTGGCGAACCTCTCGGAGAGCCAGGGACGCTTCTACGTGTACGACTCGCTGCTCAGCGAGTACGCCGCGATGGCGTTCGAGTACGGCTACTCCGTCGAGCGCCCCGACACGCTCACGCTGTGGGAGGCGCAGTTCGGCGACTTCGCCAACGGTGCCCAGTCCGTCATCGACGAGTACATCTCGGCCGCCGACCAGAAGTGGGGCCAGCAGTCCGGTGTCGTCCTGCTCCTGCCGCACGGGTACGAGGGCCAGGGACCGGACCACTCGTCGGCACGCATCGAGCGCTACCTGCAGATGTGCGCGCAGGACAACATGACCGTCGCGCGCCCCTCGACCCCGGCGTCGTACTTCCACCTGCTGCGCCGTCAGGCGTACGCGCGCCCGCGTCGGCCGCTCATCGTCTTCACCCCGAAGGCGATGCTGCGCCTGCGCGGTGCGACCAGCAGCGTCGAGGAGTTCACGACGGGCCGGTTCGAGCCGGTGATCGACGACGGCCGCGGGCTCGACGGATCGTCGGTGAAGCGGGTCCTGCTGCACTCGGGCAAGATCCACTGGGACCTCGTCAGCGAGCTGGAGAAGAAGCCGAACCCCGAGATCGCCCTCGTGCGCCTCGAGCAGCTGTACCCCGCTCCGATCGACGAGCTCAACGCGGTCATCGACCGCTACCCGAACGCCGAGATCGTCTGGGTGCAGGACGAGCCCGAGAACCAGGGCGCGTGGCCGTTCATCGCCCTGGAGGTCGTCAAGCACCTGCACGGCCGGACGATCAGCCGCGTGTCGCGTGCCGCGGCGGCATCGACGGCGACCGGCTCACCGAAGGTCCACGCCCGCGAGCAGGCGGCGATCATCGAGAAGGCGCTGACCCTCTAGCACCCGCCCAGCCGCCCGCCGCGGCGAACTCCGCAGATCGCGACGAACTCCGCATCCGGATCTCCCATCCGGTGCGGAGTTCGTCACATTCTGCGGACCTCGTGCGCGGCGCGTCACGACCGATAGGGGCGCGGCGCGGGATGATGGCGGGATGACACGGAGGACGACGTGGACGTCACACTCGTGCTGAACCCGGCGGCGCGCGCCGGCGCCCGGACAGGGGTCGCGATGCGCACCGCCGAGCGGCTGCGGGCCGGCGGCGTGCGGGTGACGATGGTCTCGGGCGGCAGCGCCGCCGAGACGACCGCCCTGCTGCGCACGGCGCTGGGTCTGGGGACCGACGCGGTGGTCGTCGCCGGCGGCGACGGGACGGTGTCGCTCGCGATCCAGGAGCTCGCCGGCACCGGTGTCCCGCTCGGGATCGTGCCCGTCGGCACCGGCAACGACCTCGCCCAGGCCCTGGGGCTCCGCGACCTCGACGCCGACGGAGCGGCGGCCGCGGTGCTCGCGGGCCGCACCCGCACGATCGACCTCGCCCGCGCGGTGCGACCCGACGGATCGAGCGTCCTCTACGCCACCGTGCTCGCCGGCGGGTTCGACTCGAGGGTGAACGACCGCGCGAACCGGATGCAGTGGCCGCGCGGCCCGCGGCGCTACACGGTCGCCATCCTCATCGAGTTCCTGACGCTGCGCGGCATCCCCTTCGACGTCGACCTCGAGCTCGCCGACGGCCGTGCGGTGCGTTCGTCCGGCGACCTGATCATGGCGACGGTGGGCAACGGCCCGTCCTACGGCGGCGGCATCCCCATCTGCCCCGACGCCGACCTCGAGGACGGACTGCTGGATGTCACGCTCGTGCGCCCGATCGGACGGATGCGGCTGCTCCGGCTGCTCCCCCGCGTCTACCGCGGCACCCACACCTCCCTCGCCCCGGTCGAGACCTTCCGTGCGCGCCGCGTGCGCCTCTCCGCGCCGGCGGTGACGGCATACGCGGACGGCGAGCCGCTCGGCTCCCTGCCCCTGGAGATCCAGCCGGCGCCACGTGCGCTCCGCGTCTTCACACGCGCGGCGCCGCCGGCAGCACGATCCGCGCCCGGGTCCCCTGACCTTCCCGTGAGGTGAGCGCGACCTCTCCCCCGTGCCGCTCCACGATCGTGCGCACGAGCGCGAGCCCGAGTCCCGACCCCGGGCGATCGCGCGCGTTGCCGGCGCGGGCGAGCTCGTCGAAGACCCCGTCGAGATCGTCGGCGGGGATGCCGCGTCCGGTGTCGCCGACCTCCAGCACGACGGCTCCGGCCTGCTCGTGACCGCGCACCTCGATCACGTCGTCGGCCTCCGAGTACTTCGCGGCGTTCGAGACGACGTTGAACAGCGCGGCGAACAGAAGGTCGGGGTCGCCGGTGACGCCGGGCAGGGGCCACGGCGCGGCGGGCAGGGTCACGATCGCCTCCCGGCCGTGCGCGTCGCGGATCGCGTCGACGACGTCGGCGACGAGCTCTCCGACGTCGACGCGCGACTGCTCGATCGGCGCGGTCCGCAGTTCCGACAGCTTGCGGAGGTCGCCCACGAGGCGGCCGAGCCGCGCGGTCTGCGCATCGATCGTCTCCAGCTGCGGCGTGGGCTGCACGCTGGCGGCGACGGCGGCACGCACCGCCGTGATGGGGTTCTTCAGCTCGTGGTCGAGCCGCGCGAGGAAGCGGCGGTGCTCCGACGCCGCCTCTTCGCGCATCGCGGCCCGGGCGCGGGCGGCGGCATCCCGCACGGAGCGCCGCCACAGCACTCCGAGAGCGACGGTCGCGGCGAGCGCCGCCGCAGCTACGAGGAGGGCCGCCGGGATCGACGCCTCGATGACGAGCGTGCGCGCGTCACCGCTCACGGCCGTCACCGCCGCCGCCACGGCGAGCAGCGCCGCGGGCGCTGCGGCCAGAGCCACGAGCAGACGGGAGCCCCGACGATCCCTTCCCGCCGTCATGCGCGCCGCACCTCCGCGCGGAAGCGGTAGCCCGCGCCGGGCAGGGTCTCGATGTACTGCGGTGCGGACGCGTCGTCGCCGAGGGCCGCGCGCAGTTCCGCGATGCGGTGATCCACCGCGCGCGTGTGCGTGGCGAAGTCGACGCCCCAGAGCGCCGAGAGCAGCCTCTCCCGGGTGTGCACCTCGCCGGGCCGGGCCATGAGGTACTCGAGCAGCTGGAACGCCTTCGGCGTCAGCGAGACCTCACCGCTCCCCCGCCACACACGGCGCGCCGGGCGGTCCAGCCGCAGGTCGCCCGCCGTGAGGACCTGCGAGCTCACGAGGGATGCGCTGCCGGCGGCGGCCCGGCGCAGGACGGCGCGGGCGCGGGCCACGAGCTCCTGCGGATCGAACGGCTTGTTCAGATAGTCGTCGGCGCCCTCGTCGAGGGCCGCGGAGCGCTCCCCCGACTCTCCGACGCGGGTGAGGAGGATGGTGGGGGTCGCATCCCCCGATGCGCGCAGCCTCCGCACCAGCTCCCGACCGTCCATGAGGGGCATGACGATGTCGCTCACCACCAGGTCGGGATGCCAGAGCTCGACCGCCGCCAGCGCATCGCGTCCGTTCGCCTCGACCCGCACCCGGAAGCCACTGCGTTCCAGGTAGGGGGCGAGACCGTCGGTGATCGAGCTCTCGTCGTCGACGAGCAGCAGTCGCGGCGCGGAGGTCATGACGGGATGCTATCGATCAGGAGATCGGCGTCGTCGCGTTCATCACTCCCGCGTCGCGGACGACGGGTGCGCCGCGCTCCCAGCCGACGAGGTTCGCGTCCGCGTCGGCGCTCAGGACGATCTCGTCGGCGGACTCGACGATCACGATCGAGCCGTCGTCGTCGATGCTCACGCGTCCGACGGCGGGCAGCAGCACGGTGGCGCCCACGGCGGCGATCGTCACGTCGCGGCACTCGCCCGCGACCTCGACGACGAGGGCGTCGGAGTTGCGGTCCACCGTGAGCGCACCGTCGGCGCAGGTGAGGTGCTGGGTGACCGAGTCCGCCCACGTGGTGCGGTGCAGCCGCGCCATGCGCTCGTCGTCGAGCAGCGGCGTGGATCCGGTCGCGGCATCGGAGGGCGCGACGGACGGACTCGAGGCGCTCCCGGTGGCGGGCGTCGAGCCGGTCGCCGGAGTCGGATCCGCCGCCGGCGGGCCGGAGACCGAGACCGTGCAGCCGGTGAGGGCCGCACCGGCGATCAGGATGCTCAGGGACAGGAGCGCGGAACGGGTCGTGGTGTTCATGCCGTCCACGCTACGAGAGAGTCGTCGCGGCGGTGTCGCGGTCGTGTCGCGATCTCGCGACACGACGCGGTCAGTGGTGCGTGGCCTGCTCGGAGCGCAGTCGCGCGAGCACCTGGTCGCGCAGCTCCTCGGGGGCCGTCTCCTTGCACGCACGGGCGATGACCGCCGTCAGGGTCGTCGCCACGAGCGCCTCGTCCCGGCACGCCGGGCAGTGCTCCAGGTGCTCGGTGATGTCGGCGTGCTCCGTGCGGCACACCTCGTTGCGGAGGTACTCCTCCAGGTCCTTGCGTGCCTTGTCGCAGCCGCAGTCGCTCATGTCGTGCTCCCAGATGATGAAGAAGAGGCGGCGGGCGCGGGCACGTCGATGCCCCGCTCGCGCGCATAGTCGGCGAGCAGGTCGCGCAGCAGTCGTCTGCCCCGATGCAGACGGCTCATGACCGTGCCGATGGGTGTTTTCATGATGTCCGCGATCTCCTGATACGCGAAGCCCTCGACGTCGGCGAGGTAGACCGCGAGACGGAAGTCCTCGGGGATCGACTGCAGCGCATCCTTGACGATGGACGCCGGCATGTGGTCGATGGCCTCGGCCTCCGCCGATCGCGAGCTGGTCGCGGTCGTCGACTCGGCACCGCCGAGCTGCCAGTCCTCGAGCTCGTCGATCGTGCCCTGATAGGGCTCGCGCTGCTTCTTGCGGTACGTGTTGATGTACGTGTTCGTGAGGATCCGGTACAGCCACGCCTTGAGGTTCGTGCCCTGCGTGAACGAGGACCAAGAGGCGAACGCCTTAACGAACGTCTCCTGCACCAGGTCGGCGGCGTCCGCCGGATTCCGCGTCATCCGCATGGCGGCCGCGTACAGCGGGTCCATGAACGGCAGCGCCTGCTGCTCGAACTGCGCCCGCCGGTCCGCCTGCGGCGGGTTCTCTGACTGCACCTGCTCTTCCATCGCGGCCCAGTCTACGTCGGCGTGTTCGGCGATATCGGGCGCCAGCACGGCTGTCAACGGATACACCTTCTTTCGGTCGCGTCTGACGGGTTCGTTAGGGTAGAACCCGATGACCACGACCGGGTATTCCCCCTCTCCGCATTCTCCTTCGCCGGCATGGGCCGCCCCCGTCGCGGACGGCCCCGTGCACGCGACCGTCACGGTGCCCGCGTCCAAGTCCCTGACCAACCGCAAGCTCGTACTCGCCGCCCTCGCCGACGGACCCTCGACCCTCGGTTCGCCGCTGCACTCGGACGACTCCGATCGCATGGTCGAGGCGCTGCGCACCCTCGGCGCCGCCATCGACGAGGTGCCCGGCGAGGGGGCCTTCGGTCCCGACCTGCACATCACACCGCCGCCCGTGCTGCGCGGCGACGTCACCGTCGACTGCGGACAGGCGGGCACCGTCATGCGCTTCATCGCGCCGCTGGCCGGTCTGGCGGAGGGCGATGTCACCATCACCGCCCACGAGAGTGCTCTGCACCGTCCGATGGGCGAGATGATCAAGGCGCTGCGCGAGATCGGCGCCGACATCGACGACGGCGGGCGCTGGGCGCTGCCGTTCACGGTGCGCGGCCGCGGTCACATCCGCGGCGGCGAGGTCACGATCGACGCGAGCGCGTCGAGCCAGTTCGTCTCGGGCCTGCTGCTGGCCGCTCCCCGCTTCGACGTGGGGCTGCACCTCATCCACTCCGGTGAGCGCCTGCCCTCGGTCCCCCACATCGACATGACCGTGGAGACCCTCGCCCGTCGGGGCATCCAGGTCGAGCACCCCACGCCGAACGAATGGGTGGTCCCCGCCGGGACCCCCCGGGGGCGCGACACGGTGATCGAGCCCGACCTGTCCAACGCGGCGCCCTTCCTCGCGGCGGCCCTGCTCACCGGCGGAGCCGTGACGATCCCCGGGTGGCCGCCGACCTCGACCCAGCCGGGTGCGCTGCTGCCCGAGATCCTGTCCCTCCTGGGCGCGCGGGCGGTGCGCCGCGGCGGCGCGCTGACGGTCACCGGCGCCGGGACGATCGCGGGCGTCGACCTCGACCTCACCGCGGCGAGCGAGCTGACCCCGACGCTGTTCGCGCTGGCCGCGTTCGCGGACGCCCCGACGACGCTCCACGGCATCGGGCACATCCGCGGCCACGAGACCAACCGCATCGACGCGCTCATCGGCAATCTGCGCGCGCTGGGCGGCGAGGCGGAGGAGCTGCCGGACGGCATCCGCATCATCCCGCGACCGCTGCGCGGCGGTCTCTGGCGCGCGCACCATGACCACCGCATGGCCACCGCCGGCGCGCTCATCGGCCTGGTGGTCCCGGGCGTCCAGATCGACGACATCGGCACGACGGCCAAGACGATGCCGGAGTTCCCCCAGCTGTGGCTGCGGATGCTCGATCGCGACGAGACCACGGAGTCCTGAGCGGGTCCGTGCGATGAGCTGGCTGGACGACTTCGACGATCCCGACGACGAGCCGGAGTTCGACGAGTCCGACGTGCGGGTGCGTCCGAATCCGAAGGCGAACCGGCCCCGCACCAAACGTCGCCCCGCGCACGCGGATGCCCGCATCGCCCGCGTCCTCGGCGTCGACCGCGGACGGTACACGGTGCTGATCGACGAGGACGGCCCCGACGAGCACGTCGCCCTCGCCACGCGCGCCCGTGAACTGCGCAAGCAGCCCATCGTCACCGGCGACCGGGCCCGCGTCGTCGGCGATGTCACGGGCGACGACGGCACGCTCTCGCGGATCGTCGGCATCGAGGAGCGTACGTCGCTCCTGCGCCGCAGCGCCGACGACACCGACCAGGTGGAGCGGGTCGTCGTCGCCAACGCCGATCAGATGCTCATCGTCGTCGCCGCGGCGGATCCCGAACCGCGTCCGCGCCTGGTCGACCGCTACCTCATCGCCGCGCTGGATGCGGGGATCCATCCGCTCCTCGTGGTGACCAAGACAGATCTCGCCGATCCCTCGGCCTTCCTCGGCCACTTCGAGGGCGTCGACGACCTGCAGGTGTTCACGAGCGGCCACGGCGACATGCCCGTCGACGAGATCGGCCGCCACCTCGTGGGTCACGCGACGGTGTTCGTGGGTCACTCCGGCGTCGGGAAGTCGACGCTCGTCAACGCCCTCGTGCCGACCGCGGATCGGGCGACCGGCCACGTGAACGAGGTGACCGGGCGCGGCCGCCACACCTCGAGCTCGACGGTGTCCCTCCGCTACGTCGGCGACGCAGGGCGCGGGTGGGTCATCGACACGCCCGGTGTGCGGTCGTTCGGTCTCGGCCACGTGGACCCGGCGAACATCCTCCGTGCGTTCAGCGATCTCGCCGCCGTCGCCGAGGACTGCCCCCGGGGGTGCACGCACCTGCCGGACGCCCCCGACTGCGCCATCGTCGAGGCCGTCGCGGACGGACGCCTGGGCGAGCGCGGCGCGGCCCGCCTGGACTCGCTGCAGCGTCTGCTCGCGACGTTCGCCGCCTAGGCTGGTCGACATGACGCAGCTCGCTCCCGGAGACCTCGCCCCCGCCTTCCGCCTCGTCGATCAGGACGAGAAGCCCGTCGCCCTGGAGGATCTGCGCGGCGGCGGGGTGATCCTCTTCTTCTACCCGGCGGCGATGACGCCGGGCTGCACCACGGAGGCGTGCGACTTCCGCGACAGCCTCGCTCCCCTCCAGGCGGCCGGCTACACGGTGCTGGGCATCTCGCGCGACGACCCCGCGAAGCTCCGCGCCTTCCGTGAGCGCGACGGACTCACGTACGACCTGCTCAGCGACCCCGATCACGCCGTGCACGAGGCGTACGGCGCGTGGGGAGAGAAGATGAACTACGGCAAGGTCGTCGAGGGCGTCATCCGCTCCACCTTCGTCCTCGACGCCGACGGCCGCATCGTGCAGGCCCTCACGAACGTCAAGGCGACCGGTCACGTCGCCCGACTGCGCCGGCTCCTCGGCGTCGACTGAGCGGATCGCCGCGGCGGCGCGTCACTCCGGCGGGCTGGACGAGGGTCGACGCGCCGCCGCTCGGCGCGCGGCGGCGAACAGCACGACGAGACCGACGATGGCCGGCGCGGCGACGAGCAGGGCGAACCCGAGCGCCGGGGCCGGACCGGTCAGGGCTCCGAGGGCGACGGCGAGCATCAGCAGCTGAGCCACGATGCCGCCCGAGCGACCCCACGACGCGCCCCGCGCGGTGCCGACGGCGAACGCGGCGACGGCGACGGCGCCGATCACCGTCAGCACGATGAGCGCGATCGAGGTGCCCGTGTCGTCGGAGTCTCCGCCGACGAGCGCGACGGTCTCCCACCCGGCGACCACGAAGAGGGCGACGCTTTCGAGGGCGAGGAGTCCGGCGGCGACACGTTCGGGAGGGGTCATGGTCTTTTTCCTGGTCCGAGCACACTTCTCGCGGCGGCCCAGAGGATATCCTCAGCAACCCCGCGGGGAAACGAGCGGTTCACCCTTGATTCATCCCCATACGCATGGGACGATAGATCGAGCAGTGTGCTCCCACAGCGAAGTGGGGCGAGCCGTCCGGCTCGCACACCCACCAGGGTATCGGACACCCGAGTCCTACCCCACATCACTTCACTTCCCGCATCAAGGAGCACCACACTATGGACTGGCGCGACAAGTCTGCCTGCCTGACCGTCGACCCCGAGCTGTTCTTCCCGGTCGGCAACACCGGCCCCGCCGTCGAGCAGATCGAGAAGGCGAAAGCCGTGTGCGCACGGTGCACGGTCACCGAAGTCTGCCTGCAGTACGCCCTCGAGACCGGTCAGGACTCGGGCGTGTGGGGCGGGCTCTCCGAAGACGAGCGTCGCGCCCTCAAGCGCCGCGCCGCCCGCGCCCGTCGCGCCAGCTGACCGCGCCGCTCAGTCCCGCGGGCGGGTCTCGCTGCGCGCGAGGTAGCGCATCGGGATGTCGATGGTCACCTCGGTGCCCGACCCCATGATCGTGTGCCAGTCGATCGAGCCGCTGAGCTCGCCCTGGATGAGCGTCCGGACGATCTGCGTGCCGAGGCCCCGACCGACCTGCCCCTCGGGCAGACCGACGCCCGTGTCGCGCACCTTGACGTCCAGGCGCTCCGGCGTCCGTTCGACGATGATCTCGACCTCGCCCTCCTGATCGGCCAGGCCGTGCTCGACCGCATTGGTGACGAGCTCGGTCAAGGCGAGCGCGAGCGGTGTCGCGTACTCGCTCGGCAGCGTCCCGAACGTCCCGGTCTTCATGGTGCGGGCGCGCGTGTTGGGCGAGGCTGCGACCTCCGCGATCAGCTTCAGGACGCGGTCGAAGACGTCGTCGAAGTCCACGTTCTGCGCGAGCCCCTCCGACAGCGTGTCGTGCACGACGGCGATCGCCGCCACCCGGCGCATCGCGTGCGTGAGGGCGTCGCGCGCCTCGTCGGAGTGCGTGCGACGGGACTGGATGCGCAGGAGCGAGGCGACGGTCTGCAGGTTGTTCTTCACGCGATGGTGGATCTCGCGGATCGTCGCGTCCTTCGTGATGAGCTCCTGCTCCTGGTGACGGATCTCGGTCACGTCCCGGCAGAGGACGATCGCGCCGATGCGATGCCCGTTGTCCTTCAGCGGGATCGTACGCAGCGAGACGGTGACGCCGCGCGCCTCGATGTCCGCGCGCCACGGCGCTCGTCCGGCCATCACGATCGGCAGGGACTCGTCGACGTCGCGTCCCTTGGGCAGGATGCCCGTCGACACCTCCAGGAGCGACTCCCCCTCGAGCTCGTCCTCGAACCCCAGCCGGTTGAACGCCGACAGGGCGTTGGGGCTCGCGAAGGTCGTCACACCGTCGACGTCGATGCGGATGAGTCCGTCCGACGCCCGCGGCGCGCCGCGGCGCGGAGAGGTCGGCGCCGCCAGGTCGGGGAAGTCGGCGGCGGCCACCATGCCGAACAGATCGTCGGCGCAGTCGTTGAAGGTGATCTGCTGACGGGACGGCGTGCGCGCCTCGCCGAGGTTGGTGTGCCGGGTCAGCACGCCGATGACGGTCGGTGTGCGCTCGGAGGTTCCGCGCTGACGGACGATCGGCACCGCGCGCACGCGCGTCGGCGTCTCCTCGAACCAGTCGGGCGAGGCGGAGTCGACGATCTCGGCGCGGGTGAACGCGTCGCGCACCTGCGTGCGCCACTGCGGTCGGACGAGATCGCCCACGATGTCGCGGTAGAAGAGGGTCGCGGCACCGCTCGGCCGGGTGTGTGCGACGGCGATGAACGAGTCGTCGGGCGTCGGCACCCAGATGACGATGTCGGCGAAGGCGAGGTCGGCGAGCAGCTGGCCGTCGCCCGCGAGACGATGCAGCCACTCGACGTCCGCCTCGGTGGAACGGCCCTGGGCATACACGAGATCGCTGAGCGTCGACACCTCCCCAGCCTATTGCGCGCCTCTCGCCTCACGTGCACGACGCCGCGGGGACCGCGGCACGGGCGCGCCTCCGGCACCCGGCGGCTCGATCGCCTCCCCCACGAATCTGCGCACCGCCGTCGCGAGGGGCGACCGCGGTGCGACGCGCGCAACCGGCTGGGCGGCGAGCGCCGCCGCGTCCGACGCCTTCGGGTCCCACGGGACGAACCACACCTCGCGCGCGTCCAGATAGCGCTCCAGGGTGCGGCGAACCTGACCGCGGGCATCGAAGCCGAGCGCGGTCGTGCGCAGCTTGTTGACGACGATCTTGACCGGCGTGCCGCCGGCGACCGCGCGCAGCTCGGCGTGAGCCCGGACGAAGCGTGCGACGCCGACGGGGTCGGCCGCCATCACCGCCACGACGAGGTCGGCGGCCCGCACCGCCGCCACCGTCGCCGCGTTGCGTCGCGGTGCGTCGAGATCGCTGACGATCTCCTCGTCCTGCTCGAGCGAGTGCGCGACGTCGACGATGGTGTCGTCGGCCCACTCACGGCAGTGTGCGAGCGCCGCGGTGACGCGGTCGTTCCCCAGCTCGGGCCACCGCCCGGGGCGGTTGATCCCCGTCAGCACGTCGACGACGCCCACCGGTGCCGCCAGCGGCAGCGCGATGCGCTGCAGCTCGGCGGTCGTCAGCGCCCCTCGCTGCGCCTGTCGGCAGGCCGCCGCGAACCCCGGGCCCTCGTCGGCGAGACCCGTCGCGAGGGCGACGGAGGGTGCGTGCGCGTCGGCGTCGACGAGGGCGACGCGCCGGCCGTCGCGCGCCAGCTCGCACGCGAGCTCGATCGCGAGCGTCGTGCGTCCCGGCGCACCGGCCGCACCCCAGACGACGATCACCCGACCCCGCGGCGGATCCGGCGGCGGCGCCGTGCTCGGCGCGAGGAGACCTGCGGCATCGGCGTCCTCCCGGCGGACGTCGACACCGAACCGCTCGGCGAGCCGGCGTTCGGAGTCGTCGGCGCAGAGCGCGACGATGCGGACGCCGAGCCGGTCGCAGGCGGCGACCAGGGGTGCCGTGAGGGTCGCTCGCCGCGCCTGCAGGATGAGCAGGTCGCTGCGCGCCAGAGCGTTCCAGAAGGATGCGGCCGCGCGTGTCTCCGTCGGTGCGGACGCCGCCTCGGCGGGGTCGGTCGCGGCGACCTCGAGACGCACCGCGACTCCCGCGTCGGCGAGCTCGCGGGTGAGCGCCTCTGCGCGCGGAGCATCGACCGCGACGACCACGGCGGGTCCCGTCGCCGACGGCGCCCCGCGGATCACGGTGCGGCCCCGGCCACGGGCACGACCGACAGACTCGCACCCTGCGCGATCGCGGCGAGCGTGTCCGCGACGGACGCCCTGTCGATCACGACTTCCACCGCCGCACCGGCGCCGCCCAGCATCGACGTGTCCGCGGCGACCGAGACGACGGTCGCCGCGGACACGAGGATCCGCGGCACGTCGAATGCGCCCCGCTCTCCCCGCGGAGCCGACCAGATCTCGACCGCCGCGCCCTCGCGGACGGCGGCGGGCGGTTCGGTCGTGGTGCGCACGACGACGGGGGGCGTGCGCACCGCCGCCGCGTCGACGAGGGCGTCGCGGGGCACGAGGTGACCCGCGGGCACGGTCCGCGCGACGACCATGCCGGGCTCGAGCGTCGCGGGCGAGAGGTACACGCCCTCCAGAGAGCCCAGCGCGACGTCCACGACCTGCAGGTCGTCGCCGGAGACCGCGTCACCCGGCACGAGGGTGCGCGCCGAGGCGAAGACCGCCACCGTCTGCCGCGCGGCGGCGACGACCAGTGCGACACCGCCCACGCAGGCGACGACGAGCGCGATGCCCAGGAGGAAGCGCAGGTCCGCCCAGAACGCACGGGTCCGGGGTCGTGCGGCGGGGTGTTCGGTCATCGCCCCATGCTCGCCGGTCCGGCGGGCGACGCACCGAGGTTATCCACAACCGCCCGGGGCCTCGCGCCGTCGGGAACCGGGCGGTCATAATGTCGTCATGCCCGAAACCCCCCTCGGCGGCACACGCATGCTCGCGCCCGCCCAGGTCGCGGAGATGCTCCAGCTCTCCGTCGACGAGGTGATCGCGCTCGTCCTCGACAGCCGGCTGCGGGGCGCGCGCCTCGGATCCCCCGCGCGGTGGCGGATCGAGGCGGACAGCGTCGAGGACTACCTGGACGATCAGGCGGAGGAGGCCCGCCGCATCGCGCTGTGGCGCGAGTCGCGCACCGCGAGCTTCCCCGAGCTGTGGGGACGCAGCCGCGCGGGCGGTGACGGAGCCGTCACATGAGCTCGACGGGAGCGTCGAGGCGGACCGCGCGGACGGCGACGAACGGGACGACGCGGTAGCCGGTCACATTCCCCATCCGGCGGGGTGCTCCCGGCTCGTGCAGCGCGAGGTCGAAGTGGTCGGCCCCCGCTCGATCGATCGTGCCGCTGCGGGTGCTCCCGTCGACGAGTCGGACGGTGACCGGCGTCCGACGACGCACGAGGTCGCGCAGCACGAAGCCGAACCCCATGCGCAGCGCGAGGGACGTGCCGGGCTGCGCGTCGCGGACCGCCTCGAGGACGACCTCCGCGGGAGCGCCCAGTTCGACGATCGCCGCGATCGGGACGATCGTCGCGAGCGGCGAGGCGGCGTCCGACACGATCGCGCACCAGTCCGCGCCCACCCGGGTGAGATGCCCGACGAGCGGCGCCGCGTCGCCGACGTGGAGGCTCACCGCCTTCCGCATCCGCGAGATCGCGACGAGCCGGTCGTGGAGGGGCACCCGCGCGATGCGCAGCCGCTCGGCCTCGGTGTCCAGCGCGGCACGCTCGGCCTCCCACTCGGAGTCGAGCTGATCCTCCAGATCTTCGAAGAACCGGTCCCAGTGCACGCCGCGACAGTACGGCACGGGCAACCGTCGCGAGGCAGCTATCCACAGGTGAAGGGTTTCTCATGCGCTCCGCGGTGCGCCTGTGGTGTACTCGGTCCACGTCGCGCCGGCGTCCGTGAAAACCTTCTCACGGCCCGCCGAGACGTATGGGGACGCGCATGCGGCAGAACCGCGGCGTGCCCACCGATACGACACGAGGAGGTTGCCATGGTCTCGACGTCATCCGCCCCGGACCCGCGGCCACCTCGGTCCGGGTCCGCCCTCGAGGTCGAAGAGTACTTCGCACCCCAGCGCACCCCCACGCGGGACCTGCCCGATCCCGACCCCCTCCTCGCGAACCTCACGATCGGCCTGCTCGAGGTACTGGCGGGTGTCCGCGAAGCGGACCAGCTCGCGCGATGGCTGGGAGAGGACGCCTTCCGTGCCCTCGTCACGCGGGCGAACCTGGCCGCCCGTGCACGCAGCGCCCGCGGCGTGACCCCCGCGCGACCGTCCTACCGCATCCTCTCGACCCGCTCCTCGTCGCCGGCCGACGGGGTGGTCGAGGGCGTCGTCATCACGGCGGGACCGGCACGCACACGGGCGGTCGCCGTCCGCCTGAGGGCTGGGACGGGCGCTGGCGCGCCACATCGCTCGCGGCGCTGTGAGCCTCGCGGACGAGGCTCGTCGGCAGCCGCGGCCGATCGGACCGGGGGCTACTGCCGGTACGAGGAGAGGAAGTTGCCGAGCCGCTCGATGGCCTCGCTGAGCACACGCGCCTCCGGCAGCGTCACGATCCGGAGGTGGTCCGGTGTCGGCCAGTTGAAGCCGGTCCCCTGCACGAGCAGCACGTGCTCGGCGACGAGGAAGTCGTAGACGAGCTTCGCGTCGTCGTGGATCTCGTAGACCTCGGGATCGAGTCGCGGGAAGGCGTAGAGCGCCCCCGCGGGCTTCAGGCACTGCACACCGGGGATCGCGGTGAGGCCCTCCCACGCCGCATCCCGCTGCTCGTGCAGTCGGCCCGACGGGGCGATCAGCGCGTCGATGGACTGGACCCCCGACAGCGCGGCCTGCACGGCGTGCTGCGCGGGCACGTTCGGGCACAGCCGCGTCGAGGCGAGCAGCTGGATGCCTTGGAGGAAGCCCTCGGCGTGCGCCTTGGGCCCCGTGATCACCAGCCAGCCGGAGCGGAACCCGGCGACGCGATACGTCTTGGAGAGGCCGTTGAAGGTGAGGCAGAGAAGGTCGGGCGCCAGCGTCGCGAGCGGGATGTGCTGCGCGTCGTCGAAGAGGATGCGGTCGTAGATCTCGTCGGAGAGCAGCAGCAGCTCGTGCTCGCGCGCGATCTCGACGATGCCCTGGAGCACCTCGCGCGAGTACACCGCGCCGGTCGGGTTGTTCGGGTTGATCACGACGATGGCCTTCGTGCGCTCGGTGATCTTCTCCCGGATGTCCTCCAGCGAGGGCTCCCAGCCGTTCTCGTTGTCGCACAGGTAGTGCACGGGCGTGCCGCCGGCGAGGCTCGTCATCGCGGTCCACAGGGGATAGTCCGGGGCCGGGATGAGGACCTCGTCGCCCGTGTCGAGGAGGGCCTGCATCGTCATCGTGATGAGCTCGGAGACGCCGTTGCCGAGGTAGACGTCGTCCGGGTCGAACTTCGGGAAGCCGGGGACCTGCTCGTAGCGGGAGACGACCGCTCGGCGGGCCGACATGATCCCGCGGCTGTCGCTGTAGCCGTGTGCGTGGGGCACCGCCTCGATCATGTCGCGGACGATCTGGTAGGGCGCCTCGAAACCGAAGACCGCGGGGTTGCCCGTGTTGAGCTTCAGGATGCGGTGGCCGTCGGCCTCGAGCCGGTCGGCCTCGACCAGGGCGGCTCCGCGGATCTCGTAGAGGACGTCCTTCAGCTTGCTCGACTGGTCCAGGATGCGCGGAGTCATCGCATCAGGATATCTCCGCTCCCGCGGTGCCAATCGCCCGCCCGTGGCCACCCTCTCGGACCCGCCGGGGTCGACTACTTCTTCTTGTCGGCGGCCCGGCGCTGCTGACGGTTCTGCGGAGCGGGCGCGGAGCCGTCCGTGCGCTGACCGAACGCGCCTCGCGGCGCCTCCGCCGCGGGGGCCTGGGCGGGTTCCGCCGGCGCGGCGGCCTGACGGAGCTTGCTCGTCGCCGCCTGCTGCACCTGACCGCGCTCGTTGCGCACCTCGACCTGACCGTCGGCGCCCGCCGCGGTGTACTGCAGCTTCTGGGCCTCGACGGGGGGTGCCTGCAGCCCCTTCGCCTCGACCTGGCCCTCGCCCGCCTGACGCACCTCGACGTCCAGGTTGTAGAGGAAGCCGACCGACTCCTCCTTGATCTGGCCCATCATCGCCTGGAACATCTGGTAGCCCTCGCGCTGGTACTCGATCAGCGGGTCGCGCTGGGCCATCGCGCGCAGGCCGATGCCGTCCTTGAGGTAGTCCATCTCGTACAGGTGATCGCGCCACCGGCGGTCGAGCACCTGCAGCACGACCCGTCGCTCCAGCTCGCGCATCGCGGGCGCCCCGAGAGCCTCCTCGCGAGCGGCGTATGCGATCTTCGCGTCCGAGAGGATCTCGCGCTTGAGCCCCTCCGGCGTGACCCGGCCCTTGCTGCCGCTCTCGGCGACGACCTCGTCGATCGTCACGCTCACCGGATAGAGGGTCTTCAGCTCGGTCCAGAGCGCATCGAAGTCCCAGCTCTCGTTGTGCCCGGCCCCGGTGTGGTCGTCGATGAGCGCGCCGATGGCATCCTCGATGAAGTGCTCCACGCGCGCGGACAGGTCGTCACCCTCGAGCATGTGACGGCGGTCGGCGTAGATGGCCTCGCGCTGCCGGTTGAGCACGTCGTCGTACTTGAGGACGTTCTTGCGGATCTCGGCGTTGCGCGACTCGACCTGGCTCTGCGCGCTCTTGATCGCGCGGGAAACCATGCTGGATTCGATCGCGACGTCGTCGGGGAAGTTCGCGCGCGCGAGGATGGCCTCCGCCGCGCCCGACTGGAACAGCCGCATCAGGTCGTCGGTGAGCGACAGGTAGAAGCGGCTCTCGCCGGGGTCGCCCTGACGCCCCGACCGTCCGCGGAGCTGGTTGTCGATGCGCCGTGATTCGTGGCGCTCCGTGCCGAGGACGTACAGCCCGCCGGCCTCGACGACCTTGGTCGCCTCCTCCGCCACGGTGTCGCGCATCCGGGTGTAGACCTCGTCCCACGCGGCCTCGTACTCCTCGGGAGTCTCGACCGGGTCGAGGCCCCGGGACTTCATCTCCTGGACCGCGAGGAACTCGGCGTTGCCGCCGAGCATGATGTCGGTACCGCGACCGGCCATATTCGTGGCGACGGTGACGGCGCCGAGACGTCCGGCACGCGCGACGATCTCCGCCTCGCGCGCGTGGTTCTTCGCGTTCAGGACTTCGTGCCTGATGCCCTTCTTCGCGAGCAGGCGCGAGAGGTACTCGCTCTTCTCCACCGACACGGTGCCGACGAGCACAGGCTGGTCGGCCTCGTGGCGCCGGGCGATGTCCTCGACGACCTGGGCGAACTTGGCCGGCTCGTTCTTGTAGACGAGGTCGGGCTGGTCCTTGCGGATCATCGGCTTGTTCGTCGGGATCGGCACGACGCCGAGCTTGTAGGTCGACATGAACTCCGCCGCCTCGGTCTCGGCGGTACCGGTCATGCCGGCGAGCTTGTCGTACAGGCGGAAGTAGTTCTGCAGCGTGACGGTGGCGAGGGTCTGGTTCTCCGCCTTGACCGGCACCGCCTCCTTCGCCTCGATGGCCTGGTGGATGCCCTCGTTGTAGCGGCGACCGACGAGGATGCGGCCGGTGTGCTCGTCGACGATCATGACCTCGTCGTTCATCACGACGTAGTCGGTGTCCCGCTTGAACAGGGCCAGCGCCTTGATCGAGTTGTTGAGGAAGGAGATCAGCGGGGTGTTCGCCGACTCGTACAGGTTGTCGATGCCGAGGTAGTCCTCGACCTTCTCGATGCCGGGCTCGAGCACGCCGATGGTGCGCTTCTTCTCGTCGACCTCGTAGTCGACGCCCGGTTCGAGGGTCTTCGCGATCTTCGCGAACTCGACGAACCAGCGGTTGGCCTCGCCGGAGGACGGCCCGGAGATGATGAGCGGCGTGCGCGCCTCGTCGATGAGGATCGAGTCGACCTCGTCGACGATCGCGTAGAAGTGACCGCGCTGGACGAGGTCCTCGCGCCGCCACGCCATGTTGTCGCGCAGATAGTCGAAGCCGAACTCATTGTTGGTGCCGTAGGTGATGTCGGCGTTGTACTGCTCGCGACGCACCTCGGGGGTCTGCCCGGCGATGATCGTTCCCGTGGTCATGCCGAGAGCGCGGTAGACGCGGCCCATGAGCTCGGACTGGTAGGACGCGAGGAAGTCGTTGACGGTGATGACGTGGACGCCCTGCGCCGCGATCGCGTTGAGGTAGACGGCGAAGGTCGCGGTCAGGGTCTTGCCCTCACCGGTCTTCATCTCGGCGATGTTGCCGAGGTGGAGGGCGGCGCCGCCCATGATCTGCACGTCGTACGGCCGCTGGCCGAGGGTGCGCTTCGCGGCCTCGCGGACGGCGGCGAACGCCTCGGGCATGAGCTTGTCGAGCGTCTCTCCGGCCTCGTGCCGAGCGCGCAGCTCGGCGGTCTCGCCGCGCAGTTCCTCGTCGGTGAGCTGCGCGTAGTCCTCCTCGAGGGCGTTCACCGCCTTCACCACCTGCTGGAGCCTGCGGAGGATGCGTCCCTCGCCGGCGCGGAGCAGTTTCTCGAGAGGATTGGCCACGGAGGATCTCCAGACGTTCGGGCTCGTGCGGCACCGGGTGCCGCGCACGCGCGGGGCGCGCGTCACGCCCGCGCGAGGGCGCGCAGGCATACGATGTCATGTTACCCGCCCGTGACCTGGATGCGCGCTGGATCCGGATGGCTGCGGACCGCGATGCGACGGGCCCCGTGCCGCGGCGGACGGGCCCCGGATGCTGTGGATGTGCTTCGATTCCGGTCCCGCTGGCCGGCAGCCGGGATCCCGCCGCGCGGGCGACCCTAGGATCGAGCTATGGCCGGATTCTGGGGCTCACGCAAGCAGGAACGCGCACAGCGCGCGCAGGAGGACGCCGAGCTCGGCCGCCGGGCGGGCGCCGCACTCGTCGAGGTCGACGAGCGTCTGCGCACCACGGCCGATGAGCTGATGTTCGCCGAGCTGGAGCTCGGCCGCGATGCCACGCGCGATCTGCGCGACGCGCTCGACGCCGTCCGTCAGCACCTCGGCGAGGCGTTCCAGCTCCACCAGCTGAATCACGACGAGATCCCGGACACCGTCGAGGAGCTGCGCACCCGCAACGCGCGCATCATCCAGTTGTGCGACTGGGCGGAGGACCTGCTCGACGATCGCCTGCAGGCACTCGCCGAGCCCGTCGCACGAGCGCGCCGCGCCCCCGAGATCATCGACGGGATCCGGGCGCAGGTGGCACGCGACCGGGAGCGCATCCCGCGCGTCGAGGACGTGCTCACCCGCCTCGGCGACCGGTACTCCCCCGATGCGATGCGCAAGATCGCGGGCAATACGCGCGAGGCGGGGCAGCTCCTCGAGTTCGCCGTCCACGGTGCCGACATCTCCACGGCGCGACGCGAGAGCGGCCAGCGCGAGCAGGCGAACCTGGCGCTGGAGACGGCCATCGAGGCGAGCCGGCGCGCGACGACCCTCCTCGACGCGGTCGACACGTTCGAGATCGAGGCGCTGCGCGCCGAGTCGACGCTCGACGCGATCGTCGACGATTCCCGTCAGGACGTCGCCGCGGCGAGGGAGTTCCGGGCGGTGCCGGCCGTGGCCGAGGCCACCGTCGCGTTGGAGAGGGAGCTGGCCGCTCTGGCACCCGCCGGCACGAAGCCCGATCCGTTCACGGAGCTCACCCGCCTGCGCGCCGCGAACGCCGCTCTGGACGCCGCCGTCGCGAAGGCGCGCGAGCGCGCCGCGCGGCCCGTCCCGCCGGAGGCGCACGTGCGCCACGCGATCGACGACGCCGACCGTCAGCTCGGCGTCGCACGCACGGTGATCTCCGGCCACCGCGGCTGGATCGGCGCGGATGCCCGCACCCGCCTGGCCGAGGCCGAGCGACTGCGGCTCGACCTCGGCAGCCTCGCCGCGACGCCGATCGCCGAGGACGACCGCGAACAGGCCCTGGCCGACGCGCGGCGGTGCGGACAGCTCGCCGCCGAGGCTCTGCACCTGGCGCAGCGGGACATCGACTCCTCCCGCCCGAACGACGGCGGATGGGGCGCTCCCGGCGGCGGAGGCCGGCGCGGCGGCGGGAGCGACCTCGCCAGCGGCATCCTCGGCGGCCTCGTCATCGGGTCGATCCTGGACGGCATCTTCGACTGACCGACATCCGCCCGGCCCCGCGCATGATCATCCTCGCGGATGAGGCACCCTCTGAGGGCATCCCCTAGATTCGACTCAGACGCCCCATCCCCCGAGGAGAATTCATGCTCGTCTGGCGCCGCTGGATCTTCCCGTTGCTGATGCTCGTCGTGTGCGCCGCCGTCGCGGCCGCGCTCGTCAAGCTCGCGTTCTTCCCCGACCGCACCGAGGCTGCCTCGCTCGCCGCCGGTGGCGGAGTGTCGACGCCGGTCGTCGCCGTGCAGCGGGCGAGCATCACCTCCGAGCTGAGCGTCGACGGCACGATCGCGCGCGACGAGCCGATCGCCGTGCGCGCCGAAGTGGAGGGGACGATCACGGACGTCGCCGTCGGAGCCGGACAGAGCGTCGCCGCCGGACAGGTGCTCTTCACCGTCAAGCAGACCGAGACGGAGCGCCGGATCGACGTCACCGCCCCCGAAGCCGGCGACCTCACCGCCTTCGAGCTCGTCAAGGGCCAAGCGGTCGCGCTGGGTGCCGACATCGCCAAGCTCACGCCCGCGCGCTTCCACGTCGTCGGCAAGGTCGACCCCGTGCTGCTCTACCGGCTGGTCGGCGCACCCACCGAGGCCCAGGTGACGATCCAGGGCGGCCCCGCCCCCTTCACCTGCACAGGCCTGCGGGTGCAGGTCGCGGAGGACGGGACGACGAGCATGGTGTGCGCGGTCCCCGGCGACCAGCAGGTGTTCGCGGGGCTCAAAGCGACCCTCGCCGTCCAGGTCGGGTCTGCGACGGACGTGCTCGCGGTCCCGACGACAGCCGTCAAGGGCGGCGCGGGCACCGGCACCGTCTGGGTCGATGCCGCCGGGGCGACCGAGGAGCGCAGCGTGCAGCTCGGCCTCACCGACGGGACGATGGTCGAGGTCGTCGGCGGCCTCGCCGAGGGCGAGTCGATCCGGGAGTTCGTCCCGGGCACGACCGCAGGAAGCGAGCCCACGTGCTACCCGGACGGCGCAGGCGGCACCTACTGCGAAGCGCCCGGGACGAACTGGTGAGCCTCGTCGAGCTGCGGGCGATCACCAAGCACGTCCTCCTCCCCGACGATTCGCGCCTCGACATCCTGCGCGGCGTCGATCTGACCGTCGACGCCGGAGACCACGTCGCGATCGTGGGCCGTAGCGGGTCGGGCAAATCGACGCTCCTCAACATCCTCGGGATGCTCGATCTGCCCTCGACCGGGTCGGTGGCCTTCCGCGGGCGTGCGGTCGTCCAGGAGTCCGGTCGCCGGATGCGCCGCGGCGCCCTCGACCGTCTGCGCGGGCGCGAGGTCGGCTTC
This sequence comes from Microbacterium sp. MMO-56, assembly GCF_037146215.1. Taxonomy (NCBI): domain Bacteria; kingdom Bacillati; phylum Actinomycetota; class Actinomycetes; order Micrococcales; family Microbacteriaceae; genus Microbacterium; species Microbacterium sp. MMO-56. Next base: position 74,061 of record NZ_JBBCVW010000019.1, read on the forward strand.
GTCTTCCAGCAGTTCAACCTGCTCCCCGGCCGGTCGGCGACCGACAACGTGGCGATGCCGCTGGGCTACGCGACGGGGCGTCAGTTCTGGTCGCGGCGACGCCTCGCGGAGGAGATGCTCGACCGCGTCGGGCTGAGCCACCGGCTCGACTCTCCGCCGGAGCAGCTCTCCGGCGGAGAGCAGCAGCGCGTCGCGATCGCCCGGGCTCTGGTGCGGCGGCCCGCGCTGATCCTCGCCGACGAGCCGACGGGGGCGCTCGACGTCGACACCGGAGAGGCCATCATGAGTCTTCTCGACGAGGTGGCGTCGGAGACCGAGGCGGCCCTCGTCACGATCACGCACGACCTGCACGTGGCCGCGCGGGCGCGTCGCCACTATCGTCTCGAGACCGGGCTGCTGTCGGAGGTCGACCTCGAGGCCGCCTCCCGGGAGACGGCCCTGGGCGCGGTGACCACGCTCGGCGCGGCCACGGCCGTCGCGGAGGGCGATCCGGCATGAGCGGACTCGTGGGCGCCCTCACCGAGGCGTGGGCGGAGCTGCGGCACCACAAGCTCAGGGTGCTGCTCAGCCTCGTCGGCATCGCCGTGTCCGTCGCCGCCATCGCCGCCGTGCTGGCCCTCGGCGACTATCAGCGCCAGGTGCAGGTGGAGCAGTCGGACCGGTACGGCGGTCGGGAGGCGACGATCTCCGTGTCCGCCAATCGCCTCGACGGCACCTCGCTCGACGTCGCCGCGATGAACGCCGCCGTGTCGTCCGCCGCGGAGCGCTTCGGCCTCGAGTACGTGACGCGACGGGTGGACCAGCTGTCGACGAACGCCGACCTGCAGACCGCCGACTACGTGCGGCCGGTCACGGTGCGGCTGGCCGACCCCGACTACGCGGTCATCCACCGCACGGACCTCCACGCGGGGCGCTGGTTCACCGCCGAGGACACCGAGTGGCTGTCATCCCCGATCATCCTGTCGCAGCCGCTGTGGGCGGCCCTGGGCTCGCCGTCTCTCAGCAGCCATCCCACGGTGCAGCTCGTGGGCCCGCTCGCCGGTACGTATCGAGTCGTCGGGGTGACACCCGCGCAATGGCAGGGCGACGATCAGAAATCCATCACCCTCCTGCCGGACACCTACCTGGCGCACACCGAGACGCTCGCCGCCGGCGAGGGCTTCATGTGGGAGCTGTGGGTCGGGCCCGACCAGGTCGACGCGATCGGGCCCGAGCTCGCCGCCCAGCTGCGCGCGGCGGCCGGGCCCGACGTGGACGTCGTCGTGAGCCGGTCCGACTGGTCGACGCGTCCCGAGGTGCAGCAGGGTGCCCAGATCTTCGAGCTGGTGACCGGCCTCATCGCCGGGCTCGTTCTCGTGCTCGGCGGGCTCGGGCTCGTCAACATCCAGCTGGTCGCGATGCGGCAGCGCATCCGTGAGATCGGCGTGCGACGGAGCTTCGGCGCGACGAGTGCACGCATCTTCACCACCGTCCTGTTCGAGAACGTCGTGGCGACGGCCGTGGCGGGCCTCGTCGGCATCGTCGTGGCGATCATCGCGCTGCGCATCGTCTTCAGCCTGGATCTGCTGCCCCCGCTCCAGGATGCCCCGCCCCTCCCGCTGCGCGCCGCGCTCATCGCCCTCGCGGCCGCCGTAGGCATCGGCGCCGTCGCAGGCTTCCTCCCGGCGCTCACGGCCGTCCGCGCCAAGGTGATCGATGCCTTGAGGATCTGAGGGACGTCGCACGTCCTCGATCGCGGAGAGGGGCCGGATGCACCAGGCATCCGGCCCCTTTCCGCGTGATCAGGACGCGAGCTCCTCCTCCACCGGCGGCGCGCTCGCGGTCAGCGAGATGACGCCGTAGTCCCACCCCTTGCGGCGGTAGACGACGCTCGGGTGGTCGGTGCGGGCGTCGATGAAGAGGAAGAAGTCGTGGCCGACGAGCTCCATCCGGTCGACGGCCTCCTCGACCGTCATCCATTCGGCGTCGAAGTTCTTCGTCCTGATGACGACGGGCGTGTAGTCGTCCTCGTCCTCCGCGCTGCCGATCACCGGCACCTCGCCGGTGGCGACGGCGCGCAGCACGTCCACCGACGCGGGCTGCACGTCGATGCCCGCCAGGGCGCCGCTCCCCTTGTCGAGCTTCGCGCCGCGCGGGTGATTGCGTGCGTCGACGCGCTTGTCCTTGGCCCGGCGGAGCTGCTCGGCGAGCTTGTCGACGGCCAGGTCGAGCGCGGTGAACTTGTCGGCGTCGGTGGCCTCGGCACGGACCACGGGGCCCTTACCGGTCACCGTGAGTTCGACCGTCTCCTCTTCGCGACTGCCGTTGTGGTAGGCCCGGTGCGTGACCTTGACGTCGAGACGCTGCGCCCGCGGGGCGAGATTCTCGACTCGGACGGACTTCTCTTCGGCGACGGTGCGGAACCGATCCGACACGCTCACACCCACGCCGACGATGCTGGTTTCCATCCTTGACCTCCTTGTTCCGGGTTCTCCCGGTCAAGAAAGAACCCTCGGTTCGCCTTGTTCGATCAACCGTAGCGAGGCTCGACGCCGCTGTCACCTCCGGCGTGCCGGGTCAAAGGGGCTCTGCGCATTCTGGGTGGGGTGAGGCGCTCGGGCGTGGCGTGACGGGGTGAGGTGGGTCGAGGCCCGGAGGATCGGTAGCGACCAAGCAACCTGTTCGTCCGGAGA
>NZ_JBBCVW010000020.1:0-52171 GCF_037146215.1 Microbacterium sp. MMO-56
CACAACGTCGTCACGGAACTCGGACGGGTAGGGCTTGGGCACAGCAACATCCTTCCAGGCCCACCCCACGGGCAAGCCAGATCAGATGTCACCTACTCGTGCAGCAGTCCCATCATCGCCCAAACTCGGTGTCCGGAAAAGCGGGTCAAGCTCCAGGAAAGATCACCGTCATGCTGCTCCATCGCCTTAGCCAATCCAGATGACTTGTCGGAAGTCAGATATCTAGATCCGAGTTCGAAAGCATCTCCAGGCAGATTCTGGCTGCACCTTGGGTGAGGTAGTTCCCTTCGGAAGAAGCTAGAACGTTGATCTGACCGGCGAGGGGCTCCAGTTCCCTGCGAAGCGACCGTGCGCTTCGCTGCACGGCATGGAGCACAGCCAAGGGAACCTTGATTCCGTCGCTCTTTAGCAGGTTGATGATTCGCGAGTAGACAGCGTCGATGAGTTCGCTCGATGTTGCGAGGGATCTGACCAGCGCGTGTCCGGCGGCTGCACGTACGGACGGGTCTGGGTCGTGTGAGAGTTGAAGCAGAAGAACGTGTCCCCAGGTGACGTCGGCTTCAGAGATGCTCAGCGGAATCGTCTTGGCGGCCTGGATGCGGTCCTTCACGCCGGCTGTGGCGAGTTGGAGCACCGTCTCAAGGAGGTCGCGCCTCGGAATCGCCCCAAGTGCAGCCGATAAACGAACGGCTTCACCAAAGACCGAAGACTCGGACTGTGTGAACATGCCATCTCGGCGATCCGAAGCGATCAGCAACTGGATACCCTCACGCAGCTTTGTAGCAACGTCTGAGGGTAGCCGTGTGACGTTCTCTGCGAGGCGCTCGACCGCGAGGTTCTTCAGGCTAGCGTCCACTTTGCTGTCCAGGAGGTGTGTCACGATTTCCTCCCAAAGCTCATCGCTCGGGAAGCGCAGTGCGAAAGCCGCAGCGACGTTAGCGGTCTGATAGCCGCCTACTGACATCATTCCCTTGGACGCGTCCTCGGCTTCCTTCCGCAGGAGAGCGACGAGGTAACTTGTGAGCGCAGGAACCGACTCCCCATCTTCCTCATCGGGTAGCCCACGGTCAGCGAGGTGGGCGGCCCGGTCGAGTCCCAGGTCAGTTGGTATCGGTCGAACAACGCCGCGAACGTTCTCGTCGATCGCGTCCAGGAGCACGCTCGTCTCGAAATCGAGCTCGGTAGCCTCTGCCAAGCTGGACCACTGATGCGAGACTTCAGACTCGACCTCACCCCATTCCAGAGAGGAGACGAGGCGTGCGAGAGTGTTCGTAACCGGCTGAGTGAGCGATTCTTGTTTCTCGATGTAGCGATATGCCAGGGAAGCAATCTCGTTGTGGCGGCTGCTGTCGGGTACAAGTCGGGATACTGTCTTCCAAAGCCGCTCCCATGAGCTCCAACTCATGTGGCGTTGCAGTTGGGGTGTCTCCGCGAAAAGCAAGGTCGCTGATATTGCATCATCCTTCTGCTGTGGAGAAAGGAAGTCGGACGCACCTTCAAGGACCAGCAAGTCTTGCTCGGTGCACCATCCAGAACTATTGATTCTTCTCGTGACAATCAGAGCGTCCTCCACAAGGGAGATCGAGGGCCCTTGAGCCCGAATCCACGTAATCGCAGCTTGCAGAGCCTTCGTCGCTCGCCCTTGACGAAGGAGACGCACCGCCTCACGCACGCGCTCTGGGCTGTCCCCCCGCTCCAGGATGAGCACCTTCCCGAGCTTCTCGCGCTCGCCACGCATAAACCCCAGGTGTCCTGAGAGTTCAGCGAGGGTCAGCGATCGATAGCCCGCACCATCGGCAGTGATCCTTCCAAAGTGTTGAGTGTTGGAGTCGGCCTCAATTCGTCTCTCGAATGCGTCTCTCAGCACGATCTCGTCGCGATCAGCAGAGCGGAACTGCATCCGCATGTCGACCCAGCTCGTGCGTCCGCGCACGACGCGGACCCAGGTATGGCCTCCGATCTGCTCAAGATACGATTTCAATGACAGAGCGTGGCTACTTACCGAGCGGATCAGATCTCGCTGCACGGTAGAGGCGCCCCAACTTATTCCGCCTGAGAGTGCAAACTCTTGCAGGCTCGAATCCTTCAACGTGGGAAGCCACTCAAGTGTCTGCTCGACACGAGTGCGTGCCTCTTCGAACTTGCAGCTCTCAGTAAGCCGAGCGCTCAACTGCATATACAAGGAGGCGATGATGAGGCGCTGGGTTGCGGAGTAGTTCAAAGGATCGCCCGCAGTAGCACCGAGCTCGTCCAGAAGAGCGGCAAGTGCGTTCACAGCTTCGCTGTGCCTCTCCAGTTCACACAGCGCCACACTTCCGAATAGAGCGGCCGCCGCGCGAGCCCCTGGAGGCACATCCTGCGCTCGGGAAAGTTCGAGAAGCTTGTCCGCCGACGCTGTCTGCGTATTGACCACCAACGACCCCTGAGCGTTGGCGACGAGAACGCTTCTCCAGTCCGAAGACGAGTCCCCTTCCGGCTGGAGACTGTGTCCCTCACTTCGGTCTCTCATCTCGGTGACAAGAGCGAGTGCCGCGGCTCCGGTGACCTCGTCATCTCGAAAGTTCGGGTGCGGTGAGACAGTCCACGGCGCGAGAGCCGCAACAAGCCACTCAACCTCCCAGTTGTCTGACGAGTTCATAGGTCACTGCTTTCGTAGGGAGGGCGGGGAGAGTAGCCGGGGTTTGTCACACCTGAGCTCTCGGCAAGTGACAATTCATCTGGAGGTGGCGGAGTTCCTCCTTGCCGACGCGTATGAAGTCGGACAAGAGTTTTCCGCACCTCGTCGTCAAGGTCTTCGGGACGCAGCACTCGAAACGCCTCCGCCTTCACACCGCATGGGATGCATTGAGCATTCACGATGTCAACGACGTCAGAGATTCGAACCTTCACATTCTTGGAGTTTCGACCAATCACGATGACGTGGACATGGGTCAACCGCCCAGCACGAGTCGATATGTAATTCTCGAGGACTCGGTCTGTGACCATACGTTGATGATGACCAGGAGGATATAGAATGAAAACAATGTCCACATCGGCAGTGGCGCTTCCACCAGACCATACAAAGTAGGAGCCGTACTCCTCGCCGAGTTCGTTCACCAATAGGTCGAAACGCTCCTCCCATCTGGCCGTGTCTTCGACTTGGGCGAGGAAGTGAGTTTCGATCACGATGGCGGCAGAACTCATCGGCGTCCTCAGTCCACGATCGCCACGAGGGACTTGTCGAGGTAGAGAGTCGCCCCATCCGAGTTTCCGCACTCCGCGGCTGAAACAACCACCGGCAGCAGCGTGACGCTCGAGGTTCGATCGCGGTCTCGAACCTCGCCCGTGAATATCTGTCCAAGGCCGGGGCAGCTAGCGAGATCCGGAGGCGTATCAAGTTCGAGGGTCACCAGTCTGCTCGAATCGCTGAGGAAAGTGGCAACGACCAGAGACGCGACCAGGACAATCGCTGCGAACGAGGCTGACCATAGTCCCCAACTCAGTGTTCGGATTATGCCGTTCTTAATGGCTCCCGCATCTTCGATGAGTTCCTCGTAGGTTGGACGAAGTGCGCGATCTCGCGGCGGTTTAGTGCGTATTCTCCACACCTCTAGTGAGTGCAGAAATCTTGCTGATGCCTTGCCACCGGTTTGATAGGAGCTAGCCGAACTAGCAGCCAAACTGAAGGCCGTTGCGACAATCAGGAGGGTGATGGCAATCAGCCCAAGAACTTGCGCCGGTTTAGGGGCAGCCTCCGCCGGAGCAAGGATCAGTCCGGCAGCTAGTGCGCCTGCCGCGGCCGCACACAACGTAGACACCGCACGGGCGCGCGATCTGTACTTCTCGTTCGATTCGACAGCGACCTCAAGTCGATGCTCTAAGTCGCTGTGCTCCGACAATATCTTCCCCTGAACCGCAATGGGCTCAAGCGGCGCCCGTCACCTCGCCCTCTGGCGCGAAGGCAAGTCCAGTTTACCGATGCCTCGCGAGGAAGAGGAGGAGCAAGCAAGTCCCCGCGTTTCAGAGCAGTTCTGGCTGCACAGCGAACGCGGGGCCACGGGACACATCGGGCCGCAAGACGACAGCTACGAGCTCCCCACGCTTGCGGCGATTCGTAGCGCTTCGGTTCCTATCAGCGAGGAGCAGCACGCCCAGATGCTTCGGCGTCCGCTTGCCAGTAGGAGCCAGCTCCTACGAACGGAACGCGTAGATCCGCACCTACCGTGGCATCCGCCCGGACGTGGATCATGTTGAAGAGCGTCCGGCAGAGCGCCCGCTTCTCATGCTCAGTGCCGACGTCGAAGCGGTGGGCGAGGTTCTCGAGCTGGTCCAGCGCTTCCGTGATCTGTGAGGCCACGTGCCGGGTCTGCTGCGCGATGACGGTGAGTTGTTGTGCGATGTCGAGGAGTTCCCGGCGGATGCGGTCTTGTTCTCGTTTGAGCATGTCGGTGCTGATCGCGTCGACGTAGTGGGCGCGGAGCACCCGCTCCTGCTCCCCACGCAAATCCTGCTCACGAACCTGGAGTCCCGCGCGTACAGTATCAACATTCCGTACGCTCGCATCTGCTTCAGCGAGAAGCCGCTCCTCCACGGTCACCCGCTCCTCCGGGGTGAGACTAATCTGCTGGATCAGTCTCTGTGCGGCCTTCCCGATCAGGTGCAACTGCTGCGCTCTTAACATGCAGCTGGTGCGGGCGCTGTGGCGGCCGAGGCACACGAAGTAGAAGTACAGCGTCCCGTGGTTGTTCCGCGTCCGGTTGTACATCATCGACGACCCACACTCCCCGCACAGGAGCAGCCCCTTCAGGTAGTGCGTGTGCACGTCACGGGTACCCGTGTTCCGCCGCGCCGTGAGCGCATCCTGCACCCGCTGCCACAACGCAGGCTCCACGAGCGGTTTGTGCGTGCCGGGGTACTCGACGCCGACGTAGGTGACGATCCCGCAGTAGTACGGGTTACGGAGCATCCGCTGCAACACACTCACCGTCAGCGTACGGGGCGACTTCCCCGCCCTGGGTGCGAGGGTGAACCCGAGCTGGATCATGCTCCGGGCGAGGCGTTGGAGGCTCCACTCCCCCGTCGCATAGGTCGTGAACGCCCACCGGATGATCTGCGCACGCTCCTCGTCGACTTCCACGATCCGTGCCTCACGGCCCTGCGCGTCGAAGGTCCGCACGTTTTGATACCCGGCGGGCGCCTTGTTCGGGGGTGCGGCCGTTCATGGCCTTCTGCCGAAGCCCCTTGCTGACCTCGGTGGCGAGGTTGCGGGAGTAGAACTCCGCGATCGACGCCATGATCCCATGCACCAGCCTGCCCGACGCCGACGCATCAATCGCCTCCGTACTCGACACCAACGCGGCACCCGTGTCGGCGATCGCCTGGGTGATCTGCACGTCATCCGCACAGTTCCGTGCCAGACGGTCGAGCTTGTGCACGATCACGATGCCGACCCGGTTGGTGCGGATCCATTCGAGCATCTCCGTCAGCGCCGGGCGCGCAGCGGACGTCGCCGACGCTCCCGCGTCGACGAACTCCTTCACGACCCACGCGCCGAGCCCGTGCGCGGTCTTCCGGTTCACTTGCCGTTGCGCCGGGATCGAGAATCCCTCCCGCTCCCCTCCACGCTCGGCCTGCTCCCGAGTGGACACTCGCAGATACGACACCGCCCGCAACACCAGGTCCAGAGAAGCGGACGATCCGTCAGCGTGATCGAACGAGACCACGGACGAGGAGGAAGGAACGGATGGGGGAACGGCAAGCAGCGACATAAAGAGGTGAAGGGCTTTCTCCGGCACACCGGCCGGGCACAAGAAAGGCCCCGCAGAAGCGGAGCCCAACCCAGCCTGCCCACCCGCTCGGTGGCCAGAACTCCGACCGCACCGAAACGGCCATCAGAAGCCCACATTCAAGGGTTCCACTGTCCCGTTGGTACCCAATGCGCAAGGATGTCACCCGCGGACGAAACACCCGAAAACCGCCCGAAACGCCGCAGAACAGCTCGAGAACCCGCCAAAACACGCCCCGGACAGCTTGAAAGCCTCCAACTCGCGAGGAGTTGGAGGCTTTCCATTTCGGTGGACCTAAGGAGATTCGAACTCCTGACCTCCTCGATGCGAACGAGGCGCGCTACCAACTGCGCCATAGGCCCGTGAACTCATTCACACTATCACGTGGTCGCCGTCGGTTCGAATCGAGGCGACCTCCGCGACGGCGTCTACTGTCCGGATGCCCGCCGTTCCAGCAGGCGGCGCACGTGCGCCTCGATGGCGTCGTCGCTGGCACCCGGTCCCCCGGCGAACTCCTCGTCGCGACGCGCCGCGCGGGCGGCGATCGAGGGCGGACGCTGCGCCTCGGCACGCGCCCGCATCCGCTCGTCGAGCGCCGCACGACGCAGCGCCTCGCGCGCCTCGGCCTGGTCGAGCACGATCGCCGCGCGCGATCCCGCCGAGGCGGTCAGGGGCCGCGGGAGCTCCCGCGGGGTCCAGCCGGCGCGATCGGAGTCGAGGGTCACATCCTGCAGGTCGCCCGCCACGCGGACGATCTCCGGCGCGACCTCGCGCACCACGGCTCGGCGCTGGACGGTGGACATGCGCTGCAGGAGGACGAGGCATCCGAGGCCCACGACGGCGGCGGACCACAGGAGAACGGCCGAGCCGCCCGCGGCGAGCTGGAGGCCGCCCGCGACGGCGAGACCGAGAGCCGCGAGGGCGCCGATCGTCGTCAGCAGCCGAGCACGGCGACGGGCCCGGGCACGGCGGACCTCGGGGCGGGCCTGGGCGGCATGGGCCTGAGCGGCCGCGCGCTCACGGGCGGCCGCGGCGTCGGCCTGGGCCTGCAGGCGGGCGACGGCGAGCTCCGCACGGGCACGTTCGAGTTCGGCCTGCTCCCGCTCGGACTGGACCTGCTTCGCGAGACGCTGCTGGGCCAGAGCGGTGCGGGCGGTCAGCTCGAGCCGTACCTCCTGCGGGGTCTCGCTGGTCTCGGCGAGCACGCGCAGGGCCTGGTTGAGGCGGACGGCGTTGCGCTCGGCGGCGTTGAACTGGTGGCGTCCGTGCCACGAGGGCAGCAGATAGACGAGCCACAGCACGACTGCGACGAGGACGATGACACCACCGCCGAGAACCTGGCCTCCCATGCGGTCCACGGTACGTGCGGGAGGGCTCGCGCCTCGGCATCCGGCCCGCGTGTCTGACCTTCGAGTCGAACATGAAGGTCGGGAAGGGTCGCCAGCGACCCCGACGGCAGGATCACGGGCAGATCCACGGCCCGATGAGCCCCGTCAGAGGGGCAGGCGGTCCGCAGGCGGCACGGTCGCGGCGCCGGCCGGGACGGCCCCGCGCACCCAGCGCTGCAGCACGCCCTCGGGCACCTCTTCGCGCACGAGCGCGAAGGCGTAGTGGTCGCGCCAGTCCCCCGCGATGTGGATGAAGCGCCGCCGCAGTCCCTCGTAGCGGAAGCCGAGCTTCTCGACGATGCGCAGGCTCGCAGCATTCTCCGGCCGGATGCAGATCTCCATGCGGTGCAGGCCCAGCTCGCGGAAGCACAGGTCCGTCGCGAGAGCGACCGAGGTGGGGGTGATGCCGCGCCCCGCGAAGCGTTCGCTGACCCAGTAGCCGATCGTCGACGACGACAGGGACCCTCGCGAGATCCCCCACACGTTCAGCTGGCCGGCGATCTCGCCGTCGTACTCCATGACGAGGGGCACGCCGCCGCCGTCGCGGTACTGCTGCAGCAGGCGCCGGATGCCCGCGCGCATGTCGAAGGAGACGGGTCCATCCGGGCTCGTGGCCTCCCACGGCCGCAGCCACGAGCGATTGCCCAGCAGCTCCGCCTGCAGCACCTTGGCGTCGCGCTGCCGGATGAGGCGGATCCCGATGCGCCCGTGCTGGCGCGGCACCGTCAGATCCACGTGCTCTCCCCTCACGCTTCCGCGTGTCGCGTCACAGGCGTTCCGCGAAGTCCTTGAGCCAGGGGCGCAGCGCCGGGCCCAGATCGTCGCGATCCGAGGCCAGCTGCACGATGGCCTTGATGTAGTCCACTCTATCGCCCGTGTCGTAACGCCGCCCGCGGAACACCACGCCCAGAACGCCGTCGGTGACGGCCAGCTCCTGGAGGGCGTCGGTCAGCTGGATCTCGCCGCCCTTGCCCGGCTCGGTGCGCTCGAGGATGTCGAAGACCTGCGGGGTCAGGAGGTAGCGGCCGATGACGGCGTAGTTGGAGGGCGCGTCCTCCTTCTTGGGCTTCTCGACGAGCCCGGTGACGCGGACGACGTCGGGATCGTCGGTCGCCTCCACCGCGGCTGCACCGTACAGGTGGATGTGGTCGGGGTCGACCTCCATGAGGGCGATGACGGTGAGGCCCGTCCTCGCGTTCTCGGCGATCATCGTGCTCAGAAGGGGGTCGCGCTCGTCGATGAGGTCGTCGCCGAGGAGGACGGCGAAGGTGCTCTCCCCCACGTGGTGGCGGGCGCGGAGGACGGCATGGCCGAGACCCTTCGGCTCGCCCTGGCGGACGAAGTGGATGTCGGCGAGCTCCGTCGACGCCTGCACGCGGCGCAGCTTGTCGAGGTCGCCCTTGTTGGTGAGGTTCGATTCGAGCTCGGGGACCGAGTCGAAGTGGTTCGAGATGTTGTTCTTGTTCCGGCCGAGGATGATGAGGATGTCATCCGCGCCCGCCGCGACGGCCTCTTCGACGACGTACTGGATCGCCGGCTTGTCGACGACCGGGAGCATCTCCTTCGGCATCGCCTTCGTGGCGGGCAGGAATCTCGTGCCGAGTCCGGCGGCGGGGATGACGGCCTTGATGTGCGATGAGCTCATGATGTCACCCTATCCGCCGCCCTCTGACGGAACCGAACGCCGTGCGGCGGGCGACACACCTACAATCGGACCATGCCCGACGCGATCGACGACGCGAAGCGCGCCCTGCGCGCCGACCTGCGCGAACGTCGGCAGCAGCGCTCCGACGCGGCCCGCAGCGCGGACGAGGCCGGCGTCGCGGCGCAGCTGGATGCGCTCGTCGAGCGGTTGGGGGCGCGGTCCGTCTCCTGCTTCCTTTCGACGCCGACCGAACCCGGCACGCACACCTTCATCGCGGGCGCGGTGGCTCGCGGCATCCGCGTCCTGCTGCCGATCACCCGGTCGGACGGGTTGCTGGACTGGACGGTGGCAGACCCCGACGGCGACATCGCGGAGGGTCTGTTCGGCGTACCCGAGCCGGTCGGCGAGCTGCTCAGCCCGCTGGCCGTGAACGACGTCGACCTCCTGATCATCCCGGCGGCCGCGGTCGATCGCACGGGGATGCGCCTGGGCTGGGGCCGCGGCTACTTCGACAAGACGATCGGGTCGATGGAGCGCTGCCCGCCCGTCTACGCCGTCGTGTTCGACGGCGAGATCCTCGACGACGTGCCCCGCGACGTGCACGACCAGCCGGTGACGGGTGTCGTCACCCCCACGCAGACCATCGCCCTCGCGCCGCCGCGGCGCTGAGAGCCCACCCTCCCCGAACACGGAGATACATGCCCACCTACGCCTATGCCTGCACGCAGTGCGGCCATCGTTTCGACGCCGTCCAGTCCTTCAGCGACGCCGCGCTGACCGAGTGCCCCGAATGCGGCGGCCCCGTCCGCAAGCAGTACGGGTCGGTGGGCGTCACCTTCAACGGCTCGGGCTTCTACCGCACCGATTCGCGTGCCGGCGCCTCCGGCGCGGGAGGTGGCGCGAAGCCGTCGACTCCGACATCATCGAAGTCCGACGCAACGTCGTCGTCTGCCCCGTCGGGTTCGTGACCCGATCGCCGGACTCTGGAGGAGCACACCCATGATCAAAGGTTTCAAGGACTTCATCATGCGCGGCAACGTCATCGACCTCGCGGTCGCTGTCGTCATCGGTTCCGCGTTCACCGCACTCGTCTCGGCGATCGTCGACTCGATCATCACGCCGCTGATCAGCCTCGTCTGGCAGGCCGACGCGGCGACCGGCGCGATCGGCCCCACCGTCCAGGGCCTGCACGGACCGGTGACCTTCCCGCTCGGCGGGCTGCTGAACGCGATCATCACGTTCCTCGCCGTGGCGATCGTCGTGTACTTCGTGTTCGTCTACCCGATGAACGTGTGGAAGGAGCGGCAGGCCGCCAAGGCCGGGATCGTCGAGGACGAGGAGAAGCTCCCCACCGAGCAGGAGCTGCTCGTGCAGATCCGCGACCTGCTGGAGAAGCAGAAGTCCTAGTAGTGCGGCGGCACGTCGCGCCGCAGACGCTCATCGTTCGGACCGGATGCCTCCGTCACGCCCCTCGGGGCGTCGGCGGGGGCATCCGTCGTCGGGACCGGCCTCTCCGGGGAGGCGTCCGTGCCCGGAACCGGTGTCAGCCGCGCCCGCCGCGCGCCACGGACGCGGACGATCCGCTGCGGCGCGTCGAGGTCGTCGGCGCCGTCGGGTGAGAGGTCAGCGGACATCGAGCGGCTGGGTCTGCTCGTACGCGGACCCCGCCTCCGGGGGCACGCCGAGGATCGCGGCGATGCGGTCCGCGACGCCCGCGGGGTCGCTGTACAGGTCGAAGGCGTGCACGCGGATGTAGTGCCAGCCGAGGCGGCGCAGCACCTGCGGGCGCAGGCGCAGCGTCTCGCGCAGGGAATCGTGGACCGTGTCGGAGTCGCTCTCGGCGACGACCGCCTTGCCGTGGTACTGGGCGACGATCGGCAGCTGGCCGCGGTAGTCGACGTCGACGGAGACGCCGCGCGCCCGCAGGTGGCGGGCGAGGGCGAGGGTGAGCGGATCGGCGAGGTCTTCGAGACGCGCCTCGCGGGAGCGGGCGGCGATGCCGCCGAGGATCGACATCAGCGTGGCGGCTCCCGATCCGAGACGTCCGTCGTCGAACGCCGAGGGGCGGATCGAGGACACGATCACCATCGAGCGGCGTGCGCGGGTCATCCCGACGGTCAGGAGTCGCTCGCCGTCGTCGCCGGACAGGTCGCCGAAGTCGCTGAGGACGCGGCCGTGCCGCGTGAGACCGTACCCGAGCGAGAAGACGACGCGGTCCCGGCTCTCGGCGACGGACTCCTCCAGCCCGAGGACGGCGAAGGGCTCGGCCGTGTCGCGTCCGACGAAGTCGGCGACGTCGGCCCGCCCCGCGAAAGCCGAGGCGACGGCGGCTCGGACGCGCTCGGCGTGCCGACGCGACGCGGTGACGACCATGAGCGACTCGGTGGGACGGTTGACGGCGTGCTCGACGACGAGCGTCACCACCCGGGCGACCTCGGCGTCGGGGCTCTCGACGGCGCCGGTGACCGGGTCGGGCGCGCCGAAGCCGCCCTCGACGTAGTCCACGCTGAGGCTCCCGCGGCCGAGGTACGACCCCGCCCAGGGCAGCGAGACGAGTCGCCCGCCGTAGAAGGCGGAGTTCACGAGCTCGGCGAGGTCCTCACCGCCGGCGCGGTAGCTGCGCGTCAGGGTCTCGCCGGGGAGCAGTTCGGCCAGGCGCTCGAAGACGCTGACCTCGTCGGTGTCGACCTCGCTGCGATCCTCGATCTGGGGGTCGCCGGCGCCGACCCGGAAGGGCGTCGGACGCTGGGTCACGGGGTCGCCGAACGCGACGACCTGCCGCGCACGACGGAGCGCCGGCGCAGCTTCGGCCAGGCAGAGCGCCGCGGCATCGGCGACGATCACGACGTCGAAGGGGGCGTCCGCGGGGATCGAGGGCACCTCGTAGGGCGACGCGAGCCAGACCGGCGCGAGCGTCCGCACGAGAGTCGGCGCGACGCCGAGGAGCTCGACGGGACTCGTCGCCCCCGAGCGCAGAGCGTGCTTGAGGGCGTTCGCCTCCTGCGGCTCGTCGACGACGGCGATCTTCCACCGCGTCGCGAGTTCGGCGGCGAGCAGGGGCCCGGCGGAGCCCGCGTGGGCGTCGTCGACCAGGCGGTAGTCCCGCTCGAGACGATCGACGACGGACGTGTTGGCTCCCAGCAGCGCACGGTCGGTGCGCAGCATGGCCTCGAGCGCCGACTGCCACCACGCGAACTCGAACTCGTCGGCGACGTGCTCCTCCGGGACGTGGCGGACCGACAGCTCGGTCAGCAGTCCGTCCAGGCCCAGCTCGGTCAGACGGTCGCGCAGGCTCGCGCGCTCGACGAGGTTGTCGAAGACGTCGGACTCGGCGGCGAGGCCCGCGAGCGTCCGCAGCAGGTACGGCACGGGCAGCGAGGCGAGCGGCTCCGTGCGCCCCAGCGCGGCGTCGAGGGCGCCGAGGTCGGCGTGCACGCGCTGCCACGCGGCGGCGACGTCGTCGAGCCCGATCGGCACCTCCGGCAGGACGCCGGGGTCGACGAGCTGCTGCCACTGGCCGCGCTGCTGCTGCACCCGGACGAGACCCTCGTGCATGTCCGTCACGTGCATGCCGGGGCGCACGTACTCGCGCGACAGCTGCTTCAGCCGCCGACGCTGCGCACCGGACATGTCGGGGGCGTCGCGGCGCGCGGAATGGGCCTGGATCAGCTCGCCCAGAGGGCGCTCGAACACGGTGATGCTGAAGCGGTCGAGAGAGCCGCGGATGCCCTGCAGCAGCTGGATGTAGGCGCCGAGCTCCGAGAGCGTCGTGAACGGGCGCATCCGGGTCTGGGCGATCAGCTCGTACCCGCGCTCGAGGATCGCCGGCACCTCGGTGCGGTGGAGCCGCCCGGCGAGGGCGTGGGCGTCGGTCGCCTCCTGCGTCGTCGCGAACGCCACGGCGTACCAGGGCGAGTCGTCGGGGCCGAAGCGGAACTCCCCCAGGCGCGCCGCGGTCGACAGCGCCTGGGCCGCCTCGGCGCGTCGGGTGGAGAGCAGCTGCAGCGTGCGCAGGTCGAACCGCGTCTCGGCGGCCGGCTGCGGCGTGCGGCCCGTGATGGTCGTGAGCGTGCGCAGGGCCTCCAGCGGCGAGACGCCCAGCTGCGCGTGGCGCTGGGTGAGCGCGTCGCGGTAGTCGCGCAGGACCGTCCGCAGGCGCACGAGCGCGTCGTCGACCTCGGCGACCTTCGGCTGCTCGGCCTTCTCGTTGCGTCCGATGGCGCGGATCAGGTCGCGGTGCAGCTGCGTCGGCGAGACGGCGAGGCCCGGAAGCCCGATCCCCGCGAGGCGGTGGCGCACGCCCTCGAGCGTCGAGCGCCGCGCGCTCACGACGAGCACCCGCTTGCCCGCGCGGACGAACTCGCCGACCGCGTTGATGACGGTCTGCGTGCCGCCCGTGCCGGGGAGGGTCTGCACGGTGAG
Organism: Microbacterium sp. MMO-56; assembly: GCF_037146215.1. NCBI lineage: Bacteria > Bacillati > Actinomycetota > Actinomycetes > Micrococcales > Microbacteriaceae > Microbacterium > Microbacterium sp. MMO-56. The sequence continues at coordinate 13,221 of NZ_JBBCVW010000020.1, forward strand.
GGACTGCCCGGCGAGGATGCGCGCGAGCACGGCCTCCTGCTCCGCGTCGGCGTCGAGAAGAAGCCGGTCCGACGCCGGCGGCCGGTCGTCCGCTCCCACGAGGGGCGGCAGCGGTCGCGGGACGGTGAGCTCCTCGCGATCGGCGGCGTGGCCGGCGAGCGCGTTCAGCACGGGGTGGTCGAGATCGGCGGCGTCGCGCACCATGTCGGAGGAGACGTCGGCGAAGGTCGAGACGACCAGCCGGGGCAGCACGGTGAACGTGTCCACGTGCGCGGTGAGGGCCCGCAGGTGGTCGATGACGGGCTGGGGCTTGAACACGCCGTCGTCGTAGGCGAGGGCGGCGAGCGCCCGGCCGTCGAGCGCGATCCCGAAGTGGGTGCGCGCGGCCTCGACGAGCTCGGGGTTGATCGTGAACGAGCCGTGCAGCTTGAGGTCGAAGTCGAGGTGGTGACGGCGGATGGCGAGGGGACGCAGCAAGACCGGAGCGGCGTAGGAGACGCCGCCGATCCGCCACGCGGCGATCGCGACCGCCAGGTTGACCGTGTCGAGGCCGCGGGCGGTGCGCAGCTCGACGTCCTTGGCCGCGATGCGCTCGGCCGCGAGCCGTGCCGTGCGCAGGGCGACCTCGTCGCGGAAGAGGTTCGACAGCAGGGTCGAGCGCCCGGTGATGAACTGGGGCAGGCTGCCCGGGTGCGCCTTGGTGATGTCGATGCCCGCATCGCCGGCGTCGGTGTAGTGCAGCAGCGTGGATCGGCCGCCGAGTTCGGCGGCCTCTTCGCGCAGTCGGGCCCTCTCGGCCTCCGCGACGTGCGCCACGACCACCCCCGGCTCGGACAGGTCGAGATCCGTCGGGGTCACCGAACGCTCGTGCTCGGCGTCGTCATCGCCGCGCACGGCACCTCCGTCTGCTCGCCACACACCGACACCCTAGGCGCGTTCGGCGCCGGATTCCGGTTGTGGCGGCGGGTTTCGCCCGATTGGGGGCGGTTCTTCCGCGCCGACGCGTCCTTTCCTCCCCCGGGGCCCTTTCCGCGCCGCCGTCCACAGCTCGGTGCTGCGAGCCGGTGGCACGCATCGGCCCGGGCCATCATGGGACCCATGACCTCGCACCCGGCTCCCCCGCCCGCGTCGTACGCCGTGCATCCGACCCCGATCGGCGACGCGCTCATCGTCGTCACCGCCGGCGGGCTCGCCGTCCTCGACGTGCTCGACTCCGCGCCGGGCGCGCACGAGGACGCGCTCGTCGCCGCGGGGCGCACCCTCGGTGCGCCTCCGCGACCGGACGCGGGGCGCACCGCCGCGGTGGCGGACCAGCTCGACGAGTACTTCGCCGGCGAGCGCCGCGTCTTCGACGTCGCCCTCGACCTGAGCACCGTGCGCGGCTTCGTCCGCGCCGCCCTGGAGGCCGTCTGCACGATCCCCTACGGCGAGGTCGCCTCGTACGCGGAGGTCGCGATCCTGGCCGGCTCGCCCGGGGCGAACCGCGCGGTCGGCTCCGCGTGCGCCCGCACGCCGATCTCCCTCGTGGTTCCGGCGCACCGCATCGTCCGCAGCGACGGATCGATCGGCGAGTACGGCGGGCACCCCGAGCGCAAGCGCTTCCTGCTCGACCTCGAGGAGCGCGTGGTCCAGGCCTCCGCGGGCGTGTAGGCCGTCCCCGGACGAACCCCGGCCCCGGACCGTGCGGTCCGGGGCCGGAGTGCGCGCAGCCGGTGCGGCGTCAGTGGTCGACGGCCTTCTCCGCGCCGTAGCCGGTGAGGGAGCGCACTTCCATCTCCGCGGCCTTGCGCGGGTCCTCCTTCCGCGAGGAGGTGACCGAGCCGAGCCACCCCAGGAAGAAGCCGAGCGGGATGGACACGATGCCGGGGTTGTTGAGCGGCCAGATCGCGACGCCGACGTTCTTGAACACGCTCGTCTCGGTGCCCCAGAACACGGGCGACAGGGCGATCAGCACGACGGCGGCGGCGAGGCCTCCGTACATGCTCCACACCGCGCCGCGGGTCGTGAACCGGCGCCAGAACAGCGAGTAGAGGATCGTGGGCAGGTTCGCCGAGGCGGCCACCGCGAAGGCGAGCGCGACGAGGAACGCCACGTTCTGACCCTGGACGCCGATGCCGCCGAGGATCGCCAGCACGCCGATCACGATGACCGTCCGCCGGGCGACCTTCACCTCGCCGTCGGGGGCGACCTTGCCCTTCTTCACGACGTTGGCGTAGATGTCGTGGGCGAACGATGCGGCCGCGGTGATCGTGAGCCCGGCCACGACCGCGAGGATCGTCGCGAACGCGACCGCCGAGATGAACCCGAGCAGCAGCGGACCGCCCAGCACCTGCGCGAGCAGTGGAGCGGCGGAGTTGACGCCGCCCGGGGCCGCCTTGATGACATCCGGTCCGACGAGCGCGCCCGCGCCGTAGCCGAGCACCAGGGTCAGCAGGTAGAAGAGTCCGATCAGCCAGATCGCCCACACGACCGAGCGACGCGCCTCCTTCGCGGTGGGCACCGTGTAGAAGCGCATCAGCACGTGCGGCAGGCCCGCGGTGCCGAGCACGAGCGCGATCGCGAGCGAGATGAAGTCCCACGGGTTCTTGCCGTACTGCAGGCCCGGGCCGAGGATGGCGTCCTTCGGGTCGCTCGCGGAGGCCGCGACCGCCGACTCGAGCAGCGTGTTCAGGTTGAACCCGTTGATGGCGAGCACCCAGATGGTCATCACGATCGCTCCGCCGATGAGCAGGAACGCCTTGACGATCTGCACCCAGGTCGTGCCCTTCATGCCTCCGATCAGGACGTACACGATCATGAGCACGCCGACGACGGCGACGACGACCGACTGGCCGACCTTGTCGTTGATGCCGAGCAGCAGCGAGACGAGCCCGCCCGCCCCCGCCATCTGGGCCAGCAGGTAGAAGAAGCAGACGGCTAGCGTCGTGAGCGCCGCCGCCATCCGGACCGGCCCCTGACGGAGGCGGAAGGACAGCACGTCCGCCATCGTGAACTTGCCGGTGTTGCGCATGAGTTCGGCGACCAGCAGCAGCGCGACGAGCCACGCGACGAGGAACCCGATCGAGTAGAGGAACCCGTCGTACCCGTTGATGGCGATCGCACCGACGATGCCGAGGAACGACGCCGCCGACAGGTAGTCGCCGGCGATGGCGAACCCGTTCTGCGGCCCGGTGAACGAGCGTCCCGCCGCGTAGTAGTCGGCCGCCGTCTTGTTGTTCCTGCTCGCGCGGATGACGATGAACAGCGTCACGGCGACGAACCCGCCGAAGATGGCGATGTTGAGGACGGGGTTGTTCTCGGCGGTCGGCGTCGCTGCCGCCAGCACGGACGCGGCGACGCTCATGCGCTCGCCTCCTGCTGCTCCAGGTCGGCTCGGATCTCGGCCGAGACCGGGTCGAGCCGGCGGTTCGCGTACGAGACGTAGCCCATCGTGATGGCGAACGTCGTCACGAACTGGCCCAGCCCGAGCAGCAGGCCGACGGTGACGTCGCCCCAGACCCGCGCGGCCATGAACTCCGTCGCGAATGAGGAGAGCAGGACGTACGCGAAGTACCAGACCAGGAAGGCGACCGTGAGCGGCCAGACGAAGCTGCGATGACGCCTCTTGAGTTCGACGAAGGGTGGTGACCCTTCGACGGCGATGTAGTCGATGCCGCCCTGTGGGCGCGCATCGGGGGACGTTCCGGACATGTGGCCTCCTTGCCTCATGGGGATGGAGCGTGTCGCCCCGGCGCCGGTCCTCGTCGACCGGCCGCGTGGTATCGTCGACGCTACGAAACGGGTGACGCGGTCGTCACCCCCGGAAGTGGGTAGCGCACGATGTCGACGATCGGCCTCACCACGGAGGACGATCTGCTCGCCCACGCGGTGGGCGACCTCGCCTCTCGCACGGGCCTGCCGGTCGCGTTCGGCGGCTTCGAGCGCGGCGGATCGATCGATGTCACCGCCGTCGTCGGGAACCGCACGCCGCACCTGTCCGGACTCGTCGTCAAGCCGACCCGCGGCCTGGGCGGACGAGCCCTCGTCGAGCGGCGTCCGCGTCTCGCGCTCGACTACCGGTCCTCGCGCAACATCACCCACGACTACGACCGCGCGATCCTCGGCGAGGGCATCTCGACGCTGTTCGCCGTCCCGGTGCTCGTCGCCGGCCGGGCGCGCGGGGTCATCTACTGCGGAGCCTGGTCCCGCTCGCCCTTCGGCGAGGCGACGGCGCGCACCGCCCTGCAGGTGGCGGCCGACCTCGCGACCGAGCTGCGGGTGCGCGACGAGGTCGAACGACGGATGACCCTCGCTCCCCCGACCGAGCCCACGCCCACGCTGGACGTCGCGGCCCGCGAGGAGCTGCGGGAGGCCTACGCGGAGCTGCGGCGCGTCGGCGCGGAGGTCGCCGACGGAGAGCTGCGGCGACGCCTGGCCGCGATCGAGCAGCGACTGGCCGCGCTGTCCCGCGACGGCGCCGCGCCGATCGAGCCGCTCGACGTGCGGCTGTCGCCGCGTGAGACCGACGTGCTCGCCTGCGCCGCCCTCGGGCAGACCAACGCCGAGATCGCCGCGACGCTCTCGCTGCGCGAGGGCACCGTGAAGTCGTACCTCCAGGCGGCGATGGCCAAGCTCGACGCGGGCACGCGTCACGCCGCAGTCACCAAGGCGCGACGCGCAGGCCTGCTCCCCTGAGGGTCGCCCCGGCCCGTCATCCCGAGAGCCGTCGAGCGTGCGTCACTCCCCCACGAACACCACGCCGCGGTAGTCCTCGTCGGACCAGCGCACGAGCCGGTCGAGGTCGGCGAGGCGGATGGGGAGCTCGTGCACGTCCACCCACGTCTCCCCCGACTCGCGGTTGACCCACGGGTCCTCGATGACGACGACGTCGCATCCGTCCGATGCGTGGGCGAGCACCCAGTGCGGCCCGTGCACGGCGTGCATGGGCTCCTCGTCGATGAGCAGGAGGGCGAGCTCGCCGCCGGCGACGCGGCGGGCGATCTCCGCCACGTCCACGCGTCGCCGGTCCAGTCGTACGCCGAGCTCCTCCGCCCGGCGGACGGACTCGGCCTGCAGCTCCGCCCGGAACGAGCGGTCGAAGCCCTCGTACTCTTCGAGCAGGACCGGTCCGGCGGTGTCGAGCGCGATCTCCACCGCGCCGGCGCCGAGGTGCTCGGCCGTGGCCACGCCCAGCCCGATCGGCTCGCATGCCGGGAAGTTGGTCGCGCGCCGCCAGTAGTCGAGCTCGCGGTCCCGGTCCGCGCCGTCCGCGGCGAACCCGCCCACCCCGCGAACGCCCGCCCCCATGAGGGCGGCGACGGCACCGCAGGTGAACAGCGTCGTCTGGGCGTAGTAGCCGGGCTCGGCGTGCGGGATCGCGCTCAGCCACCGCACGGCCCCGCGCACATCCTCGGTGCCGACGGCGCCGAACGGCGCCCGCAGCGGCATGAAGCCGTCGAGGACGGGCGGCACCGTCTCTCCCCGCCACTTGAGGGCGACCGTTCCGCGGGCCCGCGCATCGTCGGTGATCGATGCGACCAGTCGCTGCAGCGCGCCCTCGTCGGCCCACCACGGGTCGACGAGGGTCGTCGCCGCCGTCGCGGGACGGCCCGTCGTGAGCGCCGCCGCGCGCGGCGCACCGTCCACCACGTCGACCCACAGGGTCGGGGCGTAGCCGCCCCTCGGCAGCCGCCACTGCGCGGCCCGCTCGTCGCCGACGAGCGTCGCCAGCTCGTCGCCCAGGGCCGCCTCGACGGCCGCCATACCCTCGTGGACGACGATCCGCGGCTCCGCCGCCGTCTCCGCAGTCGTCTCTGCACCAGCGCTCATCGGTCTTCCTCACGTTCGTCGGTTTCGGTGCGGGCGACGCCCGCGGTGTCCGCCCGTTCGCGGATCGAGGCGGCGACGAGGCTCTGCGTGAACGGATGCCGGGGGCGCTCGAGCACGTCGGCACAGGATCCCCGCTCGACGACACGCCCGTCCCACATGACCGTCACGGCGTCCGCGAGAGTGCGCACGACCGCGAGATCGTGCGAGATGAAGAGGATCGCGATGCCCCTCTCGTCCCGGAGGCGACGGAACAGGTCGAGGATCTGCGCCTGCACGGACACGTCCAGCGCCGACACCGACTCGTCGCAGATGAGCAGCCGGGGCCGCGGGGCGAGCGCGCGGGCGATGGCGACCCGTTGGCGCTGACCGCCGGACAGGTCGCTCGGGCGGCGGGCAGCGAACGCGGCATCCAGGCCGACCGTCTCGAGGAGGCCGGCGACCGTCTCGCCGGTGCGCGAGACGCGCAGCGCCTCGCCGAGGATCGCGCCGATGGTCATCATGGGGTTCAGCGACGAGTACGGATCCTGGAAGACGATCTGCATCTGGTCGGGCCGGCGCGAGCCGCGGCCGGGGGCGAGCTCGCGCCCGTCGAAGCGGATCGTGCCGGAGTCCTCGCGTTCGAGCCCCGCGACACAGCGCGCGAGCGTCGACTTGCCCGAGCCGGACTCGCCCACGACACCGACGATCTCGCCGTCGGCGATGTCGAGGTCGACGTCGTCGAGGACGGTCCGCTCGCCGAAGCGCTTGCCGAGCCCGCGCACGCGCAGCAGCTCCGGCCCGTGTTCGACGGGGACGGGCGACGCGGTCGCGACGTGCAGCGCGGGATCGGCGGCGACGAGGGCCCGGGTGTACTCGTGGGTGGGTGCCGAGAGCACGTCCTCGGTGCGTCCGCGCTCGACGACGATCCCCTGGCGCATCACGATGACGTCGTCGGCGCGCCCCCGCACGACGCCGAGGTCGTGGGAGATCAGGATGATCGGCAACCCGCGGTGCGTCTGCAGGGCGCGGAGGGCGTCGAGGACCTCGGCCTGGTTCGTCGCGTCGAGCGCCGTCGTGGGCTCGTCGGCGATCAGCAGCTGCGGGTCGCTCGCGACCGCGGCGGCGATGGCGACCCGCTGGCGCATCCCCCCGGAGAGCTCGTGCGGATAGGCCCGCGCGACGCGGTCGGGCAGGCGCACCTCCGCCAGCGACCGCGCGACCGCCTCCCGCCGCGCCGCGCCGCGCAGCGCCGCTCCGCGCGCCGCCTCGATCGTCCACGCGATCTGGTCGCCGCAGCGGTGCACGGGCGACAGGCTCGTGAACGGATCCTGCAGCAGCAGGGACACCACGCGACCGCGGATGCCCGCCCAGCGCTGCGGCGACGACGCCAGATCGACCTCCCGATCGCCCACGGCGAGGTCGCCGGTGGCGCGGAACCCCCGCGGGAGCAGACCGACGAGGCTCTTCGCCGACAGCGTCTTGCCCGAGCCGGACTCGCCGATGATCGCGAGCATCCCGCCCGCGGGGATGTCCAGGTCGAGCGGTGCGACCGCCTCGCCGGCGGGGCCCTGCACGCGCAGCGCGCGCACGCGGACGCCGTTCACGAGCGTGCCCCCGTCCGTGAGAGCCGTTCGCCCGCCCAGTCGCCCAGGACGTTGACGGCGCAGGCGACGGCGATGATCAGCACGGCGGGCGTGATGACGGCGGCGGGGTTGTCGAACATGATGGCGCGGTTGTCGGTCAGCTGACGCCCCCAGTCCGCCGTGCCGGGGGCGACTCCGACGCCCAGGAACGACAGCGACGAGAAGGCGACCAGGGCGAAGGCGACGTTGAGCATGGTGTTGGTGATGATGAGGGTCGAGACGTTGGGCAGGATGTGGCGGAACATCACGCGCCACCGCGACAGCGACAGCATCTGGGCGGCCTCGATGTACGGGCGGGAGGACTGTTCGAGCACGCCCGCCCGGACGATCCGGATGTCCGACGGTGAGAACAGGACGATCAGCAGCACGACGGTGACGGCGTACCCGCCTCCGAGCACTCCCGAGACGACGATCGCCGCGAGCAGCACGGGCAGGGCGAGCAGGAGGTCGGTCCAGCGCCCGATGAGGAAGTCGAGCCAGCCGCGCTCGTAGCCGGCGAGCGTCCCCAGGACGATGCCGCACACCATGGATCCGAGCGCGACGAGCACGGGACCGACGACGGAGGAGGCGGTGCCGGCCACGGTCATCGCGAGGACGTCCCGGCCGAGCTCGTCGGTGCCGAGCGGGTGGCCCGGCGAGCCGGCGGGCAGGAGCCCGGCGAGGATGTCCTGACGCATCGCGTCGGGGAAGAGCGTGCCCCCGAGGGCGGCCATCACCGCGACGATCGCCAGGAAGCTCGCGAGGATCACGACGACCCCCGGTGCACGACGCCGTGCGGGGGCGGAGACGAGCTCGATCGCGGTGGTCATGCGGTCCCTTCCGCCGGTCGCAGCGGACCGGCCGCCCGGCGCACGCCGGGGCGCACGCGGGGATCGAGGAGGAGGTAGGAGAGGTCGGCGAGCAGGGCGATGACCGCGATGACGATCGCGACCAGCAGGGTCAGCGACTGGACCACCGCGATGTCCTTGAACAGCACCGAGTCCTGCAGCAGGGTGCCCAGGCCCGGCAGGGCGAACGTCGTCTCGGCCAGCACGGTGCCCCCGACGAGGAACGTCAGCACGAGGCTCGCGCCCGTGACGATCGGGATGGCGGCGTTGCGCAGCGCGATGCGCGTGACGGTCCGCTCCGCGAGACCCCGGGCCCGGGCCGAGGTGACGTAGTCGGTCGCGAGCTCGCGCAGCATCGCCGTGCGCGTGAGCTTGAGGACGATCGCGCCGAGCCCCAGGGCGAGCGTGATGCCGGGGAGGACGAGATGGTGCACCGTGTCGAGACCGCCGGACCCGGCGCCGTAGACCGGGAAGACGGGCAGGTAGTAGGCGAATGCGTAGAGCAGCAGCAGGCCGATGGCGAAAGTCGGCGCGGAGAGCCCGACGATCGCGAAGACGTTGGCCACCCGGTCGACGAGTCCGCCGGGCCGCACGGCGCTGCGGACGCCCAGCGGGATCGCCACCGCGATGGCGAGCAGGAAGCCGACGGCGCAGAGGGCCAGCGTGATGCCCAGGCGTGCGCCGATGGCATCCGCCACCGACGTCTGCAGCCGGATCGAGGTGCCGAGGTCGCCCGTCACGAAGCCGCCCAGCCAGCGGAGGTACTGCACCGGCACGGGATCGTCCAGGTGGTACTGCGCGCGCACCGCGGCCACCGTCTCGGGGGTCGCCGGCCGGTTGCCGAGCAGGTTCTTCACGAGGTCGCCCGGCGCCAGGTACATGAGCGAGAAGATCACGATCGACAGGACGAGGAGCACTCCGAGGGTGCCGAGCACGCGCGCCGCGAGCAGCCGTCCGAGGGGACGGGCCCGCGACGCGCGTGCGCGGAAGAGCGACGTCGAGGTCACTTCGCCGCCCGGTACAGCTGGGTCGGCCAGGAGGAGATGAACGCGAAGGAGCTGTAGTCCTTCATCCCCAGATCGTTCGCGAACGCCGTCGCCGACTGGCCCCACCACAGCGGCACGTTGACGGCGGCCTTCGCCTGGAGCGTCTCGGCCTGGATCAGCAGATCGATGCGCTCGGCCGGGTCGGCGGTCGACCCCGCGCGGGCGAGGAGCGCCGTGACCTCCGGGTCGTCGTAGCCGGCGGGGTTGCCCGCACCGAGCAGGTAGCTCGGCACCTCGGCCGGGTCGCCGAGGGTGGAGAAGTACCACATCAGGTTGATGCCGTGGTCGTTCGAGGCGTCCAGGCTCGCGAGCCACTCCTCGATGGGGACCTCGCGCACGTTCAGGGTGATCCCGATGTCGGCGAGGTTCTGCGCCAGTGCCTGCGCGGCGGATCCGAGCTGCGGCCCCGTGCTGGGGGTGAGCAGCTCCGCCTCGAAGCCCTTCGGCGAGCCGGACGCGGCCAGAGCCTTCGCCGCGGCGTCCATGTCGTAGTCCCACTGCGGGATCCCGGCGAGCTTCTCGCGCGCCTGCGTGGCGTCGTAGACCTTGCCGAGCGATTCGGGCGTCATGATCGCGGTCGCCGCCTCGCCGTGGCCGCGCAGCAGGGACGACACGTACGCGTCGCGGTCGACAGCGTGGGCGATGGCCTCGCGGACCTTCGGGTCGTCGAACGGCGCGACGTGGGTGTTGAAGTAGAGCCCGACGTAGGAGAGGTCGTTGACGTAGTCGACGCGCATCGTGTCGAGCTTCTCCCACTGCGCGGACTGCGCGAGCGGCACGTTGAAGGCGACGTCGATGTCGCCCGACTGGGCCGCGAGGAGCCGGGTGGACTCGTCCGGGATGAACGAGACCGTGATCTCCTTCGCCTTCGGCACCCCGCCCCACCAGGTGTCGACCCGTTCGAGGGTGACGTGGGAGTCGGGCACGAACTCGGTCACCTGGTAGGGACCGCTCCCCAGCAGCAGCGAGGACGGCGTGCCGACCTTGCCGCCGTTGTCCTCCCAGAACTTCTTCGACGTGATGAAGGCCGCGCCGCCGCTGCTCATGTTCGCCAGGAACGCGGGGTCGGGGGCGGTGAGGGTGACGGTGACCTCGGAGTCGCCCGTCTTCTCGATGTCCTCGACGCCGGAGAGATAGTATGTGAGCCCCGGCGAGGCGGTCGCGTCCCGCGCCTCCTGAAGGCTGAAGACGACGTCGTCCGCCGTGACCGGCGTGCCGTCCTGGAAGCGGGCGTCGTCGCGCAGCTCGTAGACGTAGGTGACGTCGTCGGGCTGCGTCCACGACTCGGCGAGCCCCGGCTGCACGCGCCCCTGGGCGTCGATGGAGACGAGCCCCTCCTGGGTGATCGACGCGATGTAGTAGTTGAGGATGCCGGACTCCTGCCCGACGTACAGGTTCGACAGCGACCCGGGGAGGGCGACGTTGACGGTGTCGATCTCCGCGCCGGTGTCGACGCCGGCGCTCTTGCCGGGGGCGGGCGAGGCCCCCGTCGTGCAGGCGGAGAGCATGATGATGCTCGCCGCGGCGGCGGCGCCCGCCGTCGCGAGGCGGGTGGTGGGTGACGAGAGCATGGTGTCGTTCTCCTCTGGAGGATGCGGGATACGGGACGGGTGCTGCGGGACGGAGAGAAATCGGGCTCGGTGACCGGCGCTGCGACGGCGGGCGTCGACGATCGCCTCGACGTCGGCGGGCGAGGGCCGGTGGGCGGTGAGCTGGCGCACCGCCTCGGCGACGGCGGGGATGGCGGCGGCCTCGACCAGGGTGGTGGCGGTCGTGCGGCGGGTGACGGCGGGGCTGAGTCCCAGCATCCGCGTGGGGGCCGTCGAGACGGTCCCGGCGAGATCCCCCTCGGGGACGAAAGCCGTCGCGATGCCGTGCGCGGCGAGGGCGATCGCGGCGGACGGGAGCGACACGTCGAGGTCGTGCGCGCTGCGCGCGCGACCGATGATCTGCGCCACGGCATCGCTGCTCGTGCCCCCGCCGAGCACCCACGGGGAACCGGCCAGGGCAGCGGCGTCCACACGCGCGCCCGCCGCCGGGACGTCCGCCGTCGTGAGGGCGACGATCTCCTCGGCGAACAGGAACGTGGACCGCAGCCCGCGTCGACGCGGCACCGGCGTGCGCCCGTCGCGGAGCACGACGTCGCTCGTCACCGCCACATCGGCACGGCCGTCGCGCACCATCGCGATCGCATCGGCTCCGTCGGACGCCTCCAGCACGCTCACGGCGATGTCGGGGCGCTCCTCGAGCAGGGCGCCCAGTGCCGGTGCGAGCGCCGCGCCGATCAGCGCGGCGGGGGCGGCGAGCCGGACCGTGTCGGCGCGGTGGCCGAGCATGCGCGCCAGCTCGGTCGCGGCGGCCGTGAGGCTGGCGTCGATGCGGGGGGCGTGCGCCGCGAGCAGGGCACCGATCGGCGTGAGGTGCGCGGCGCGCGCCGTGCGGGCGACCAGGCTCGCCCCCAGGCGGGCTTCCAGGCGCTGGACGTGCTGGGTGATGGTCGGCTGGGTGTAACCGAGCGAGCGCGCCGCGGCGCTGATGGAGCCCGTCTGGTCGATCGCGACGATGATGCGCAGCGAGTGCACGTCCAGGGCGCGCGTGAGCGCATCGATGTCGATCGCCACGTCGAGGTGCGCGGGGCCGGCGTCGCCGCTCGATCGGCCGTCCGTCGTATCCATAGGGGCATGCTATTCATTCCTGAGTTTCGATGGTGTAACAGAATGTGTCGAGACCGATTCACGGCGACACGATCTGTCACGATGAGCGGGAGAACACGAGGAAGGACCGACATGGACCACGCCGCCTGGCGCTCGATGCGCGACGAGACCGTGTGGGGACGCGACGGCCTCGCATCCCTCGTCGCGACGGAGTGGCTGGACACGACGCCCCGCGCCCTGGAGGCCGCGCCCGGCCTGTGGCACGCCGACGGCGGGAGCGCCATCGGCGTCGTGGACGGCGAACGGGTCTCGCTTCCGGTGGGCGACGAGCTCCGCACGGGAGACCTCCTCCTCCGGGCGATCACGCGCGACGGGATGACGGCGCTGCGCGTCTGGAGCCCGGACGGCGCCGCACACCGCGGGATCTCCACGATCGTCCGCTTCCCCGAGGACCCGGATGCCCGCGTGCGCGGGACGTTCCTCAGGGAGACCTCCCCCGAGACGATCGACAGGGTCGCCGTGGACGGTCACCACTCCCCCGGCACGTTCCCCGCATCCGTCTCGTTCGCATGGGAGGGAACGACCGTGCGCCTGGCGGTCGAGGACCGCGACGGCGAGCTGTTCGCCGCCTTCTCGGATGCGACGAGCGGCGCGGAGAGCCACCGGTTCCGCCACCTCCGGATGCCCGCGCCGGATGCCGACGGCGCGGTCGAGGTCGATCTGAACCGCGCGACGCTGCCGCCGTGCGCGTTCTCCGACCACTATCTGTGCATGCTGCCGCCGCCCGGCAACCGCCTCACCGTGGGCATCCGCGCGGGAGAAGCACGCGTGGAGTGAGCGGGCGCGCTTGCGCGCCGACGGCGGCCCGTGGTAGACCTGTCTCGGACATGTGACTGGTCACGCAGGCAGGATCCGAACGCAATCTCTGGATTGTGGTCGGATCCTTTTTTTGTGCCCGGAAGCGGCGGCAGCGGTGCCGGAGTCCACCACATCAAGGAGGATCCATGAAGACCCAGGACCTGGCCGACGCGATCATCGACGGCGTCGGCGGCCCCGAGAACATCGCGGCGTTGCAGCACTGCTCGACACGCCTGCGGTTCAACCTCGTCGACGACGCGCGCGTCGACGCCGAACGACTGCGAGCGACGCCCGGCGTCATGGGCGTCGTGATGGGACCGCAGACCCAGGTCGTGGTCGGTACCCGCGTCGCGGACGTCTTCCGCGCGGTCGAGAAGACCCGGGGCCCCGGCTCGTCCGCCCCGGCAGGGACGTCGCAGCCGCTCACCGTGAAGCGGGCGGGATCCGTGTTCATGGACTTCGTCGTGGGCGTGTTCACCCCGATCATCCCCGCCATCGCCGGCGCCGGTGTGTTCAAGTCGCTCCTGATCGCGGCCGTCGCCCTCGGCTGGGTGGCCAAGGACAACCCCACCTACCTCACCCTGGTCGCCATCCCCGATGCGGTCTTCTACTTCCTGCCGCTGCTGGTCACCTTCACGGCCGCCCGGAAGCTCGGCGTCAACATCCCGCTCGCACTCGGCATCGTCGGCCTGCTCGTCTTCCCCGGGTTCACGACGCTCATGACCAACGGGACGTCGATCTTCGGCCTCACCGTGCCGGCCGTGAACTACGCCTCGCAGGTGTTCCCGCCCATCCTCACCGTGCTGCTGCTGTGGGCCGTCGAGCACTGGGTCACCAAGATCACGCCCGGACCGATCCGCGTCTTCTTCGTCCCGCTCGTGTGCTTCGTCGTCGTCACCCCGACGATGCTGTTCCTCCTCGGCCCGCTCGGCTGGTGGCTGGGCTCGCTCCTCACGGGCGGCATGCTGTGGCTGCACGCGACCCTCGGTTGGGTCGCCGTCGCCCTCCTCGCGGGCGTCCTGCCCTTCATCATCTCGGTCGGCATGCACAAGGCGTTCATCCCGCCGACGATCGCGACCCTCGCCGAGTACGGCCGCGAGTCGTTCTACAACGTCTCCTCGCTCGCGCACAACATCAGCGAGTCGGGGTCGAGCTTCGCCGTCGCGATCCGCACGAAGAGCCCGACGCTGCGCGCGACCGCCATCTCCGCCGGCGTCTCCGCCCTGTTCGGCATCACCGAGCCCGCGCTGTACGGTGTCACCCTCCAGAACCGCCGCGCCCTGATCTCGGTCGTCATCGGCGCCGTGACGGCGGGCTCGTACCTCGGACTCACCAACGTCGTCAGCTTCGTGGCGGTCGGCCCGGGCCTGGCGAGCATCTCGATGTTCGTCGACGAGGGCAACCCGTGGAACATCGTCAACGCCGTCGTCGGCGCTGCCATCGCCTGGGTGGTCGCCTTCATCGCGTCCTTCCTGCTCTGGCGCGACTCCGACTCGGCCACGCTGCGCGTGCTCGCCGAGTCGGGCGACGCGGACGCCCTCGGCGCGGACGGCGCGCAGACGGCGCCGGCGCGGTCCGACGTCACCCTGGTCGCACCCATGAGCGGCCGCGTGGTCGGTCTCGACCAGGTCGACGACGCCGTGTTCTCGTCGGGCTCGCTCGGCGACGGCTTCGCCCTCCTCCCGACGGACGGGCGCGTGCTCGCCCCCGTGAGCGGCGAGATCATCAGCCTGCTGCCCTCGCTCCACGCGATCGGCATCCGCACCGACGACGGCGCGGAGGTGCTCGTCCACGTCGGGCTCGACACCGTGACCCTCGCCGGCACCCACTTCACCGCCCACGCGGCGCAGGGCGACCGTGTCGCGGCGGGAGACCTCCTCGTGACCGCCGACCTCGACGCGGTGCGCGCCGCGGGCTACGACCTGACGACGCCCGTCGTCGTGATCAACAGCGACGCCTGGAACGTCGCGGTCGACGCGTCCGGCGAGGTCGTCGCGGGCGAGCCCGTCGTCACCGCCCGGCCGGCGAAGGAGGGCGCCGATGTCGCTTCCTGACGGATTCCTCTGGGGCGGCGGCATCGCCGCCAGCCAGGCCGAGGGCGCCTGGCGGGAGGGGGGTCGCGGCCCCGCGGTCTCCGACATCTCCCGCTACCGGCCGAACGCCGACCCGAAGGACTACAAGGCCCAGCACCACGTGAGCGTCGCCTCGATCGAGGAGGCGATGGCCGATCCCGATCCCACGTTCTACGCCAAGCGGCGCGGGATCGACTTCTACCACCGCTACCCCGAAGACCTGGCGCTGTTCGCCGAGATGGGCTTCTCGGTGCTGCGCGTGTCGATCGCCTGGTCGCGCCTGTACCCGACCGGGGAGGAGACGGAGCCGAACGAGGAGGGCGTCGCGTTCTATCTGTCCCTCTTCGAGCGGATGCGTGCGCACGGCATCCAGCCGCTGGTGACGCTGGCGCACTACGACGCGCCGCTCCACCTGGCCGTGACGTACAACGGATGGACCGATCGTCGCCTGATCGGGCTGTTCGAGCGTTTCGCCCGCACGTGCTTCGACCGGTTCGGCCACCTCGTGGAGTACTGGCTGACGTTCAATGAGATCGACAGCATCCTCCGTCACCCCTTCACCTCCGGCGCGATCATCGAGGAGAAGGTCGAGGGATCGCTCGAACAGGCCTGCTACACCGCGCTGCACCACCAGCTCGTGGCCGCGGCGCGCGTCGCCGGGATCCTCCGCGCGGAGCATCCGCAGGCGCGCATCGGCTGCATGCTCACGATGCTGACGACGTATCCGCACACCTGCCATCCGCAGGACGTGCTCGCCACGCAGGCGAAGGATCGCCTGATGTACCTCTCGAGCGACGTGCAGGCGACCGGCTCGTACCCTCCCCTGGCGCTGCGCACCCTCGCCGAGCGCGGAATCTCCATCCCGATGGCGGAGGGAGATGCGCAGACCCTCCGCGAGAACACGGTCGACTTCCTGTCGTTCTCGTACTACATGTCGATGACCGAGTCGGTCGACCCCGACGTGGAGCGCACTCCGGGCAACACGGTGTTCGGCGTGAAGAACCCCTACCTGCCCTCGACCGACTGGGGGTGGCAGATCGACCCGATCGGTCTACGGATCTCCCTGCTCGCGCTGTACGACCGCTACCGCAAGCCGCTGTTCATCGTCGAGAACGGCGTCGGCATGCGCGACGTCCTCACCGAGGACCGGCGCGTGCACGACGACTACCGCATCGCCTATCTGCAGGCCCACCTCGCCGAGATGATCACGGCGGTCGACGAGGGCGTGGAGATGCTCGGCTACGCGTGCTGGTCGCCGATCGATACGGTGAGCTTGTCGACATCGCAGATGTCGAAGCGGTACGGATTCATCTACGTCGACATCGACGACGAGGGACGAGGAACCGGCGAGCGCATCCGCAAGGACTCGTTCGACTGGTATCGCCGGGTGATCGCCTCGAACGGGGCCGACCTCACCTGACCCCGCGAGGGGCCCTCCGAGCGGACGGCCCCTCGCCCGCCCCACCCCCGGTGTCGATGGAGACCACCAGCCATGCACATCATCAAGAAGGTCCTGAACTCCAGCGTCGTCCTCGTCGAGGACGACCGCGGCGTCGAGCGCGTCCTGCTCGGCAAGGGCATCGGATTCGCCCACCGTCCGGGCGAGGTCCTCCCGCCCGACGCCCACGATCGCGTGTTCGTCGAACTCGACGGGGTCGACCAGCGCAACTTCGTCGACCTCGTGTCGCAGATCCCGGTCGAGTTCGTCGAGCTCACCCGGGCGATCGTCACGAGCGCGGAGGCGGAGGGCCTCGACCTCGACCCGCACATCTACCTCTCCCTCACGGACCACCTGCACTTCGCGATCGAGCGGCAGCGGCGCGGGATCATGATCGTCAACCGGCTCGTGAGCGAGGTGCGCAACCTCTACCCGCGCGAGCACCTGGTAGGGCTGCGCGCCGTGGCGATGCTGCGGCAGCGCTTCGGGGTCGAGATCCCCGACGACGAGGCGGCGAACATCGCGTTCCACCTCGTCAACGCGCAGACGGGTCGAGGCGACGTCGACGCGGCGCGGGTGGTGACCCTGGTCGCCGCCATCACGAAGATCGTCACGCACACCAGCACGGTCACGAGCATCGGCGACGACCTGCACGGCGCACGGTTCCTCACCCACCTGCACTTCCTCGCCGAGCGCCTTTTCTCCGACCGGATGCTGGGCGACGACGACTTCCTCCTCCAGACGATGCGCGAGCGTCATCCCGACGCCGTCGCCTCCGCCGAGCGCGTCCGGACCTTCGTGCGGGCGGAGCACGACGTGACCATGCCCGACGAAGAGGTGGCGTACCTCGCGCTGCACATCGCGCGCGCCTCGACGCCGGCCTAGCCGCGCCGCGGAGACCTCCGCGCGCGGGCGATACGGTGAACACGTGAGCTCGGAGTGGACGCGTCGTGTGCTCGTCGTCGAGGACCAGGCCGCGCTCCGGATGCTCCTCTGCGATCTCCTGGAGCGGCACGGGTTCGAGACGGCGGCAGCCCCGGACGCCGCCGCCGCGACCGCGCTGTTCGCGGAGTTCGACCCCGACGCGCTCCTCACCGACATCGACCTCGGCACCCGGCCCTCCGGTGCGGAGCTGGCCGTCATGCTCGCCGCGCTCGCCCCGCACCTGGCGGTCGTCTTCCTGAGCTCGTATCCGCGCGCGGCCGCGGGAACGAGCGCAATGGGCATCCCGCGCGCGGTCTTCGTCTCCAAGCAGGACCTCGACTCCCCCGGTGCCCTCCTCGCCGCCCTGGACGACGCCCTGTCCACGCGCACGGCCCCCTCGCCGCCCGTGCCTCCGGCGTCGCCCGCGCCGGGGAGCGCGGCGTCGCCCGCGCCGCGGAGCGCGGCGTCGTCGGCTCCGGAACCGCCGTCCCCGGATCCGCTCGCGGCGCTCACCCGCCATCAGCTCGACATCCTCGCCATGATCGCCCGCGGCTGGTCGAACGAACGGATCTCGGAGGAGACCGGCGGCACGGTGCGAGCGGTCGAGCGCTCGATCAGCCGGCTGTTCGATCGCCTCCGGGTCGGGGGCGACCCCACGGTCAACCCCCGCGTCGCGGCGGCGGCGACGTACCTCGCCGCGTTCGGCCCGGTTCGATGAGCGGATGCAGGCGATGAGCGGGCGCGGGCGATGAGCGGGCGCGGGCGGTGAACCGCCTCGCTCGTGCCGTCCGCGGCGCCCTCGGCGGCGGCCGGTTCGTCAGCGTGTGGTCGGCTCTGGTCGTGGCGCCGCTCTCGCTGACGATCATGTCCCCGGTCGGCGCGGGCATCGACGTGGCACGGGCGTTCCCGGCGACGGCCGGTGCCACCCTCGCCCTGCTGGCGGGGCTCGGCGTCGTCGCGCTGTGCGAACGGTGCATCCGTCGACCCGCGGCGCGCATCGCGGTCGTCGTGGCGGGCGTCGTGGTGTGTGCGGCGCTGCGTCCGCTCGCCCAGGACCAGTGGGCGGCGGCACTCGCGCTGCCGACCCCGGCGGGCTCGCAGCTCCCGTTCCGGATCGCGACCAACGTCGTCGTCTGGCCGGTGGTCCTGACCGCCGTGGCCGTCCTGGTCCGGTCGATGCACGCCCTCCGGCGCACCAATGCGCTGCTGCGGGACGTCGCCCGGGAGCTCGCCGGGGCCCGCGACCGCGCCGTCCTCGCCGACCGGGCCGCCCGTGCCCAGGTGGAGGCGGCGGCCGTCGACCTGCAGCGGGGCGTCGACGACCTCGCCGAGCGAGCGGACGCGGGCGCCGTGCGCCGCCTCGCCGCCGACGGCTTCCGCGCGTGGACGCTCCGCCTGCAGGACCTCGCCGATGAACCGGCTTCCCCGGTGCTGCTCGACGCCCCGGACGCCCCGGACGCCCCGGTGTTCCTCGGCGCCCCGGACACCCCGGTGTTCGTCGACGAGCCGGTGCTCGCCGACGAGCCCGCCGCCCCGACGGTCCCCGACCCGTCCGATGCGCGCCGGACGACGCACCGACGCGGGCGCATCCTCCTCCGCGTGCCGCCGCGCGGCGTCGTGACGGTCCTCTACACCGCCTGCACGCTGCCGTTCGCGATGCGGACGACCGCGCCCGCCGCCCTCGTCGCCGGGATCGTCGTCGTGTGCGCCCTCGGCGCCGCGGTCGACGCCGTGCCCCGCACGCGGCGGTTCGGCGGAGACCCCCGCACGGCGACGGCGGCGTTCCTCGCCTGCGCGCTCGCGACCGGCGGGGTGCTGTCCGTGCTGGCGACGATGACGGGCCAGACCGGGGTGCCCGCCCTGCTCCCGATCGTCGACTACGTCGCCTTCGCGCTCGCGGCGGCGCTCTGCACGGGAGCCGTGCACGCCTTGCGCCGCGAGCAGCGCCGGTTGTCCGCCGCCGTCGCCCGGGCGCAGGACACGGCACGCGAGGGCGCGCGTCCGGTGCGGGAGGGGCTGCGCCGCGTCGCGGAGCTGCTCCACCGCGAGGGGCAGGGCGCGTGCCTGCACATCGCGCTCGCCCACCCCGAGCCCTCGCGCACGCAGACTGCCCACCTGCGGGAGGCTCTCTCCGAGATCGTGCGGCGGATGCCCGGAGCATACGCGTCCGCCGAGGGCGGCACCGGCGCGGACGCGATCGAAGAACTCACCGAGACCTGGGGCCGGGTCCTCGACCTGCGCCTCGAGATCGCGCCGCCCGCGCGCGGCCTGCTCGATCGGGCTCCGGGGGTCGCCCGCGACGTCTACGACCTGGTCGCCGAGGGCCTGCTCAACGTCCTCAAGCACAGCGGGCGACGACGCGCCGACGTCGAGATCGCGCTCGTCCCCACCGGGGCGGGGCCGCGCGTGCGCGTCCGGGTGCGCTCGGACGGCGCGCCGGCGACGGGCGCGACGCTGCGCCCCGGCTCGCACGTGCGGGCTCTCGGCGCGCGGCTGACCGGCGATGACGATGCGGCCGTGCTGGAGGCGTCCTTCGCCCCGGCGGCTGTCGTGTCACCCGAACATCGCGCCGGCACCGCACCGCGGGCCACGTAGCGTCGTCCGCGCGACCGGGCGACGGGTGCGGCCGCGAAGGAACGGATCCGACGTGAACGACCTGCATCAGCTGCTCCCCCTCGCGATGGGGATGCTCCTGTCTCCGCTGCCCGTCGTCGCCGTCGTCGCGATCCTGCTCGCCCCGCGGGGGCGCGCCTCGGCCCCCGTCTACACGGCGGCGTTCACCCTGGCCTCCCTCGCCGTCATCGCCCTCGGCGCCGCCACCTCGGCGCAGGCGTCCGCGTCCGACGGGCCCGGGGCGCGCCTGGTGTCGCTCGTCATCGCGGTGGCGATGACCCTCGGCTTCTCGGTGCTCGCGGTGGTGAGCTGGCGCTCGCGCCCGGCGCCCGGGACCCCGCCCGTCGCCCCGGCCTGGCTCGCCGCGATCGACGGCGTCACGCCGCTGTCCGCGGCGGGGCTTGGGCTGCTCATGGCCGTCGCCAACAGCAAGAACATCCCCCTCGCCCTGAAGGGCGGAGCGCTCATCGGCGAGGCGCATCTCCCCCTCGCCGCCGCGGCGGGGCTCTGCGTCGCGCTCGCCGTCGCGGGATCGTCGCTCCTGATCCTCCCCGCCGTGCTCGAGCTGACCGGATCGCGCCGCGTGCGCGCAGCGCTCGCCCGGCTGAAGGAGGACCTCGTCGCCCACAACGCGGCCATGATGACCGTCCTGTTCGCGATCCTCGCCGCCACCGAGGCGGCCCACGTCGTCCACCGGCTCGTCACCTGAGCCGGCCGCACCGACCGCCGCGTCGGCCGCGTCGGCCGCGTCGGCACCGGGACGACCACCCGTCCTGCTAAGAAGATCCGTATCGTCGAGGAAGAGATGACCACCATGTCGCACACGACCCCGCCCCTCCCCGCCCCGGGCCCAGGTCCCCTGGCGACGGCGCCCGCCGGCGCCTTCCGCGGCGTCTCGGCCGGCGGCGTCGACTCGTGGCGGGGCATCCGCTACGCCGAGTCCACCGGCGGCGAGCGCCGCTGGCGCGACCCGGTGGCCGCCCCGACCACAGACGCAGAGGTCGACGCGACCGCCTTCGGCCCCGTGTGCCCGCAGGTCGCGAGCCCCGCGATCGCCCTCGGCGACGACGCCGTCATGGACGAGGACTGCCTCGTCCTCAACGTGTGGGCGCCCGCCGCGACCGGCGACGCAGGCGCCGCCCCCGCGCGACCCGTGATGGTCTGGCTGCACGGCGGCGCCTACACCTTCGGGGCATCCAGTCAGCGGATGTACGACGCGACCTCGCTCGTCTCCCGCGGCGACGTCGTCGTGGTCACGATCAACTACCGCCTCGCCGCGTTCGGGTTCCTCGACCTCGCCGGGCTCCTCCCCGACGGCGGATTCGACCGCAACCTCGCGCTGAAGGACGTGCTTCTGGCCCTGCGCTGGGTGCAGGACAACATCGCGGCCTTCGGCGGCGACCCCTCGCGCGTGACCGTCTTCGGCGAGTCGGCGGGCGGCGGACTGGTCACGACGCTGCTGGCGACCCCGTCCGCCGCGGGCCTGTTCCACCGCGCGATCGCGCAGTCGTCGCCGGCATCGAGCATGTACGGTCTCGACCGGGCGCGCGAGGTCGCCGCCCGGTTCCTCCGCGCGCTCGACATCGACCCCGCCGACCCCGCGGCCGCGGCCGAGGCGCTGCGCGCCGCATCCGCGGACAGGGTCGTCGCCGCCGGGATGGCCGTGTTCGCGCAGGTACCCGACGACGACCCCGGCAGGCTCGCCTTCGCCCCGGTCGTCGACGGCGACCTCCTTCCCGAGGCGCCGGTCACGGTGCTGCACGAGGGGCGGGGGCTCGCCGTGCCGCTCCTCATCGGCACGAACAAGGACGAGGCGTCGCTGTTCACCTACATGAAGTCGCCCCTGATCCCCGTCACCGAGGAGCGCATCATGGCGATGTTCTCCGACATGGCCGCCGACAACCCGACCGTCGAGCTGCCGTCGGTCGCGCAGGTGACGGCGGCGTACGAGAACGTGCGTCACCGCCTGGTCGGTCTCGGCGTCGCGCGCGACATCGGATTCCGGATGCCGACCCTCTGGATCGCGGAGGGGCACCGCCGCGTCGCGGACGTGTGGCTGTACCGCTTCGATCACGCCACGCCGTTCCTGCGGCTGATCGGGCTCGGCGCGACGCACGGCAGCGAGCTCGCCTACCTCTGGGGCAGCTTCTCCAGCGGGCCGAAGGACCTCACCTTCCGCCTCGGCGGCCGGAGGAGCGGCGAGGAGATCTGCGCCCGGATGCAGGAGCGCTGGACCGCCTTCGCCCACGGCCGCACCCCGGACGCCGACGGCCTGCCCGGTGCGCCCACGTGGCCGACCTACGACCCGACCCCGGCGGAGGGTGCGCCCGCCCGCGCGACCCTCGTCATCGAGCGGCACGACACCGTCGTCGACGACCTCGACGCACCGCTACGCGCCGCGTGGGGCGATCGGGTGCTCGACTTCCACTGACCCTCGTCCTCCCCCCCCCCCCCCCCGATCCCGAGGAGCACGCCCCATGTCCGACGCCTGCGGTGCATCCGCTCCCCTCAGCCGCGCCCACCTCGCGCCCGCCATCGCCTCGGCGGGCGAGTCGATCGTCCCCGCCCGCCACGCCGACGCCCGCCCGGCGGGATCCGCCGCCGACCTTCTCGTCGTGGGACGCATCGCCACCGGCGACCCGCACTCCCCCGTCGCGGAGGCGATGGCGGTCTCGGGCGGCCGCATCGTCGGCCTGGGCTCGGTCGACGAGCTCGACGGCCTCACCGGGCCCTCGACGACCAGGCTCGCGCCGGACGGCGTCGTCATCCCGGGGCTCATCGAGCCGCACGCGCACGTGTGGGTCTCGCTGCTGACCCTCGACTGGACGGATGTCTCGCACGCCGCGTGCCCGCGCATCGACGACGTCGTCGCGGCCCTCCGCGCCGCGGCGGCCGCGACGGCGCCGGGCCAGTACGTCCTCGCCAAGCTCTTCGACCCGAGCCTCTACCCCGGCGAGCCCGCCCTCACGCGGGACATCCTCGACCGGGTGGCGAGCGACCGGCCCCTCGTCGTCCTGAACGCGTCGATGCACTTCGCCTACGCCAACAGCGCCGCCCTCGCCGCCGCCGGCATCACCGACGCCAGCCCGCAGCCCGCCGGCGGCACCCTGGAGAAGGTCGACGGCCGGCTCACGGGGATCGTCGGCGAGTCGCCCGCCGTGATGATGCTGCTCGCGCCGCTCCCGCATCCGTCGGCCGACGACATCGCCCGGGGCATCCGTCAGGTGCTCACCGAGTTCGCGGGGCGCGGCGTCACGTCGATGCGCGAGGCGATGAGCGGCACCCTCGCGGGGGTGAGCGAGGTCGCGATGCTCCACCGGCTGAACGGCGCCGCGCGCCTGCCCGTCAGGGTCTCCACCGCCCAGTTCTCCGCGCTCCCCGGCTGCGCGACCCCCGCCGAAGTGGCCGCCATGTGGAAGGCCGCCGGCGTGACCCCGTTCAGCGGCGACGAGATGGTGCGGGCGGACGCGTGGAAGATCGTGGCCGACGGCTCGAATCAGGGCCGGTCGGGCTACTTCCTGCAGCCATACCTCGGCGAGACCTCTGGTGGGCACGCGAACTGGACGCCCGAGGGGCTGCGCGAGGTCATGCGCGCGGGCCTCGACGACGGATGGCAGCTGATGGTCCACACCAACGGCGACGCCGCCGTCGAGTTCGCCCTCGAGGCCGCCGAGGAACTCCTCCCCGCACGCGATGGCGACCTGCGGCACCGCTTCGAGCACGCGTCGGTCACCACCGACGACCAGCTCACCCGCATGGCCGCCGCGGGTGTCTCCCCGAGCTTCCTGATGGACCACGTGTACTACTGGGGCGCCGCGTTCCGCGACACGATCCTCGGCGAGGCCCGAGCCGCACGCCTCGACCGGCTGGCCTCCGCCTACCGCGCGGGGCTGCGCCCGAGCATCCACTCGGACTACAACGTCACCATCGTCCATCCGCTGCGCAGCGCCCGCACCGCGGTGCTCCGCCGCCTCGACGCGGACGGCTCGGTGCTCGCGCCCGACGAGCGCGTGAGCCCCGCCGAGGCGCTCGCCGCCATCACGACCCACGCCGCGTGGCAGATCCACGCCGACGACCGCGGGATGCTGCGCCCGGGCATGCGCGCCGACTTCGCCGTCGTCGACGCCGACCCGTGGACCGCCGACCCCGAGGGCTGGGCGGAGATCGGCGCGCAGGAGACGTACATCGACGGGGTCGCCGCGTTCTCGGGCTGAGGCGGGGTGACGTCGCCGCGCCCGGATGCCCCATCGGCTTCGCCCTCACCGCCGCGTTCGTGGCAGCGGTGAGGATGCGGCGCGCACACCGGGCTCGGCGGTGACGTGGCGGGGCGCGCTCCTCGGTGTTCGGAAGGGCACCGTAGCGTGCCCGCGTGACGGAGCGCGTCCGGCGCGTCCGGGAGGGTCAGAGAACGGTCACTGCGTCGGCGGGACGATCGACACCGGCATCCCCCACGACGAGTACCGTTGCGACGTCGTCGTCTGTACGCCTCCCACAGAGACGGTCGCCTGATTGCCGACGGGAACATGACCGGAGGTGAGCCACACGATCATCTCCTGGACTTCTCCGCCGAAGGCGGGAAAGGGCGCGTCGGACTGCACGCGCCACGACAGCACCTCCTCGCCGCCGGGGAGAGTGATGACATCCTGATCCTCCTGAACGGTCCAAGACTCCGACGCGGAGAGGAAGCCCGCGGCGACGGACGGATCCGCCATCGCTCGGTACGCCTGGCCCACCGTGTCGGCGAGAAGCTCGTGCGGATCGCTGCTGCCCGAGACGCCGCGCACCCACGCTCCGTCGATCGTGACCCACGACTCGCTCGGCGTCAGGACGAACGACGTCGTTCCGTCCGAGGCGGTCACGCTGCCCGACATGGCCGGCGCGTCGCCGAACTCGAAGTCCACCTCGCCCGACGTGCCGTCGGATGCGGTGAACACCTCGTGTCCGCTACCGGCGGCCGTCGAGTACGCCACGACGCAGGCGGCGAGATCCGTGCCTGATACCGTCGCTCCGGGCTTGAGATCGACGGCGTCGCAGACGAGCGGCGCCGCGACGGATCCCATACCTGCGCCCGCCGACGAGTCCGTGCCGATCACCGCGGCGCTGCTCGACGATGTCGGGCTGGGGGAGGCCGAGCCTCCGGCTGCGGACGCGGCGCAGGAGGTGAGTCCCAGCGTTCCCATCAGCACGACCACGGACAGTCCAGCGAAGTGACGACGATGCACCCATGAACTCTAGGGCACCGCGGCGTCCGTATATGGCCCGCCTCCGCACGTGCACCGACATCGAAACGACCTCGCCGGCATCCGCCGTCAGCGGCGCGCGAGGGCCGCAACGAGGTGTCGGTTTCTCGCGACAATGAGCTGGCGCAGGTACGGCACGAGGACGAATCGTTCCGCGACGGCGCCGAACACCGGCGAGGCGAGCGTGACGGTGTCGATCATCACCGTGTCCTCGCCGTCGCGGGTGAAGACGTGCTCGTGCCGGAACGAACGGAACGGTCCGCGCGTCTGCTCGTCGACGAACCGAGACGGTCGATCGAGCGCGGTGATGGTGGATGTCATCGTGAACAGCACACCGAAGTGCCGCGCGCGCCACGTGACGCTCTCGCCGAGACCGATCGCCCCCGACCGGACACCGGCGATCGCCTGCTCCCCCGACGGCGACATCGAGGCGGCGTGGGCGTCGATGTCGAGGGAGAGATCGAACAGGCGCTCGCGCGGGCCCGGCGCCCGCGTCACCACGGTGAAAGAACGGACCATCCGCCCATCCTCCCAGCCGACGTCCCCGTTGGGCCGCCTTCGGTCGCGAGACCGCACGAATGTCACGCTCCGAGCCCGAAGGGCGCGCATTCGTGCGGTCTCGACAGGGTCGGGGTGCCGCCTGCGGCGAGGGGCGTCGGAGGTCTCGCCTATCGTGCCGCTGTGGCCGAACGGATCCAGGACTGGTGGGCGCGGCGGCAGTTCTCCCGGGGGCGCGCCGTCCCCTACGAGGTCGGTGCCTACCGGGATGCCTGGGCGCCGTACCCCGCGCTCGTGCGGCAGTACCATCCGGATCTGAATGCGGGGATCGTGCTCTCGCAGATCCCTCCGGCGGCCGACGTCCTGCTGCTCTGGCAATGCGAGACCGGCCATCTGTTCGTCGCGACCCCGGTCGAACAGCGATCCCGCCCCGGACGGGTGCGCCGCCGGTCCGCCTGGTGCCCCGACTGCACGGCCGCGGCGCGCCCGGCCCGCTCGCCCGTACCCATCGACCGCGGCGCTGCGGATGCCACGACGGAGGCCGCACCGGATGCCTCACCCGCTGGCCTGCGGACTCCCCGCCCGTCGCCGGACGGCGTAACCGCACCACCACGTGCATCGCGCGCCCGGGCATCCCGCCCCGCTCGTCCCCCGTGCGCGAAGACCCCCGCCGTCCCCGCCGGAACGCCGTTCCTCAGCGCGTGCGCGCCCGCTCCCGCCTCGGCCGCCGAGCAGGAGCTCCGGCGCTCGATCTTCGCCGCCCTGACCGTGACGGAGGGGATGACCGCGGTCCGGGTCCGGCGGCCGTTCTTCGACCACCTCGAGGTCTGGCCGGACATCCTCCTGCCGGAGCTGCGCGTCGCGATCGAGTACGACACCATCGGACGGTTCGGGCTCGAGCACGTCGGCACCCGCGAAGAGACCGATCGGCGCAAGGATCGGCTGCTGCGGGCGGCGGGCTGGGAGGTCGTCCGGCTGCGCACGGGGAAGCTCCCCGCGATCGGGCCCCACGACATCACGGCGGCGACGATCAGCAGGCGCGGCATCCTCCGGCTCATCGACGTCCTGAGCGACATCCGCGGACCGCTCCTCATCGAGGCCTACCGTGCGTGACCCCTCGGTCTGCACCTTCTGCGGCCTGGGCGAGGTCGTGCCGGATGCCGCGGAAGGTCACGGTCTCGTGTGCGCGGTCTGCGGATGGCGCGTGGGTGACGCTCCGGATGCCGACCTGCCGCGGCCCCGGGTCGACGTCGTGTACTACCTGCGTTGGCACGATCGGATCAAGATCGGCACATCGGCGCAGCCGCGGCGACGCCTCGCCGCGATCCTGCATGAGGACCTGCTCGCCTTCGAGCTCGGCGACCGCACCCTCGAGCGCACCCGCCACGCCCAGTTCGCGCGTCTGCGCGAGGGAGGCGAGTGGTTCCGCGCCGCGGACGAGCTCCTCCTCCACGCCGCCGCCCTGGCCGCGGACACGCCGCCCTGGCACGCCTACGCACGATGGATGGCGGATGCCCTCCGCCGCACCGTCAGCTGACCTGCGACGGATGAGGGGTCGCCGCCGCACCGTGACCGCATCACTCGTGCGGAAAGCGTCGCTGAAGCGCGTCTCCCGTGTTCGTGCCCGCGAGGAACAGCCTCATCCTCTCCCCCATCTCCGCGGAGAGGTCCTTATCGAAGGCGTGCGCGAGCGATGCGTCGATCTCCGCCTCGACAGCGCTGATCTCGGGCAGCAGCCGACGACCTTCCTTCGTGAGCTGGAGGAGGATCTGGCGCCGGTCCATCGGGTTGTCGATGCGGTCGACGATTCCCCGTCGCACCAGTGCGTCGACGAGCCGGCTGGGGCTGCCTGATTCGCAGACGAGCAGGCTCCCCAAGCCTTTGAGCGTCAAGGGCCCATGTTCGCCGAGCACGACGAGCACCTCGGCCTGAGCCGGGCTGACCTCCAGAGGCGCCAGCGCCGCCGCCAGGCGCCTGTTGCCTTCTCGTTGCACAGCGAGGATCGCGTAACGAAGCTCGGCAGCCGTCACCGACCGCGCGCGCTGTGAGCCCATCGAATCGATCTCCGCCTCATGGAGTTGCCGAAATATCATGACGCGACACTGATTGCGGCGTCACCACACACACTATCAGACACCAGATCCCTGGGCTCGGTGCGTTGAAAGCCGCCGATACAGAGGGGTCACGAGTTGACAATTGCGGTCGAGGCGACAAGTATCGCGTCATTCGATGACGCATCATCTAACTTGAGAAGTCGACACGCGGAGTTGGGAGGACATCTCCCTGCTGTCGGACGAACACCTTTGAAGGCTCTCGCTCGTCTCGCCTTCCCCCATCCACAAGAACCGAGAAAGGCACGCACATGAGAACGATGTCGGCAGAACGCACAATCCCGGTAGCCCCCTCACGCATCACCGGGATACTCCTCGACATCAGCACCCTGGCGGACTGGAACCCCGCTCTCGTCCGCGTCGATACACGGGACCGCGTCGCGATCGTCGGCAAACGGTACCCCGTCTCCACCCGCATTCCCGGCGACGCCGGCTTGACGTACACACAGGCGACGAGCGATCACGTCCAGTGGCGTCTCACCGTCGCGGGAAGCGTCGAAGTCGGGGATTGGCTCATCACGACGGAGGGTACCGACACGCGTGTCACGCACGAGATCACGCACACCGGCGCGCTGTTCGCCGTGATGCAGCACGCGATGCGACCGATCGCGGGGTGGAGGTTGGAGCGGCTCGTGGAACGAGCGATCGGTGGTTCCGTGGACATCTTCTGACGCGAGGCGTTCACGTCTGTCGCGGCGAACCGCTGAAAGAGCCGCAACGATTGGGTCGGCCCGTCGGTTCAGCGCTCGCAGGCCCACCCGTCGCCGTCGCGGTCGAGACCGTAGATATCGCGCCCCACGACACGGGCGACCCCGTCGAAGTAGGCGGGCCCGTCACCGCTCCCCCACGCGCAGTCGACATCGCTGGCGATCGGGACGCAGGCATCCGCGTAGTTCGGGTCGCATCCGTCGTCGGCCGGCGGCGCTGCCTCCACGGCGGGCGGATCGGAGGGCACGGCACGTAGGTCCGTCGAGTACGGCGTTCATGGCCTGCGATGAAGCACGACGGCGGTCGGCGCTCTCCCGTTCGTCGTGCTGTCCCGATATGTTCGGGTGGAACTCAACGCTGCGAAACGAGGGAACGCATGGGCAGTCAGTACACATGGATGCCAAGTGGCTTCAGCGCAAGCCTCACGGGCGGAGGCGTCTCCGGCACCTGGATCAAGTCCGACGCATCAATCTGCCAGGGATTTGTCGACTATGTCGCCGATAAGCGATTCGTGATCGACGACATCCGCAACGAGGTCAGCGACCATGTGTTGGCTTCCGTGCGGAAGGTACGAGAGTACTCGGTTCAGTCGATGCATCTTCTGCGAAGCGAAACTGCCCGGCAATCCATGAAAAGGATCGCTGACGCCTGTCGCGATTATGTGCGTGGTGCGACTCCAATCGCCGATCACGAGACCCTCGGCGTCGCCTTGCTGGCGCTGCGAAAGCGGATCGGTTCGGAACTCGTCGCACTCGTCACCAAGTACTCGCTCGACTGTGATCTGGACCTCACGCCCTATACCGAGGACGGCGTCGAGGTGGGGACTGCTGCACGGATGGGTGACAGTTTCTAGTCACGCCGCCAGCGCGACGGTCGTGTTCATGATGGTCTCGAACTCGATGGGCGTCAAACGGCCCAGGCGGGCCTGACGTCGGCGCCGGTGGTAAGTCCGCTCGATCCAGGTGACCATCGCGATCCGCAGCTGCTCGCGGGTCGTCCAGGCGCGGCGGTCGAGGACGTTCTTCTGCAGCAGCGTGAAGAAGCTCTCCATCGCTGCGTTGTCTCCGCTCGACCCGACTCTTCCCATGCTCCCGACCGTGCGATGCCGGGCCAGAGCGCGGAGCATCTTCCGGCTGCGGAATTGAGATCCCCTGTCCGAATGCACTACACAGCCGGCGACGTCGCCGCGCATCGCGACGGCGTTCTCGAGCGCCTGCACGGCCAGACGCGACTTCATTCTCGAGTCGATCGAGTACCCCACGATCCGGCCGCTGAAGACGTCCTTGATCGCGCAGAGGTAGAGCTTGCCCTCGGCGGTCTTGTGCTCGGTGATGTCGGTCAGCCACAGTTCGTTCGGGGCGTCGGCGGCGAACACGTGTCGGGTCCGGCCGTGCTCGTCGACGACGGCGCAGAGGTCGTCATGCACAGGCGGTCCCGGTCGGCGGCCCTTGCTCCGCTTGGGCTTGCCGAACGCGCTGAACCAGCCGTTGGTCGACGCGATCCGCCACGCGGTCCGATCCGACATCGCCTCACCGTTGTCGCGGGCCTCGTCAGCGAGGAGTCGATGCCCGAACTCCGGGTCGTCACGATGCGCGTCGAACAACGCGTTCGCGCGATACCCCTCCACCACCTCGCTCGGGGTGATGGGGTTCGCCAGCCACCGGTAGTAGGGCTGACGGGAGAGCTTGAGCACCCGGCACGTCACCGCGACCGGGATCCCGTCGGCGGCGAGCTCACTCACGAGCGGGTAGAGCCTTTTCCCGGCAGGTTCGCCTGCGACAGATACGCCGCCGCCCGCCGGAGCACCTCGTTCTCCTGCTCCAACAACCGGATCCGCTTGCGCGCCTCGCGCAGCTCCGCGGACTCGGTGCGGCTCTGGCCGGGCTTGGCGCCCTCATCGATATCGGCGCGACGCATCCACTTCTGCAACGTCATCGGGTGAACACCGAAGTCCTTCGCGATCTGCTCGATCGTCACTCCGGGCTCACGGTTCCTCGCGACGCGGACCACGTCGTCACGGAACTCGCTCGGGTACGGCTTGGGCACAGCAACATCCTTCCAGGCCCACCCTCCCGGGCAAGCCAAATCAGATGTCACCTACTCGTGCAG
This sequence comes from Microbacterium sp. MMO-56, assembly GCF_037146215.1. Lineage (NCBI taxonomy): Bacteria > Bacillati > Actinomycetota > Actinomycetes > Micrococcales > Microbacteriaceae > Microbacterium > Microbacterium sp. MMO-56. The sequence continues at coordinate 43,749 of NZ_JBBCVW010000020.1, forward strand.
CAGTCCCGTGCTTGAGCGATGGATGCGAGAGGAGCCCTACCAAGTCGTATAGAGCCGAACGAGGCGAGGCTTCAGTGCACTAGCCAACGCCGGGCGATGGCGGTGGCATCTACCGGGCAGCGGGATCGCTGTACGAGCATCGTCCGCCTGTGGGGCCTCTGAGGCTGCAAGTGCCCATCCGCTTCACCGGGAGTCCGCCCTCACCCGAACGCGCCCTGCGAGAATCCGTTGAAGGATCACGGGTGTACATGCGATCGCCGACACCGACAGGATTGCCGGGCCGTCGGCGCGCTTAGGAGTCACAAGACGTGTAGCCCAAGCCACGTACCGAGAGCCGCAACGACAAGGCCGCCAACGACTGTCACAACGAACATTGCGGTGTGATCACGCCACGTCCTCGACAACCAGGAGGGCGGCGTCGAGTGGGCAACACTTGCACTCGGGATTGTATGCGCCGTGGTTGGGGTCGGCGCATCGGGTGGTGTTGTAGCTCTTGCCGGTGGCACTACACCCGCCTGAGTAATCTGAACTACTTTCGGCGCAAGCTCTGAGTGCTGCTGAAAATGCTCGGCTTCGTTTCGAATTTGAGTGTGCACTCCGTCCATCTGAATCTTGTTCGTCGACTCGATTTCGATTCGCACGCGGTCGGGCTTTTCGCGCTCCGCCAGATCCGCCCAGACGCTAATCGCTGTGTCCGCATGCCAGGGCAGGGCCCCCGGTGCCGCCAGATGTACGGATCCGTAGAAGTACTTGACGTCGAGGTGGTGCGTGCGGACCGCTTCCCTGAGCTCAGCTATCGATTGGCGCGTTAGGTTGGATCCGCTCTTGTCCCACACGGTGAAATCGGCCTTGTGAATCCGCCCCGGCAGCGACTCTAGGGTGTGTCTGGCGTAGGTCGCGAAATTATCGACGACATCCCAGATAGACATGCCCGGTGGCACATCCAGCCGAATCGCTGGTGCTTTGAACGAGTCGCCCAAGGGAACCTCCAGCGCTCAGACTAGTGGACGAGAGCGAGCGAGTTGGCTACGCGTACTCGGCCCCGACTCTGGCGCCACCGGCTCCGGGAGACCACGGCGCCGTCCGTGGTGGTCTCTCCCTCGATACGAGCCCGCCGGTCCCCTTGCGCGTACTGCGCGGCAGAGGCGGGTCGCGAGCGGGCTCCGTGACGTGCGGTGTGCGTTCCGCCCTCGGGCTCTCACCCACCCCTCGGCCTGGTAGCTGCGGGCAGGGGTTGGATTCTCTGCGTGGCTCGACTTCGTGAGTTCGCGACGCGGTGAGGCGGTCACGTCGGAGGCGTATGGCAACTTAATCCTGTGGCAATTGCTATCCAGGAGGGCTCAAGCAGGCGGCACCATACGGTGCCCAGGTTCCTGCTCCGATCGTTCGCCGACGAACGAGGCAATCTTCGGCGCTTCGACATTTCTGGCGACGTGACTCGCGCGGGGCGGGTGAATGCGAAGATCGCGACGGTGGTGGAGGACTTCTACGTCATTGACTCCCTGACGGCGCGGTACGACATCGAGAAGAGGGAGAACATCTCCCGTCTTGAGGATGGAGGCGCCAAGATTCTTCATCGGCTTTGCGCGGCGAACGACCTCGCGAACGTCTGGCCGCTGTCTGAATGCGACCGCGGCGCTCTCTGCTCGTTCCTCGCGAGCCTCGTGCTCCGAACCCCAAGTTTCGAGACCACACGTAAGAGGTCGCAGAGCAGTGGCTGAAGTCCAAGAATCGTGATGTCCACCCGATCGATCTGATCCGAAACGGCGTAGTCACCGGTCAGCCTGACGTGGTCGCCGCGGTTCAACGACGCTATGGCCCATGGCGCGCCGCTGAGGATCCACCTCTCAACTCTCACGAGCAGATGTTCCAGGACAAATTCCATTCGCTCGGTCAGCATCTGTGGGGCCAGCGTTGAATCCTCATGCGAGCCAACCGCCGGTTTATCTCCCTCAGCGACAACCCCGTGGCGCTTCTCAGTAACATTACCGGCAACCGCGAACCCACCTTCCACACAGTCGACTTCAGGGCTTCTCGTGCCTCATTCAACGGTGCTCGTCCGCGGATGGGTTGCACTTGACGACGCTATGGTACGCCTCAACAAGACAAGCACCTCGTACCGTCTGCTATTCGCGCGTAGGACGGTTCGCGCCCGCGAGGGCAGTGGTTCGACAATCGGGACAGTGACGCAATCCAGGATCTACCCGGGGGCAGTTTGGGACGACCGGCGCCTGAGAGGCGTGACTCTTGTAATGGCGTCAACGAGCTTCGATAATCCCGCGGGCTCTGGCATTTAGGTGAGCGCGAGAAGCGAGGGCGCCTGATCTGTTGGTTCAAGTCGAGCGCGAACGGCGCTCGCTAGAACGGCTCATCGAGTCTCTTTAGCCCGTTCAGAAGACTACTGAAAAGCCGATCCGCTCCCGTAGCAGAGCGCTTGACGCGCGCATAAAGGGCAGGGACAGCCTGCGCTGGAGTCGCCGCAGCCAATCCGCCGTTCTCCGTCGGCTGCGACTCCAGCTTTGCAAGGTACTCGCTATTCGATGGATCCCATACGCCGAAGAAGTAGGGGGCACGATCATCGTTGTCGACAGAGCCGAGGACGTATTCGACTTGTCCAACACTGGCGGTGAACACCCCGTCCTCCGCCCGCCACGTCAATTTCTCCGCCTCTGTGAGCTTTGCGATCTCACCAACAAGCGCCCCCCATTGAGACTCGTCAAACATCTTCCGCTACTCCGATCTGATACCGATCCTTGGCGACGAGACCTGAGATCTCCACGCACAGGCCTGATATCTCGTTCCCCGCTGCCTTCGCACTACGGGCGACATCCACAACCTTCTTGCCCACTATCGACGACTTGGCATCGAGCGCGCTCGTCGCGGCGTCTCTCAGCCGCGCTTCTAAGGCGGTGTGATCCGCAGCCAAGTTGCCCAGCAGCGCGATGGACTCGTTCGCCACATAGCTAAACCTTAGAAGCGCCCGGTGGGCGACCTCTCTGTCGTTCTCCTGGATCGCAAAGTCAATGTCCGCGACGATCATCTGCATCTGAGTCACAACCGCACCAAGTTGATCAGAGTTCAACTTCGTTCGTGCTTTGCGCAACTCACCCGCGGCGGCCTCAGACGCCGACCGCGTCTTCCTCAGTTGCACAATGGCGATCCAGAACCCAACGACGGTCAGCGCAAGTGCAAGCCAATCGTGCCAGCCCGGGGCGGCCTGCCCGTCAAACCACCACATGCACGTCCAAACTCTCTAAACTCCGACAGAAAGTACCAGATCGAACTGCTCGAGGCTGCAATCAACTCAGGCGAGTGCTCATCCGATGCGCCTCAGGATCAGCGAGGTGCAGCTGCAGCACAACCCCGGCGTCTTGGCCACGTCTTGAACAAGCGCTTTCGGCGCAACGGCCGAACGATTCCACCGAGCCGCAAGGTTCGCGCTGGCTCAGTGCAGACTGCGGGGCGTTCTTCGCCTCAACGAGCTCGCCGCGGCGAGGCTAGCTTCTATGCGTCGCCGGCGCTATCGGAGACGACGAGCACTCGAGTCAGCGGAATGATTGCGCGCCAGGACTCAGGCAGGTCAGCATAATGCTCCAGCGTCATCGTCACGATGTCCTCGCCCGACAGCAGCCGCAATCCCGGTCGCTGGCGCTCGATTGCGAGCGCGTCCCGCGAATAGCTTCCCAACGTGACGAACAGACACAGCTCTCCGGGCCCCTGGGTCCCGATCAGTTGCTGGACGTCGGGGGCACCAACTGTGCCGGTGAGGTGCTTGCACTGCACTTTGATCTGCGGCGGCTCGACCCCGAGAGGGTCCCGGTGCGCAATTACGTCGACGCCACCGTCCTGTGTGAACTGCGTCACGCGCGCTTGATATCCGAGCGCGCGGAGGAGAGCAGCGGTGAACTCCTCGAACTCCTGGTGGCTCAGGCGCTTATGCAGCGCTTCGAGCACGAAATCTCGTGTGTGACGTTCGATCCGCGATGCGCGAGGTTCATCAACCTCGTCATCAGTAGCGGAGCGCTCGGCCACCATGTCGATCTTCTTCGCGAGCACATCCAGCGACTCATCTGTGCTGTTAAGGGCAGCCAGGAACTCCTCGGAGTGTCGACGGACTCTGAAGACCGCAAGCACAGAGCCAATTTCGTAAAGCGCTGGCTGGGAGAAGAGCGTGCGTGGTAAGCCGATGCGCTTCCACTCAACGCGTCGCCGATGTCGGTGGATCGGTGCGCTAGCGTCGAAGTAATAGTCGCTTGTGATCACGCCCAGGTTGATGGTCGAATCGGGCTTGTACGGCGCGACGACGACATCACCCGCGTGCATCTCGTCTCGAAAGCGAGTCAGGACGCCAGCCTGTCCGGCGATCGACCGCACCTTCGCGTCCGGTTCCGCCTCCGACAGTGCCCGCTTCAGGCCCTCTCGGCCCGCGGGGATTGTCGCGAGATCCGGGAGATGATCCCAGCCCAGACTTATAAACCCCTCGTCCACCAGCTCGGTGGTGAGGGCATTGTTGTGGACTCCCCAAGTGTTCATCGGCCTGCGCCATTCATTCCATTGATGTTCGAAGCCGGGCCCGCTTTCAAGTACTCGTACAGCATGGCCGGCAGAGCCTTCCCGAGCTCCGCGTACAGCCCGCTGTCGTTGAACAGGTCGTCGATGAACGCGGGCGTCTCGTCCCGCACACCGAGCAGCGCCTTCGTGAACGCCTTCGGCAAGGCCGGGGACTCAGCGAACTGCTGCGGGCTGTTCACCGCGGCCTGGTTCGCGAGGTCGACGTCGAGCGCGAGCTTGCCGACAACGTGGTTGAGATGGAGGTCGATGACCCCGACTCCGTACTTGTCGCCGAGGCGTTCGTTGAGCTTGTGGATGATCTCCTCGAGCGCGGACCGGTGCTTCTCGTGGATTGCACCCGACCCGATCGCAGTGATCGGATCCAGCCCCGGCCCCTGCTCCAGCTTCAACGAAACCGACTCGCCTGCGCTGATCTTGTAGCCCACCAGAGTGACGACCGAGATGTCGACCGGCTCAAGGATCGTCGCAGTGGAGAGTTGCGGGAGGATGCGGCGGAAGAAGTAGTGACGGCGGGGTAGGTCCGTGTCTTCGAGGTTTCGGGCCTGCGAGATGAAGTCGTAGAACTTCACGAAGTTCCCCACGTCGGCCTTGAACAGCCGCAGCTCATCCTGCTCAGCCTTGTCTCCATCCAGCACCGCGGCGACCCATCGCTTCTGGAACCGGTCCACCGCCGGCGCGGTCGCCGCCGACACCTTCGAGTTCGCGTTCACGCCACCGGCCAGGGCCGCGTCGAACGCCTGCTCGACCTCCGCCATCGTGTATATTCCTGAGCCGTCCAGCTTGACCACGAGGTCGTAGATCAGGTTCGGGTCGGTCGTCGCGGTGAGCGTCGCCTTCCCGTAGTACGGCAGGAACGCATCCAGTACCTCTTGTGGGTCGTTGACGAAGTCAAGCACGAACGTCTTGTCCTTCCCCGGGTAGGTGCGGTTCAGCCGGGACAGGGTCTGCACGGCCTGCACGCCGCCGAGCTTCTTGTCGACGTACATTGCGACCAGGCGGGGCTGGTCGAACCCGGTCTGGAACTTCTCCGCCACGATCATCACGTTGTACGTGGCCGGTTTGAACGCCTCGGCCAGATCCGACGCGACTCCCGGGTTCTGGGTCCGCTCCGTCAACCCGTCACCGAGCAGGCCCGGGTCATCGACCGTGCCGGAGAACGCGACCAGAGACCGCACCCCCTGCACGCCGGTGTGGGCCATGTAGTCGTCGAGGTACTTCTTCCACCGCACAGCCTCGACACGCGACCCGGTGACGACCATCGCCTTCGCCTTGCCGTCCAGCAGCGGCTGCACGAACGCACGGAAGTGGTCGACGACGATCTTCGCCTTCTGACTGATGTTCGTCGGATGCAACCTGACGTACTGCACCAGCGCCTTCACTGCAGTCGACTCGTCCACCTCACCGGCGCCGTCGTAGTCAGAATCGGGATGCTGCAGCTTCCACGCCACCTTGTACGGCGTGTAGTTCTGCAACACATCGAGAATGAAGCCCTCCTCGATCGCCTGCTGCATCGAGTACAGGTCGAACGGCTCCGGTAGATCCCCACCCTCCGGCACCCGCCCGAACAGCTCGAGGGTCTTCGCCTTCGGCGTCGCGGTGAATGCGAAGTAGGAGATGTTGGGGGCGGAGGCGGTGACCTCCATCGCCCACTGCAGGTACGCGTCCGAATCGATCGAGGCGCCCTCGGCGACCGCGGCTTGCTCGTCCGGGGACAGCACCTTCGTCAAAGCGCCCGCCGTCGAGCCGGTCTGCGACGAGTGCGCCTCGTCCGCGATCACCGCGAACCGGCGCCCCTGCAGCTCGGGCAGGGTCTGGATCGCGGTGATCAACGCGTCAAACGACTGGATCGTCACGATAACGATGTTCTTGCCACCGGTCAGCGCGGCGGCGAGCTGCTTCGACTTGGACTCGCCCGCATCCTTCGTGATCGACTGCACCACCCCGGCCTGCTTCTCGAACTGCGAGATCGCGTCCTGCAACTGCTTGTCCAGCACCGTCCGATCCGTGACCACCACGACCGTGTCGAACACCCGCACGTTCACGTCATCGTGGAGCTGGGAGAGGCGGTGCGCGAGCCACGAGATCGAGTTCGTCTTCCCCGACCCCGCCGAGTGCTGCACCAAGTACCGGTTTCCCGGCCCCTCCACCCGCGCCGCGTCGACCAGCCGGGTCACGGCCCGCCACTGGTGATACCGCGGAAACAGCACCTTCTCAGACTTCGTCTTCTTGCCGGTGTCGGGGTCGACATCGACCTCGACCTGCAAGTGCACGAACGACCCCAGCAGCTGCAGCCAGGTGTCGCGCTGCAGGATCTCCTCCCAGAAGTACGCGGATGCCGACCCGTCCGGGTTCACGGGGTTCCCCGCACCCTCGTCAGCACCCTTATTGAACGGTAGAAACCGTGTCATCGGCCCGGCGAGGCGCGTGGTCATCCGCACCTCGGAGTTCGACACCACGAAATGCACCAGCGACCGCTTCGCGAACCCGAACAACGGCTCGCCCGCCGGCGACCTGTCGAACCGGTACTGACTCACCGCGTTGCCGATCGACTGCGTGAAGTCCGTCTTCAACTCGACCGTCGCGACCGGGATTCCGTTCACGAACAGCACTAGATCCAACGCCTTGTTCGGATGCTTCACCGAGTAATGCACCTGACGCATCACCCGCACCCGCATCTTCCCGTACGCCTCCAGTGTGTCCGGGTTCTGCGTCGTTGCAGGCCGGAACTGCGCTAACTGGAACTTCACCGCGCCCCCGTGCAGCGGGACCATCGAGAAGCCCTCATGCAGAATCCGGATCGTCCCACCGTTCTTCAACGGATCCAGATCCAGAGACTTCGCCAGACGGGTCAGGATGCTGTCGCCCGCGGCCTTCCGTTGCGCGTCGGTGTCGTCGGGGCGGACCACCTTCGCGAACTCGGTCGGCTGCGAATCCTCCAGCCAGCCGAGCACGTGCTCGGGGAAGAGCGCGAGCTCACGGTCGTGCCCGGCATCGGTCGGCGAGTACAGCCAGCCGTTCGCGGCGAGATGCTCGGCGATCTCGTTCTCCAGCACCGACTCCAGATGCGCCCCAGCAACACCACTCATGCCGCCACCCCCACATCGATCTTCCCCGTCACCGCAGCCGAAATCAGCGCGGCACGACGCTCCCGCGCCAAGGCCACACCGCGATGCGCGGTAGCGGTAGCCTCATCGATGCGCTTCGTGACGCTATCGAGACGCTGGACGATCTCGCGTTGCTCGCTTACCGGTGGGACGAGGATCGTGAATGACGCGGCATCGGCTTGATAGATAGTTCGATGAGTCGAACCGGTCATCAGCCGCTCGAACTCAGGCTTCATGGCATGGAACTGGAACCAGAGATACTCCGGGAGAAGCTCCGCGCGGGGAACCCAGTTCCAGAAGTCCTGGCTGGTCGCCATCGCCACGGGCATGATTCCAGCGAAACCCACGGAAGCTGTGCGTGATAGCGCAACCGTCCCGGCTGGCAGTAGCTCCGCCGCTGAATTCGCGAGTCCGAGTGTGGAGATTTTTTCGCTCGTCTCGCCCATGTCTCGTCGCCCTTGCCGCAATTGCCACACGTCGGCGAGCGTGAACCAGGGGATATCACAGTTGACCCAGTACTCCGGGTGCTGTCTGCTCGGCGTGTGCCCGGTCTTCATCGACGCGAACCGACGTATGTTTCCGACCCTCCAGTGCGAGGGGACATCGGTCGCCCACTCCGTGCCGCTCGGCTTAAGGGGCTCTGCGCATTCTAGGTGGGGGTGAGGGGGTCAAGTCCGCCGGCGATCAGGAGCATGCGGAGCCGGTAGTTGTCGTAGTTGGTGAAGCCGCGGGCGATCCGGCGGGCGA
>NZ_JBBCVW010000021.1:0-51551 GCF_037146215.1 Microbacterium sp. MMO-56
TGGATAAGCCAGAGCCCCGGCTGGCAGAACACGCACGCCCGCCCGCCGAAACAACTCAACGAAAAGCGAAACGCGGCTCAACCGAATCGCGACGGTGGATCAGGGCTCAGCGATCGCCGGGCGGAGTTGACAGGCGGGCTCCAGAACCGCCCCTCACCGGCCAAAAGCAAAACCCCCGCCATGTAGAAGCTAGGCGAGGGTTTCTGGGACCGTTGTAACGACGGTCCGTGTGGCTCCGACGGGCGTCGATCCCGTGACCTCACGATTTTCAGTCGTGCGCTCTACCAACTGAGCTACAGAGCCGCGCGGCATCCGCCAAACCAATGACACTGCCGCGTCCTAGACGAAAGGCCCTCTGAAGACAAAGGGCCCGTCGCTCGGAGCGACCCTGACGGGACTTGAACCCGCGACCTCCGCCGTGACAGGGCGGCACGCTAACCAACTGCGCTACAGGGCCATGCTTTTTCAGTTATGTGTCGGAGAGTGACCCCAACGGGATTCGAACCCGTGCTACCGCCGTGAAAGGGCGGCGTCCTAGGCCGCTAAACGATGGGGCCGAGCGAACCCGGAGGCTCATTCTTACCGACGCTCAAGCATACGAGATCCCCGAGCAAATCGGAAATCGAGGGCGCGGGGTCCGTGCGCACGGCGATTTCGGGAGGAGGATGGCGGAGTCTGCGGATGCCCGGTTGCCCCTGTGCCTGTGGGGCGAATGTTGTTATTGTGACTCCTGGTGTCGGAGTGGCTCCGGCGGCCTGGCCTGCGGGAAAACCTGCGAGAGAACGTGCCGATGAGCGCGGGAAGAAGGCGTGACGTGGTGATGGACGAAGCCGGTTCCTCCGAGGACTGCGGCTGCGCGCCGACCAAGCGCGAGCTGACCTCGCTGCGCTCCCCTCTGACGCGGCGGACGGCCCTCGGCCTGGGCGGGCTCGGCGTGGTGGGGCTCGGCGCCCTCGGACTCGGCCTCGGGCCCGCCGCCTTCGCTGTGGACTACCCGTCGTGGGACGACGTGCAGAACGCCAAGAACAACGAGGCCGCCAAGGCTTCCGAGATCGACCGCATCCAGGGGCTCATCGCCGCCCTCCAGTCCGACGTGGCGGCCAAGCAGGCCGAGGCCGAGCGCCTCGCCAGCGAGTACGTCGCCGCCCAGATCGCCTACGAGACCGCGGTCGAGCAGTCCGAATCCCTGCAGGCGCAGGCCGACGCCGAGGCCGCGCGCGCCACGGAGACGGCCAAGAAGCTGGGTCGTCTCGCCGCTCAGCAGTACCGCGGCGGCGGCGACGACCCCGCGCTCGAGCTCTTCTTCTCCGGGTCGGCCGCGAGCGCCGACGACCTTCTCGCGAAGCTCGGCACGATGGACCGGCTTGTGGCGGCCAACCAGGGCGTCTATGCCGATGCCGTGAGCGCCCGCAACAACGCGCAGAACCTCAGCAACCAGGCGCAGGTCGCCCGCACCGAGCGCGACCGCCTGAAGAAGGAGGCCGAGCAGAAGATGCAGGCCGCCCAGGAGGCCGCCCAGGCTGCTCAGGCCGCGCTCGACGCGCAGACGCAGAACCTCGGCACCCTCCAGGCGCAGCTCGCCGCCCTCCAGGACACGACCGCCAAGACGATCGCCGACTACCAGATCGGCGTCGAGGAGGCCCGCAAGGCCGAGGAGGCCCGCCAGGCGGCGGCCGCCGCGGCGCGCGCCGCAGCTGCCGCGGCGGCAGCGGCCGAAGCCGAGGCCGCCGCGAACGCCGGCGGTGGAGGCGGCGGCGGTGGGGGCGGCGGTGGCGGCTCCGCGGGCAGCAACGGCTGGGTGCGTCCCGCCTCCGGCTACATCAGCTCGTGGTTCGGTGACCGCGGCAGCATCTGCGGCAACGGCTCCTGCACGAGCAGCGGGCACCGCGGCATCGACTTCGCGACCGGATGCTGGTCGCCGATCTACGCCGCGGCGTCCGGCACCGTCGTGTGGGCGCAGTACAGCGGCGACTGGGGCAACTACATCAAGGTCGACCACGGCGGTGGCCTCCAGACGGCGTACGCGCATATCGCGACCGGTGGGTACAACGTCGGCTACGGGCAGTCCGTGAACGCCGGCGACGTCATCGCCTACGTCGGAAGCACGGGCGCGTCGACCGGATGCCACCTCCATTTCGAGGTCTGGACCTGGGGCGACCGGATCGACCCGGCCCCCTTCCTCTACGACCGCGGCATCGACGTCTACTGACGCGAGGCCGCCGGAGACGACGAAGAGCGGATGCCGAGGCATCCGCTCTTCGCATGTGCGCGCCGCTCCGGCGCGGCACTCAGATGGTCTTGGGGGCGTGTCCCTCACCCTGCGTGGCGGTCTGGCCGCCCTCGTCCTGGAACCGCTGGAACGCCTCGCCGACCAGGCGCTCGGCCTCGGCCGCGTCGCCCCACTGGTCGACCTTGACCCACTTGTTCGGCTCGAGGTCCTTGTAGTGCTCGAAGAAGTGACCGATCTCGCCCTTGGTCCACTCGTCCAGGTCGGAGACGTCCTGGATGTGGTCCCAGCGCGGGTCCTTCGCGAGCACCGCGACGACCTTGTCGTCGCCGCCGGCCTCGTCGAGCATCTTCAGCACGGCCACGGGGCGCACCTTGGCCAGAACGCCCGGGTACAGGTCGCGGTCGAGCAGCAGCAGAACGTCGAGCGGGTCGCCGTCCTCGCCGAGGGTGTCCTCGAAGAATCCGTAGTTGGCGGGGTAGCCCATCGGGGTGAACAGCACGCGGTCCAGGAACACGCGGCCGGTGCCGTGGTCGACCTCGTACTTCACGCGGCTGCCGCGCGGGATCTCGATGACGGCGTCGTATGCGCCCATGCTGGTACTCCTTCGGAAAGTCAGGTGGATGCCGCGCATCAGCCTAGTCGCGCCCGTCGAGCGGGCACGAGCGGACGGGCGGCGAGAGCGTCGTCGCCTCGCTAGCGTGGTCGTGTGGACCATCGCCCCAGCCTCCCTCCCGCCGTCGCCGAGATCCGTCGCGCCGTGCGCGGCGCGCTGCACGGGGTCACCGGTCCGGTGCTGGTCGGGCTGTCCGGCGGAGCCGACTCGCTCGCGCTCGCCGCCGCCGTCGCGGTCGAGGCGCCCAAGGCGGGCGTGGCGGCGACCGCGACCGTCATCGACCACGGCCTGCAGGAAGGGTCCGACCGGGTCGCCGCGCGCGCCGCGGACGTGGCCGTATCGCTGGGCCTCCCCGCCCGCGTCGTGCGGGTGCACGTCGGCACCGAGGGCGGTCCCGAGGCCGCCGCGCGCGACGCGCGACGCTCGGCGCTCCTCGCCGCGGCCCGGGACGCGGGGGCCGAGGCCGTCCTGCTCGCGCACACCCTGGACGACCAGGCCGAGACGGTTCTCATCGGTCTCGCCCGGGGGTCGGGCGCCGCGAGCCTCGGCGGGATGTCGCCCGACCGCGAAGAGGAGGGCATCCGGATCCTGCGTCCTCTCCTGGGCATCCGCCGCGCGACGACGCGGGCCGCCTGTCTCGCCGAGGATCTGCCGCCCTGGGACGACCCGCACAACCTCGATCGCCGGTTCCTGCGGGTGCGCGTGCGTCAGGACGTGATGCCGGTCCTCGAGTCCGAGCTGGGTCCGGGGGTCGCCGAGGCGCTCGCCCGCACGGCCGAGCAGCTGCGCGAGGATGCCGCGGCCTTCGCCGACATGATCGACGAGACGATCGAGGACATCGTGGAGCACGCCGAGGCGGGCATCGCGGTGTCCGCTCCGGCGCTCGCCGCGAATCCGCCCGCCCTGCGCCACCGCATCATCCGGCACGTGGTGGCGAGCGAGTTCGGCGCGAGCCTCAGCCGCTCGCAGACCCTCGAGGTCGCGCGGCTCGTGACGGACTGGAGCGGGCAGGGCCCGATCGATCTGCCCGGATGCCGCGCCGCGCGCCGCGGCGATCGCGTCGTGTTCACCGCCCCCGACTGACCGGCGACCCGGCGCCCCCGTCGCGGGCCGGTGAGACCCACGATGCGCCGCACGGGAACCCGCGTGCGCGACCTACACTTGAGGGATGCGCGCGGCCGACATCGCTGACCAGCTGTCCACCGTCCTCGTCACCGAGGAACGGATCCACGAGAAGCTCGCCGAGCTCGCCGAGCGGGTCGAGGCCGACTACGAGGGCAAGGACCTCCTGCTGATCGGCGTGCTGAAGGGCGCCGTCATGGTCATGGCGGACTTCTCGCGCCAGCTGCGGCGCGACGTCACGATCGACTGGATGGCGGTGTCCTCCTACGGCGCCGGGACGAAGTCGAGCGGCGTGGTGCAGATCCGGAAGGACCTCGACACCGACCTGACGGGCAAGCACGTGCTGATCGTCGAGGACATCATCGACTCCGGCCTCACGCTCAGCTGGCTGCTCGAGAACTTCGCCTCGCGCGGGGCCGCGTCCATCGAGATCCTCGCCCTCCTGCGCAAGCCCGAGGCCGCGAAGGTCGAGATCGATTCGCGCTACGTCGGCTTCGACATCCCCACCGACTTCGTCGTCGGGTACGGCCTCGACTACGACGAGCGCTACCGCAACCTGCGCGACGTCGCCGTCCTCGCCCCGCACGTCTACAGCTGACGGACCGCGGCCGGGCGCCGCGCACACCGTACGCCGTGGGCGAATGCACAGTGATCGCATAGTGTGCGCGAGGTAGCCTGAGCGGACCATGGATTTCAAGAAGCTCACGCGCAACCCGTTCGTCTACGTGTTGCTCATCGGCGCGCTCCTGATCGCCGGGATGACGCTCATCTCGTCGCTGACCGGCGCCAAGCAGATCACGACGCAGGAGGGCCTGACCCTCCTCGGCGGCGGGTCCGTCACCGAGGTGACGACCACCGACGGCGATCAGCGCGTGGACATGACGCTGTCGAAGCCGTTCGAGGGCTCGACGCAGGTCCAGTTCTACTACGTCGCGCCCCGGGCCCAGGAAGTCGTGACGGCGATCGACGCGGCCAACCCGAAGGACGGCTTCAACGACGTCGTGCCGCGCACGACCTTCTTCGAGAGCATGATCTCGCTGCTGCTGCCGCTCCTGCTGCTCGGCCTCCTCTTCTGGTTCTTCTTCTCTGCCGCTCAGGGCGGCAACAGCAAGGTGATGCAGTTCGGGAAGTCACGGGCCAAGCTCGTGACGAAGGAGACCCCGACGGTCACCTTCGCCGACGTCGCCGGAGCTGACGAGGCCATCGAGGAGATGCAGGAGATCAAGGACTTCCTGAAGGACCCCGCGAAGTTCCAGGCCGTGGGCGCCCGCATCCCGAAGGGCGTGCTGCTGTACGGCCCTCCCGGAACCGGCAAGACGCTCCTCGCCCGCGCGGTCGCCGGCGAGGCGGGCGTCCCCTTCTATTCGATCTCCGGTTCCGACTTCGTCGAGATGTTCGTCGGCGTCGGTGCGAGCCGCGTGCGCGACCTGTTCACGCAGGCCAAGGAGAATGCCCCCGCGATCATCTTCATCGACGAGATCGACGCCGTCGGACGCCACCGCGGCGCCGGCATGGGCGGCGGACACGACGAGCGCGAGCAGACCCTCAACCAGATGCTCGTGGAGATGGACGGCTTCGACCCGAAGGTCTCGGTGCTCGTCATCGCGGCGACGAACCGCCCGGACATCCTCGACCCGGCGCTGCTGCGTCCGGGCCGGTTCGACCGTCAGATCGGCGTCGACGCGCCCGACCTCAAGGGGCGGCAGAAGATCCTCGAGGTCCACGGTCGCGGAAAGCCGCTCTCGCCGTCGGTCGACCTGTCGGTCATCGCGCGCAAGACGCCCGGCTTCACCGGCGCCGACCTCGCCAACGTGCTCAACGAGGCGGCGCTGCTCACGGCGCGCTCCAACGCTCAGCTCATCGACATGCGCGCCCTCGACGAGGCCATCGACCGCGTGATCGCGGGTCCGCAGCGGCGCACACGCGTCATGAAGGACCGCGAGAAGCTCATCACGGCGTACCACGAGGGCGGCCACGCGCTCGCGGCGGCGGCGATGAACAACACCGATCCGGTCACGAAGGTGACGATCCTCCCGCGCGGCAAGGCGCTCGGCTACACGATGGTGCTGCCCCTCGAGGACAAGTACTCGGTCACTCGCAACGAGCTGCAGGATCAGCTCACCTACGCGATGGGCGGCCGCGTGGCCGAGGAGATCGTGTTCCACGACCCCACCACCGGTGCCAGCAACGACATCGAGAAGGCGACGAGCATCGCCCGCAAGATGGTCACCGAGTACGGCATGACGACGGATGTCGGTCCGGTGAAGCTCGGCTCGTCGTCGGGCGAGGTGTTCATGGGCCGCGACATGGGCCACGGACGCGACTTCAGCGAGCGCATCGCGGAGCGGGTCGACCAGCAGGTGCGCTTGCTGATCGAGCAGGCCCACAACGAGGCGTACGAGGTCATCAACGCGAACCGCGACGTGCTCGACAAGCTGGCCCTGGCGCTCCTCGAGAAGGAGACGCTCGACCACCTCGAGCTCGCAGAGATCTTCACCCAGGTCAAGAAGCTGCCGCCGCGCCCGCAGTGGCTCTCCAGCAGCGACCGGCCCGTGTCCACGCTGCCGCCGGTCGAGGTGCCGCGTCGCCAGAACGACGCCGGTCTCGCGGCCTCCACAGCGGCGACCGCCGAGCAGGCCGCGGAGAAGGCACCCGTCCGGCGCCAGGCCGGGCAGGCACGTCCCGCCACAGCGTGAGGCTGCGACGTGGCCGTCGATCGTGACCGCGTCGCCGCCGCCGTGCGCGACATCCTCGCCGCGATCGGCGAGGACCCCGATCGCCCGGGGCTGAAGGCGACGCCCCAGCGGGTCGCCGACACCTATGCCGACTTCTTCTCGGGTGTGGGGGAGGACGCGGGCGCTCCGCTCGCGCATACGATCTCCGTCTCGCGCGGACCGGCCCCCGACACGCTCCCCTCGGGGGCGGTGCTCCTGCGCGACATCCGCTTCCGCTCCGTCTGCGAGCACCACCTGCTGCCGTTCGCGGGGCGCGCGCACATCGCCTACCTTCCCGGCGAGCAGGTCGTGGGCCTCGGGGCGCTGCCCCGCGTCGTCGACATCCTGGCCTCGCGCCCGCAGGTGCAGGAGCGCCTGGGGGAGCAGATCGCGGACACGATCGCCGGCTCCCTCGACGCCCGGGGCGTCGTCGTCGTGCTGTCGGCCCACCACGAGTGCGTCACGATGCGCGGCGGACGCCAGCCCGACGCCGCCACGGTGACCATCGCGGCGCGCGGTGAGCTCGCCGAGACCGCGGCGCGCGCGGAGATCATGATGCTCCTGAGCGGGCACGTGGACGGCGGCGGCTGAGATGACCCTCGTCATGGGCATCCTCAACGTCACCCCCGACTCGTTCAGCGACGGGGGCAGATACCTCGACCCGGATGCCGCGGTCGCGCACGGTCTGTCGCTGCGCGCCGCCGGCGCCGACCTGCTCGACGTGGGCGGCGAGTCCACGCGGCCCGGCGCCGAGCGCGTCGCGCCCGAGCTCGAGCAGGAGCGGGTGCTGCCCGTCGTCCACGCCCTCGCGAGCGCGGGCGTGACGGTGAGCATCGACACCATGAACGCGGCGACCGCCCTCGCCGCCGTCGCCGCCGGCGCCCGCATCGTCAACGACGTCTCCGGAGGGATCGCCGACCCCGAGATGCTCCCCGCCGTCTCGGGCTCGGGCGCCGACATCGTCCTGCAGCATTGGCGCGGCCCGTCCGCGGACATGTATGCGCACGCCGCCTACGGGGACCTCGCCGCGGAGCTCGCGGCCGAGCTGGAGGAGCGCGTCCGTGCGGCCGCGGCCGCGGGCATCTCGCCCGACCGGGTCATCCTCGACCCGGGGATCGGCTTCGGCAAGCGCGGCCCGCAGAACTGGCAGGCCCTGCACGCCCTCGCGCGGATCGTCGCGATCGGGCCGCGCGTGCTCGTCGGCACGAGCCGCAAACGCTTCCTCGCCGAGACGCTGGCGGATGCCGACGGGCGCGTGTCCGGCGCGCGTGCGCCGGGAGGCCCCGGAGCGGTGGACGAAGGACGACGCGACCTCGCCACCGCCGTGACGAGCGTGCTCGCCGCGCAGGCGGGCGCGTGGGCGGTGCGCGTGCACGACGTGACGGCGACGCGCGACGCGCTGGCCGTCTCCGGGGCGTGGGAGCGGGGAGGATGGTGAGTGTGGACATCCTCGACGAGATCACCCTGACGGGCATCCGCGCCTTCGGCCGCCACGGCGTGTACGACCAGGAACGTCGCGACGGCCAGGACTTCATCGTCGACGCGACCCTGTTCCTGAGCACGCGCCGGGCGGCCGAGACCGACGACGTCACCGACACCGTGCACTACGGCGAGGTCGCCGAGCGCATCGCGGAGATCGTCGGGGGGGAGCCGGTGAACCTCCTCGAGCGGCTCGCGGCGCGGATCGCGGACGACCTCCTCTCCCGGGGCGACGTCGAACGGGTCGCCGTCACCGTCCACAAGCCGCAGGCACCCATCCCGGTGCCCTTCGACGATGTCACCGTCACCATCCGCCGAGCCCGGGGCGGCGCCGCGGTCGGCGGGCAGACGGACGGGAGCGCCCGATGAACCGGCGACTCGCGCAGGGATACTCCGAGGAGCTCCCCCCGGTCGCGGATGCCGAGACCACCGCGGTCGTCGCGATCGGTGCGAACCTCGGCGACCGCGCCGCGACGATCGAGGAGGCACTGCGCGATCTCGGGAGGCTGCCGCTGACCACGGAGGTGCGCGCGGCCGCGCCGATCGAGTCGGTCGCGGTGACCCTCGACGGGCCGGATGCCTCGGCGCCCGCGTACCTCAACACGGTCGCCCTCGTCACGACGCGGCTCGCGCCGAGCGTCCTGCTGGCGTATCTGCACGCGATCGAGGCCCGCCACGGGCGCGAGCGCCGCGAGCGCTGGGGCGACCGCACGCTCGACCTCGACCTGATCGTCTACGGCGACGTGCGCAGCGCCGACCCCGCTCTGCTGCTGCCGCATCCGCGGGCGGCGGAGCGCGACTTCGTGCTCGCGCCGTGGCTCGTCGTCGACCCCGACGCCGAGCTGCCCGGGGCAGGCCCCGTGCGCGACCTGCTCGCCCGGCTGCGGAGCGGGGGCGCCGCATGAGGCGCACGCGTCCCGCCGTCCTCGTCGTCGCCGTGCTCGTGGGTGCCGTCGTGGGCTTCGGTGTCGACCAGCTCCTCACCGGCGCGGGTCAGGCGACCTTCACCCCGTCGTTGCTACTGCCGGTGCTGCTCGTGCTCCTCGGGGCAGCGACGGTGATGTTCGCGCTGCCCATCCGCCGGGCCATCACCGGGCGGAGCCCCGAGCCGGTGGATCCGTTCCGGGCCGTGCGCATCGCCATGCTCGCCAAGGCGTCCAGCATCGTGGGCGCGATCATGGCGGGTCTCGCCGCAGGGCTCCTGTCCTTCCTCCTCACGCGCCCCGTCGCCCCCGTAGGCTCGGTGGTGGCCGTGGTCACGACGCTCGTCGCGAGCCTCGTGCTGCTGGCGGCGGCCCTCGTGGCCGAGCACCTCTGCACCATCCGGAAGGACGACGATGACGAACACCCCGGACCTCCCACGGATCCCGGATTCGGACTCTCCCACCACGACTGACGCCGCGCCGGCGACACCCGGAGCGCCAGACCCCGTGTTGGACGCCGACACCTACCGCGCCGTCCTCGAGCCGCGCGGCGAGAGCCGACTGCCCCTCGGCGACGGCGTGTGGCATCAGATCTCCCCGAAGTACGTCACGGTGCAGCTGATCTCCACCGGCGCGTTCCTCGCCGTCGTGGTCGCCGCCGCGCTGTTCGCGTGGCTCGTCTGGGGGCTCGTGTGGGTGCTGATCCCGGCGGGAGTGCTCACGGTCGTCACGATCTGGACGCTCGTCATCCTGCCGCGACAGGCTCGCGCCTACGGCTATCAGCTCCGCGAGGACGACCTCGTCTTCCGGCGGGGGATCCTGTGGCAGCGGATGGTCGCCGTGCCGTACGGGCGCATGCAGCTCGTCGACATCACCCACGGGCCGCTCGATCGCGGTTTCGGCATCGCGCAGCTCAAGCTCGTCACGGCGGCGGCGACGACGGGGGTCACGATCCCCGGCCTGCGCCAGGAGAGCGCCGAACGGCTGCGCGACACGCTCATCGCGGTCGCCGAGACCCGCCGGACGGGCCTATGAGCGATCCGCTCGACCCGTCCGCCGTGCCCCATGGCGACCGGTCCGGGGCGCCCCGGACCGACGCGTCCGCCTCGCCTGAGGCCGGTGCTTCCGCGGCCGATGCCGAGGCGCCGATCGCGCCGTCGGCCGTCGCCGACGTGCGCTCGCCGCTCAGCGACGGGGAGTGGCACCGGCTGCACCCGCTGACGCCGATCCTCCGGGGTGGCCTGTTCCTCATCGTGGTGCTCGGCATCGTCATCACGAACCTCCGCGACCGGCTGATCGCGTTCTTCTTCCCGAGCCTGTCGGAATGGGAGCGGTACAACGGCGACCCGGTCGATTTCGTCTCGGAGAACAACCTGTGGCTGGTCGCGGGACTGGTCGTCCTCGTCGTGCTGCTGGCGCTGCTCGGCATCTTCTGGCTGTCGTGGCGGTTCCACACCTTCCGGATCACGGGCGACGACGTCGAGGTCCGCAGCGGTGTGCTGTTCCGCACGCATCGTCGCGCGCCCCTCGATCGTGTGCAGGGTGTCAACCTGACCCGCCCCATGGTCGCGCGACTGCTCGGTACCGCCAAGCTCGAGGTGGTCGGAGCGGGGCTGGATGCCAACGTCAAGCTCGAGTACCTGTCGACCGCGAACGCCGAAGCCGTCCGGGCGGACATCCTCCGCCTCGCCTCCGGCCGCCGGCTCGCCGAGGCGGGTGCGGCCCCGCGCGACGGGGTACCGCTCACCCGGGCCGCCGCGGGTGCCGTCGCCCAGGGGCTCTCGGGGCTCATCGACGGCGTCGACGGCCCGGCGGAGGAGCCCGCCTCTGTCGTCCACATCCCGGCCGGTCGCCTCGTGGCGTCGCACCTGCTGTCGGGCTCGACGCTGTGGCTGCTGGTGCTCGTCGGTGCGGTCGTCACCGGGTCGATCCTCGCGACGCCGTGGGTGCTGTTCACGATCGTGCCGATGGTGATCGCCTTCGGCGCGTACTGGTTCCGTTCGATCACCCGTGCGCTGCGCTACTCGATCGCCCCCACCTCCGCCGGCGTGCGGATCACCTTCGGGCTGTTCACGACGATCACCGAGACCCTTCCGCCGGGTCGGGTGCACGCCTTCGAGATCCATCAGCCGATCCTGTGGCGGCCGTTCGGGTGGTGGGCGATCCGCGTGAACCGCCTGTCCGGACGGTCCGCCTCCGACTCCCAAGCCCTCCAGGCGGCGACGGTGCTTCCCGTCGGCACCCGCGACGACGTCGCACGCGTGCTGCACCTCTTCCTTCCCGGCATCACGGCGGAGCAGATGTCGCCGCTCATCGAGGACGGCATGCTCGCGGTGGACCGCGGCACGACCGACGACCCCTACACGACGACGCCGCGCCGTGCGCGCTGGCTGCGTCCGTTGTCCTGGCGACGCAACGGTCTGCTGCTGACTCCGGAGCAGCTCCTGCTGCGCCGCGGGATGCTGCGCCGGTCGCTCGTCCTCCTTCCGCTCGCGCGCCTGCAGTCGGTGCGGATCTCCCAGGGCCCGCTCGCCCGCGCGCTCCGGGTCGCCGGGCTGACCGGTCACACCGTCGTGGGTCAGGTGTCGGGATCGGTGGGCGTCCTCGACCGCGACGATGCGCTCGTCGCGTGGGCCGGGATCGAGGCCGCGGCGCTGGCCGCGGCGGCGGGCGACCACTCGCATCGCTGGGATGAGGAGCCGGTCCGATGACGCCGGCGAGCAGGCTCGGGGTGGGCGTCATCGGGGCCGGGCGGGTCGGTCCGGTCCTGGGCGCGGCGCTCGCCGGTGCCGGCCACGCCCTCACCGGCATCACCTCGGGCTCCGATCCCGACCGCGTCGAGGCGATCC
Source organism: Microbacterium sp. MMO-56 (assembly GCF_037146215.1). Taxonomy (NCBI): domain Bacteria; kingdom Bacillati; phylum Actinomycetota; class Actinomycetes; order Micrococcales; family Microbacteriaceae; genus Microbacterium; species Microbacterium sp. MMO-56. Next base: position 11,931 of record NZ_JBBCVW010000021.1, read on the forward strand.
TGCCCGGCGTGCCCGTGCTGCCCGCCGACGAGGTCGTGCGCCGTAGCGAGCTGGTCGTGCTGGCCCTCCCCGAGGCGGAGCTGGCCGGCGTGGTCAACGGTCTCGCCGACCTCGGCGCTTGGCAGGTCGGTCAGCTCGTCCTGCACACCGTGCCCGGTCTAGGCGTGGGAGCTCTCGCCCCCGCGGCGTCCCGAGGCGCCATCCCGCTGGCCGTCCACCCCGCGATCGCCTTCACCGGCACCACCATCGACCTGCGCCAGCTGCGCGACGCGTTCGCCGCGGTCACGGCTCCCGCGGCGGTCCTGCCGATTGCGCAGGCTCTCGCCGTCGAGCTGGGTTGCGAGCCCGTCGTGGTCGCCGAGGCGGACCGTGCAGCGTACGGGGAAGCCATCGCGACGGCGACGGAGTTCTCCGCGTCGGTCGTGCGGCAGTCCGCCGGGCTCCTGCGGGAGGCGGGCGTGGAGGCGCCGGGGCGCTATCTCGCCAGTCTCATCCACTCCACGGTGGACCAGGCGCTGCGCGTCGCGACCGATGGGGTGGACCCGGAGCCCTGACGCACGGGGTCGCCCGGTGCAGCCCTCCCACCGACGCGGCCCCGCCCCGATGCGCCCCACCGCCGATGCGCCGATGGGCCGGCTCGCGGCGGAGCGCGGCCGTGCGCTGGATACACTGGAGGGTCACTTCCGAGGAGCCTGCCACCATGACCGACACCCCGCCCGCCGACGAGGCGCTCGAGGCCGTAGACGACGTGATCGAGCAGAAGGCGGTCCGCCTCGGCAAGCGTGACCGGCTGCTCGCGGAGCGTTCGGACGCGGCCGGCGGCCCGTACCCCGTCGCCGTTCCCGTCACCGACACCATCGCGGACCTGCGGTCGCGCTACGCGGACCTGGAGGCCGGCGCGGAGACCGGCGTGACCGCGTCGGTCGCGGGGCGCGTCGTGTTCAGCCGCAACACGGGCAAGCTGTGCTTCGCGTCGCTGCAGGCGGGCGACGGCTCGCGCATCCAGGCGATGGTGTCGCTCGCGGAGGTCGGTGAGGAGTCCCTCCAGGCGTGGAAGGACCTCGTGGATCTCGGCGACCACGTGTCGGTCACCGGTCAGGTCATCTCGAGCCGCCGCGGTGAGCTGTCGATCATGGTGAGCGCCTGGGCCATCGCGGCCAAGGCGCTGCTGCCGTTGCCGAACCTCCACAGCGAGCTGAGCGAGGAAAGCCGCGTGCGGTCCCGCTTCCTCGACCTGATCGTGCGCGATCAGGCCCGCGAGAGCGTGATCGCCCGCGCGAAGGTCAACGCCTCGCTGCGGCAGACGTTCGCCGGTCACGGCTTCCTCGAGGTCGAGACGCCCATGCTCCAGATCCAGCACGGCGGGGCTGCGGCGCGACCCTTCGTCACGCAGTCGAACGCGTTCGACGCGGAGCTCTATCTGCGCATCGCGCCGGAGCTCTTCCTCAAGCGCGCCGTCGTGGGTGGCATCGACCGCGTCTTCGAGATCAACCGCAACTTCCGCAACGAAGGCGCCGACTCGACGCACAGCCCCGAGTTCGCGATGCTCGAGGCCTATCAGGCGTACAGCGATTACCACGGCATCGCCGACCTGACGCAGGAGCTTATCCAGAACGCCGCGATCGCTGTCGCCGGCTCGACCACCGTGGTCTGGGCCGACGGCACCGAGTTCGATCTCGGCGGCCAGTGGGACCGGATCTCGATGTACGAGTCCCTGTCCGACGCCCTCGGCGCCGCCGAGCTTCCCGACGGGCTGCCCCGCACGATCACCCCGCGTACGCCCGTCGACGAGCTGAAGGCGCTCGCGGGCGCCGCGGGCGTCGAGGTGCCCGAGAAGGTCGCGACGCACGGGAAGTACGTCGAAGAGCTCTGGGAGCACTTCGTCAAGAGCGGGCTCAGCCGTCCGACGTTCGTCATGGACTTCCCTCTCGACACGAGCCCGCTCGTGCGCGAGCACCGCACGACGCCGGGGGTCGTGGAGAAGTGGGACCTCTACGTCCGCGGCTTCGAGCTCGCCACCGGGTACTCGGAGCTCGTGGACCCCGTCATCCAGCGCGAGCGGTTCGTCGAGCAGGCCAAGCTCGCCGCTCGCGGCGACGACGAGGCGATGCGCGTCGACGAGGAGTTCCTGCGCGCGCTCGAGCACGGGATGCCCCCGACCGGCGGGATGGGGATGGGCATCGACCGCCTGCTGATGGCCATCACCGGTCTCGGCATCCGCGAGACCATCCTCTTCCCACTCGTCAAGTAGCGGGGGGCGGGAGTGGCCTTCTCGCTCTGGCTCACGCTGGTCGTCGCGTGCGTCGTGATCAGCTTCACGCCCGGTGCGGGCGCGATCAACACGATGACCAACGCGCTCAGTCACGGATTCCGGCGGGCGATCTGGGGCATCCTCGGGCAGCAGGCGGCGCTCGTCGTGCTCATCGCCGTCGTCGCGCTCGGCGTCGGCGTGCTCGTCGCATCGTCGCCGCCTCTGTTCGCGACCATCCGGTATGCGGGAGCCGCCTACCTCGCCTACCTGGGTCTGCGGCTGATCCTGCGCCGCCCCCTCCCGGAGCCCGCTCGCGACCTCACCGTGCCCGCGGATCCTGTGCCGCCCGGAGCCGGCTCCGAGGCCGGCCCGGGCGAAGCCGCCGGCGAGAGCGGTCGGCTCCGCGTCGCTCGCGTCGTCGCGGAGTCGCGGTGGTCCATGTTCCGACGGGGACTCTGGGTGAACCTGCTCAACCCGAAGGCCATCGTCTTCTTCCTCGCGTTCCTGCCGCAGTTCATCCGCCCCGACGCCCCTCTCCTGCCGCAGTATGCGACCGTCGCGGTCACCGTCGTCGCCGTCGACATCGCCGTGATGTGGGGCTTCTTCGCGCTGGCGGCCCAGGGCTTCCGCCGCTTCACCCGGACCGCGCGCGGACAGCGGGTGATCGATCGCGTGTTCGGCGCCCTCTTCGTCGGAGTCGCGATCGTGCTCGCGTTCGTTCACTGACGGTCCTCCTCTCGCCGGTTCGGTCATCGGGGCCGGAACGCCCAGTCGGGCAGGTGTCCGGCGTTCACGAAGGTACGCACGATCCCGGCGAGTCCGTGGCGACGGTCGATCGACAGGGCCATCGCCGCGTAACGATCCGCGTGGGTGGAGCGTCCGAGCGCCCAGGCGAGCCAGGCGCACATCGAGAGAGGCCCCGGCCGCATGGCCTTCGGCACGAGCGCGGCCACCTCGCGGGCGAGAGTGAGAGCGGTGCCGAGCCGATCCGGGTCGGGCCGGTACCCGTCGCCCCACATGACTTCCGCAAGGTCGGAGGGGTAGTCCTCGCCGGCCTCCCACCGCCGCTGCGCCTCCGTCGCCACGTCGCCGCCGTCTTGATCGGTCGCCCACTGCACCAGGGCGATGTCCCGCAGCGCAGGGCGCGCGAGGCACCAGCCCAGCATCGCGGCGCGCATCGGAGCGAGTGGCGTCGACCAGCACAGCGCCTCCTCGAACAGGCAGGCCAGGTCGTCGAGCTCGCCCACCGCCTCGAGCGCTGCCGGGTCGATGCGCGTGGCCCTGCGTGGGGAGGCCGGGACGCCGCAGACCGCCTCCAGAGCCGCGCCGAGCGACGAGATCGCCTCCGCGACCGCGCGGCGGGCCTGCTGACCGACACGGGGAAGGGCGGCCCCGGAGGCCTGATCGCCGCGGGCGACGGCCCCGGACGCGGCGAGCGCGCCCGCCGCCGCGGCCGGGACACGGATGCTTCGCAGCGGGCGCCCGCCCGGCGGGAGCTCGTCGTCGTCGTGCGAGCCCCAGCCGTCGGACGCCACGGTCAGCAGGTCGACGATCCGCAATCCGCACGCGTCCGCGCGCACGCGCAACGCGTCGATCAGCGCGCCTCCCGGAAGGCGCGGCGTGCGCCCGGTGGGCGGCGAATGGCCGAGGTCGTCCTCCGACGAACCGATCGAGGCATCGGTGTACACGACGGCGGCGAACGCATCGACCTCGGCGACGCGGCAGAGCATCCCGATCGCCGCGCTCGCGACGCTCTCCACGGCGTCGGCGGGCGGCAGGTCGACGCGCAGCGCGCCGACGCTGCGGCCGCTCGCGAGCGGCACGAGGACGAGGCTCTCCCTCGGTGTACAGCCCAGCAGGCGGGGGACGAAGGCGAGGAACTGGGCCGCGTCGGCGGCCTTCACGGTGATCGACATGCGCACGAGCGTGCCCGGCCGCGACGCGTCGTGGGGCCGCGGAACCGCCGGTTGTGGACGCGAGATCGACGCCTTGTGGATAACTTCCGTACCATAGGAGCATGGACTCCTATTGGGCTGCCGTCGCCTGGTCACTGCTGCCCACGGTGGTCGTCCTCGGCCTCTTCGTGTTCGTCCTCCGCTCGATCCTGCGGATGGACCGTTCCGAGCGACGCGCGTACGCACGCGTCGAGGCGGAGGAGCGCGCGAAGCGCGGACTTCCGCCGCTGAGCTCCGACCCGAGGTGACCGAGCGCGTCGGCCCTACTCGCTACGCTGATCCCCAGGCGGCCGAGAGCATCGCCGGAGAGGAACCGACGTGCTGAGCATCACGGTCGATTGGACATGGACCTGGTACGTCGTCCTCCTCACACTGATCGACATCACGATCCGCGTGCTCGCGGTGATCTTCGTGCCCCGGAACCGTCGGCCGACCGCCGCGATGGCGTGGCTGCTCGCCATCTACTTCATCCCGGTGATCGGCGTCCTGCTGTTCCTGCTGATCGGCAACCCGCGTCTGCCGCGCAAGCGCCGGCGCAAGCAGGAGGTCATCAACGAGAGCATCCGCCACATGAGTCGCGGGCTCGACCTCGGGACGCTCCGACCGAACGCGCCGCACTGGTTCCGTGCGCTCGTCCGACTCAACCGCAACCTCGGAGCCATGCCGATCTCCGGCGACAACGGGGCGACGCTGATCTCGGGGTACCAGGATTCGATCGATGCGATGGCGGAGGCCATCCGCGGGGCGAACCAGTACGTCCACGTCGAGTTCTACATCCTGCAATCCGATGCCACGACCGACGGGTTCTTCGCCGCGCTCGAAGAGGTCGCCGCGCGCGGCGTCAAGGTGCGCGTTCTGCTGGACCACTGGGCCAACCGAGGCAAGCCGTATTACCGCCAGACGCTCGCGCGGCTGACCGGGATGGGCGCCGACTGGCACCTGATGCTGCCGGTGCAGCCGTTCCGTGGAGCGTACACGCGCCCCGATCTGCGCAACCACCGCAAGCTCCTCGTCGTCGACGGGGTGGTCGCGTTCACGGGGTCGCAGAACGTGACCGACTCGACCTACAACCTGCCGAAGAACATCAAGCGGGGCCTGCACTGGGTCGACATGATGACCCGCGTCGACGGGCCCGTGGTGGCATCCATCAACGCCGTCTTCCTGTCGGACTGGTACAGCGAGACCGACGAACTCGTCGACGACATCGAGATCTTCCACGTGCAGCCGGGGACGGGCGACCTGGACTGCCAGATCATCCCGTCGGGGCCAGGGTTCGAGTTCCAGAACAACCTCAAGCTGTTCATGTCGCTGCTGTTCGCCGCGCGTGAGAAGATCATCATCGTCTCGCCGTACTTCGTCCCCGACGAGGGTCTCCTCCTCGCCATCCAGACCGCCTGCCAGCGCGGGGTGCACGTGGAACTGTTCGTCTCGGAAGAGGGCGACCAGGCCATGGTGTACCACGCCCAGCGCAGCTACTACGAGGCGCTGCTGCGCGGTGGCGTGAAGATCTACATGTACGAGAAGCCCTTCATCCTGCACTCCAAGTCGATGTCCATCGACGACGAGGTCGCCGTCATCGGGTCGAGCAACATGGACATGCGTTCGTTCGGTCTGAACCTCGAGATCTCGCTCCTCGTGCGGGGGGAGGAGTACGTGCGGCAGCTGCGTGCCGTCGAAGACGAGTACCGCTCGCTGAGCCGCGAGCTGACACTGGAGGAGTGGCTGACGCAGCCGCTGCGCTCGACGGTGCTCGACAACATCGCGCGCCTGACCTCCGCACTGCAATGAGACGCTTTCCGCGGCCCCGACACTATGAGGGTGGGCGCCCGGATCTCCCGGCGCCGGAAGGCCGACGAGAGTCGCACGCACCGGAAGGATGACCTCATGACACCCGCACGCCGCCTCGCCCCCTTCATCGCCCTCCTCGCCGCCGGTGCCTTCGCGCTCGCCGGATGCGCGGGCGCTACCCCTCCGGCGGCGTCCGGATCGCCCACGGCGTCGGATGCTGCGCCGTTGCAGGTCGAGGCCGGCTGGCTCGACGGAGGTCGCCAGATCGCCCTCGTCACCTGGGGGTCCTCGACCTGCGTGCCGACGGCGGCCGATGTGGCGGTGCAGGCGGACGGCGCCATCGCCGTGACGCTCGACGACGGTCCCGCCGACCGGGTGTGCACGGCCGACTTCGCCCCGCGCGCGACCCTCGTCGGCGTTCCGGACGGCGTCGACCCGGCAGCGGGCATCGACCTCGTGGTCTCCTTCGCCGAGGGCGGCCGCGGCGAGACCGCTCTGCCGCCGCTCGCGGGCGCGCCCGGCGGCGACGCCGTGGCGTACGCGCCGAGCGCCGGATGGGTGGGCGACGATCTGATCGCGATCCTCAGCTGGGGCTCGTCGTCGTGCGCGCCGGTGGTGAAGGATGTCGCCGCACCCACGCCGACCGAGGTCGCGGTGACCTTCGCCGATCAGCCGGCGGACCAGCCCTGCACGATGGACATGGCCTCCCGCGTCGCCCTCGCGAGTGTCGAGGGGCTCGGCGTGGAGCGCACAGGATCGAGCGTCGTGCTCTCCGGCGGGGACGCGCAGTTCGAGACCCCCGTGACGGTCTCGATCCTCGGCTGAGACGAAGGCGGGGGTTCGTCGATCCGAGTCCCCGCCCCCGTCCTCAGTCTGCGCGCACGAGCAGTTCGCCCACCTCGCAGTCGAGCGCGCGGCAGATCGCCGACAGCGTCGAGTAGCGGACGGCCCGTGCACGGTCGTTCTTCAGCACCGACAGGTTCACCACCGACACCCCGACGAGCTCGGACAGCCGGGCGAGCGTCATGCCCCTCTCGGCGAGCAGCTCGTCGAGGCGGCAATGGATGCCGGTCGGCTCCTCGTCGTCCGCGGGGCTCACACGAGTCCCTCGGTGTCGCGCTGCAGCCGCGCGCCGGCGCGGAAGACGTAGGCGAGGGCGATCAGCCCCAAGCCCACGACGACCGGCACGGGCGTGAACAGGAAGCCGGGCTCGACGACGCCGCCCAGGGAGTCGGAGAGGTCGTCGGCCGCCATCATGCGCCCGATGCCGCCGAGCCCTTGTGCGAGGAGACTACCGATCCCCAGCGCGCTCCCCGCGGCGATCGCCGCGGCGGGGAGCGAACGATGGAACGGCCGCCGCTGCGCCACGCCCCACAGTGTGGCGGCGAAGCAGAGGGTCACGACGCCGATCACGAGGGCGTCGATCAGATCTCCCGCGGCGAGCAGCCAGGTCGCCCCCGGCGAGAGAGCCGACGTGCGCACGACGATGCTGTCTCCGTAGGCATCGATGACGCCGGGGCCGGTCGCGACGGGGATGTGCGCGAGCAGGCTCACGGGGTAGCGCGCCGGGTCGATCACGCGGGTGATCGCGGTGAAGACTCCCAGTGCGGCCATGATGAGACCGCCGGCCAGGCCGACCCCCAGGATCACCCGGATGCCGATGCGGTCGGCCTTGCCCGGTTCGGTCGCCGTCGTCGTCATGGTCGTCGTCCTCTCGGTACTCCAGCGGAAATGTATCGATTGTCGATACTAACGATAAACGATATGAACGCCGCGTCAAGCGGAGGAGACCTGCGGCGGCTCGTGGGCGGCACCCGTCACATCAGCAGGCTCGATCGAGCCCCGCGGCGCCGTCGGGGCGAGGATGAGCGGATCTGGCCTGCTTTCGCCACGCCCCGGGCGAGCACCCGGGGTCGCCCGGGCCGCCCGGGCCACCCCCGTGCCAGCCGGGCGAGCTCGCACCCGCGGCTGAAGCCGTGGCGGCCGAAGCCGTGGCGGCGCGGGGAGACCATCACGCCCCCAGCGAACACGGGCATGCGGGCATCCGGCTCTCGTTAGCCTCTACGTAGGTGCCAGAACACTGGGCACCCGGAGGAGTCTGACATGTTCGAGAGATTCACGGACCGTGCCCGTCGTGTGGTCGTCCTCGCCCAAGAAGAGGCGAAGATGCTCAACCACAACTACATCGGCACCGAGCACATCCTGCTCGGTCTCATCCACGAGGGCGAGGGCGTCGCCGCCAAGGCGCTCGAGAGCCTGGGGATCTCGCTGGACGCCGTCCGCGAGCAGGTCCAGGACATCATCGGCCAGGGTCAGCAGCAGCCGACCGGCCACATCCCCTTCACGCCGCGCGCCAAGAAGGTGCTCGAGCTGAGCCTGCGCGAAGCGCTCCAGCTCGGCCACAACTACATCGGCACCGAGCACATCCTGCTCGGCCTCATCCGCGAGGGCGAGGGCGTCGCCGCCCAGGTTCTCGTCAAGCTCGGCGCCGACCTGAACAAGGTGCGCCAGCAGGTCATCCAGCTGCTCTCGGGCTACCAGGGCAAGGAGCCCGCGGGCGTCGCCGCCGGTGCCGGCGAGCAGAACCAGCAGGGCGCCCAGGGCGGCTCGGCGGTGCTCGACCAGTTCGGCCGCAACCTCACTCAGGCCGCGCGCGACAACAAGCTCGACCCGGTCATCGGGCGCGAGAAGGAGATCGAGCGCGTGATGCAGATCCTGTCGCGCCGCTCGAAGAACAACCCCGTCCTCATCGGCGAGCCCGGCGTCGGCAAGACCGCCGTCGTCGAGGGCCTCGCGCAGGCGATCGTGAAGAACGACGTCCCCGAGACGCTGAAGGACAAGCAGGTCTACTCGCTCGACCTCGGCTCGCTCATCGCCGGGTCCCGTTACCGCGGCGACTTCGAGGAGCGCCTGAAGAAGGTCACCAAGGAGATCCGCACGCGCGGCGACATCATCGTCTTCATCGACGAGATCCACACCCTCGTGGGTGCGGGCGCCGCCGAGGGCGCGATCGACGCGGCGTCGATCCTCAAGCCCCTCCTCGCCCGCGGCGAGCTGCAGACGATCGGTGCGACGACCCTCGACGAGTACCGCAAGCACTTCGAGAAGGATGCCGCGCTCGAGCGCCGGTTCCAGCCGATCCAGGTGGCCGAGCCGAGCCTGCCCCACGCGATCAACATCCTGAAGGGTCTGCGCGACCGCTACGAGGCGCACCACAAGGTGCAGATCACCGACGGCGCCATCGTCGCGGCGGCGAACCTCGCCGACCGCTACATCAGCGACCGGTTCCTGCCCGACAAGGCGATCGACCTGATCGACGAGGCCGGTGCACGCCTGCGGCTGTCGATCCTGTCGTCCCCGCCGGAGCTGCGCGAGTTCGACGAGAAGATCGCCAAGGTCCGCGAGGACAAGGAGACCGCCAGCGAGGAGCAGGACTTCGAGAAGGCCGCGTCGCTGCGCGACGAGGAGAAGTCCCTGCTCGCCGAGCGCCTGCGTCTCGAGAAGCAGTGGCGCAGCGGCGACGTCGCGAGCCACGCGGTCGTCGACGAGGGCCTGATCGCCGAGGTCCTGGCTCAGGCCACGGGCATCCCGGTGTTCAAGCTCACCGAGGAGGAGACCAGCCGTCTCGTCTTCATGGAGAAGGCGCTGCACCAGCGCGTCATCGGCCAGGAGGAGGCGATCGCGGCGCTGAGCCGCACGATCCGCCGTCAGCGCGCCGGCCTCAAGGACCCGAAGCGTCCGTCGGGCTCGTTCATCTTCGCCGGTCCCACGGGCGTCGGCAAGACCGAGCTCGCCAAGGCGCTCGCCGAGTTCCTCTTCGACGACGAGGGCGCCCTCATCTCGCTCGACATGAGCGAGTTCGGCGAGAAGCACACGGTCTCGCGCCTGTTCGGTGCCCCTCCCGGGTTCGTCGGCTTCGAGGAGGGCGGTCAGCTCACCGAGAAGGTGCGTCGCAAGCCGTTCTCCGTCGTCCTGTTCGACGAGATCGAGAAGGCCCACCCCGACATCTTCAACTCGCTGCTGCAGATCCTCGAAGAGGGTCGCCTGACCGACGGTCAGGGCCGCGTCGTCGACTTCAAGAACACGGTCATCATCATGACGACCAACCTGGGCTCGTCGGCGATCGCCGGCGGTCCGGTCGGGTTCCAGGTCGAGGGCAACGCGCAGACGACGTACGAGCGGATGAAGGGCAAGGTCGACGAAGAGCTCAAGCGTCACTTCAAGCCCGAGTTCCTCAACCGCGTCGACGACGTCATCGTCTTCCCGCAGCTGAACAAGGACGAGCTCCGCCAGATCGTGGGCCTGTTCACGAAGCGGCTGAGCGAGCGTCTGCTCGACCGCGACATGACGGTCGAGCTGTCGGACGCCGCGAAGGACCGCCTCATCGAGATCGGCTTCGACCCGACGCTCGGCGCCCGGCCGTTGCGCCGTGCGATGCAGCGCGAGGTCGAGGACCAGCTGTCGGAGCGCATCCTGCACGGCGAGCTGAACCCCGGCGACCACGTGAAGGTCGACGCCGAGAACGGGAAGTTCCTCTTCGAGCACGGTCCGCGGGGCGAGAAGGTCTCGGTGGGTGTCGGCGCTGCCGGAGAGATCGAAGCCACCCCCGACATCGTCGCGGGCGGCTGAGCACGCACGACCAGGACGGACACGAAGGGGCGGATGCTGCGGCATCCGCCCCTTCGTCGTACCGCGGGGCTAGGCGGACCGAGTCCGGCCGCTACTGCGCGGTCGGACGCAGGGACGCGACGAACTCGAGCTTGTCGAGGACGGGCGCGGGGATGACGAAGGGGTAGAGGTCGCTCTCGCCCATCGACCGGTTGACGAGGTTCAACGCCGTCGACAGCGGGATCCATACCTCGCCGACGAAGGCCGAGAAGCTCGGGTAGCCGATGGTGTCGGTGAGGGGGAGGAGGCCCGTCACGACGGCGGTCTCGACCGTGTCGCAGATGTGCAGGTAGTGCGCCCAGGTCTCGGCGAAGTCCTCGTAGGGATGCATCGTCGCGTACGCCGAGATGAAGCGCTCCTGCCACCCCTCCGGCGCCCCCTCGTCGTAGTGGCGCTGGATGGCGGCGTCGTAGTCGACGGTCTCGTCGCCGAACAGCTCCCGCGCACGCGCGAGGATCGACGGGTCCGATTCGACGAGGCGCCACTCCATGTAGTGGCCCACCTCGTGCCGGAAGTGCCCGAGCATCGTGCGGTACGGCTCGGCGAGCTCGTGCCGGATGCGCTCGCGATGCGAGTCGTCGCCCTCGGCGAGGTCGATCGTGACGATCCCGTCGGAGTGACCGGTGATCACCGGAACCCGCACGGACGACAGCAGGTCGAACGCGAGCCCGTCGACGGGGTCCGCCGACTTCGGCACCACCGGGAACCCGAGGGTGTCGAGCTCGGCGACGAGGTGACGTTTGGCGCGCTCGGCGATGACGAACTCCGCCAGCCCGCGGGGATCGTCGTCGGCGGGCCGCGTGCGGGTGAGATCGCAGGCGGCGCACTGGCCGCCCTCGAGCGGTGCGAGCCACGTGCAGCCGGAGAGCCCGAGGTTGCGGCAGACGTGCCACACCCAGCCCTCCGCGTCGACGTAGACGCCCGCCACGTCGACCGGCACGATGTCGCGTTCGCGGCGGGAGTACCCGAGCGGCGTCGCGCAGGCCACGCACACCGAGTTCTCGAAGTAGAGGACGTTCGCGCAGACGCGGCAGGAGTAGGCCTTCACGCGTTCAGCCTGTCACGACACCAGGGATGGCCGGCGGGGATTGACAGCGACGTGGCGGCTCGCCGCGTCAGGCCTCCACGGGGGCGACGTCGACCTGCACCCGCAGGGTCGATTTCTTCGCCTTGGTGTAGATGATGCCCTTGACCGGTGACACGTCGCCGTAGTCGCGGCCCCAGGCCACCGTCACGTAGCGGTCGTTCGCCCACTGGTCGTTCGTCGGGTCGATCGCGAGCCACTGGTCGGTGCCGGGCAGCCACACCGCCAGCCAGGCGTGCGAGGCGTCGGCGCCGAAGACCCGCTGCTTGCCCGGCGGCGGCTGGGTCGCGAGGTATCCCGAGACGTAGCGGGCGGCGACTCCGTGGGCGCGCAGGCACGCGAGAGCGACGTGGGCGAAGTCCTGACACACGCCCGCGCGGGCGCGCATGGCATCGCCGACGGTGCTGGTCACGGTCGTGGCGGTCTTGTCGTAGTCGAAGTCGCGGAAGATCCGGTGCATCAGGTCGGTCGCCGCCTCGCCGATCGGGCGCCCGGGGGTCAGTGACAGGGCGCCGTACGCGGTCGCCTCCTCGGCGTGCCGCACCCGCGGCGATTCGAGCGCATACTCCGCGGCACGCCAGGCGTGCGGCTGATCGGCGTGCACGAGCGGTCGCGCGAGCTCCCACGGCTGGGCGAGCGCGTCCTCGTCGTACGACGGGATCTCGACCGACACGTCGCTCGACGCCTCGATCGCGAGCGCCTCGTGCGGCTCGGTCAGGTGGAAGTAGGTCGAGGGGTTGCCGAAGTAGTCGACGTCGGGCGAGATGTCGCCCGGCACCGGGTCGACGGTGACCGCGGACGTCGTCACCTGCTGCCACGGCAGCTCCCGAGGCATGAGGTGGAACAGCCCGACGCTGTCCTGCACGGGCTTGGAGTAGGTGTACGCGGTTCGGTGCCACACGCGGTAGTGCTTCATGCCCGCGCCTCCATGAGCTCGACGAGCGACAGCGCCGACAGCGGCACCGGCGGCGGCCCGCTCTCGAAGTGCTGGTCGCCGACGGCGACGGCCAGCAGCTCCAGCCGCGCGGAGATGTCGTCCAGGTTCTCCCGAAGCGCCTCGCGTCGCCCGGAGCGCACGCGGCCGAGCTCGGACACGTCGAGTGCGGCGACGTCCGACTCGAGGTGGTCGAGGATCCGTTCGGCGCGTGTCGAACCGGTCGACGCCGGCATCGCGGCCAGGTGCTCCCGCACCCGGGCGAGCGCGAACGCGAGCGAGCGCGGGTTGCCGCCGTCGAGCAGGAGGAGGTCGAGCACGTCGGAGGCGCGGGCCGAGCCGCGATAGCGCCGGCGATAGGTCACGACGCTCTCCGCCGACAGCAGGACGCCGTCCAGGACGCCGCGCTCGCCGCGCGTGTCGTGCTGTTCGGCGAGTCCGCCGAGCAGATGCGTCAGCTGCAGCCCGCGCTCCAGGAACCGGCCGGCCTCGATCATGTGCCACCCGGTGTCGCGGATCATGTTGGCGGTGATGCCGTACAGCGACAGCATCGCCGCGAGCATCCGGCCTGCCGATTCGGCGGAACGGTGCGGGTGGGGTGCGACGCGGAGCGCGCGCATCGCGCGATCGACGTTGGAGAAGACGCGCCAGGTGTCGCCGGACAGCTGGTCGCGGACGCCCTCCATCGCCTCACGCAGACGCCGGATCGAATGCGCCGCCGTACCCGCGCGCCGGGAGTCGAGCAGGATGTCGCGGAACTCGGCCTCGTGGTCCGGCGAGCGGCGGCCGGCCAGACGGGCGATCACGGAGAGGAGGACGCGGGCGCTCTCCTCCACCCGGCCCGAGGAGTGGGCGCCGGGCTGGTCGAGCAGCGCCTGCGCGGCGAGCGAGAGGCGCAGCATGTCCTCCGCGCGTTCGGCGTAGCGGCCCGTCCAGAACATGTCCGAGAGGGCGCGGGGCGCGAGCGCCGGGACGGTGCGCGCCGCCGGCTCCGGTGCGATCTCGACGAGGTTCTGGTCGGCGTCGGCGAGGTCGGATTTCAGGACCCAGACATCCTTGGTCCAGGGCATCGCATCCGGGTGGTCGCGCACGGTCGCGAGCCCGCCGAGCATCGGCCGGTACGCCGAGCCGTAGCGCAGCGTGAAGGCCCGCAGGTTCACCGGGGCGGCCAGCGCGCGCTCGCCCTGGCGCCACACCGGCGTCTGCGACAGCGAGAGCAGCTCCTGACCGACGAAGCGATGGGGCGCCGCGTCGAGGCGGGCGACGAGCTCGTCCGTCGGCAGGGCGGCGAAGGTCTTGCGCGGCTCGTCGATCGTCCGCACCAGGAGGTTCGGGTCGCCGTCGAGCAGGCGTGCGCGGACGGTGCGGAGCGCGTCCGGGTCGCCGCACCACAGGGTGGGGACGGAGGGCAGGCGGAGCTGCTCGCCGAGCAGGTGCTCGCACGCGTCGGCGAGGAAGGGGAGCAGCCCCGGGTTCTCCAGCACGCCGGTGCCGAGGCCGTTGACGAGCCGGACGCTTCCGCGCCGGACCGCCTCCGACAGCCCCGCGACGCCGAGCCGCGAGTCGCCGCGCATCTCCAGGGGGTCGCACCACTCGGCATCCACCCGGCGGACGATGACGTCGACCCGGTCGGTGGGGCGCCGGCCCGGCCAGCGCGCCGGCTTCATCCAGACACCGCCCTCGTGGCCGACGAGATCGCTGCCCTGCACGAGCGGGAAGCCGAGGGCCGTCGCGAGGAAGGCCTGGTCGAACGAGGTCTCGCTGTGCGTGCCGGGCGAGAGGATCACGACCCGCGGGTCGGTGACGCCCTCCGGAGCGGACGACAGCAGCGCGGAGCGCAGGGCCGACAGGAACGGATCGATCCGGTGAAGACTGCTCTCCTGGAAGAGGTCGGGCAGCACCTGCGAGATGACGCGCCGGTTCTCGGCCGCGAAGCCGAGGCCCGACGGCGCCTGCACGCGGTCCGCCAGCACGTGCCACTCGCCGGCGGAGTCCCGCCCCAGGTCGGCGCCCGCGAGCAGGAGCGGATGCCGATCGTCGGTGCGCGAGGCGGCGATGGCGCGCACGAAACCGCTGTGCCCCAGGACGACCGCCGAAGGGATGATGCCCTCGCGCAGGAGCGTCTGCTCCCCGTAGAGATCGGTCGCGATCGCGTTGAGCAGCTCGGTGCGCTGGGCGAGGCCGAGGTCGAGCCGCGCCCAGGCCGGTGCGTCGATCACGAGGGGGATGGGGTCGAGCTGCCAGGGCTCGGCGCCCGACCCGGGCCGCAGATAGGAGACGCCGTCGTCGGCCAGGAAGCGGGAGATCTCACCGGAGACCCGGCTGAGCTCGTCGCGGGTGAGGGCGAGGGCGAGATCGGCGAGGGCCTGCCACGGCGGCCGGAGCGAACCGTCGCCGCTGACGACCTCGTCGTACCGGGCGGGCTCCGGCGCGACCGACAGCGGCAGTGTCGGTTGCGACACCGCCGCGGCATAGTCCCGCAGCACGCTCACGCCGAAGGAATCCTCCGCAGATCCAGGGTCCGGGGGTAGTCGGGTGTCGCTGCACGCGCCCCCGCCTCACGCGCCGCAGCCACATCGAACCTACCGGGTGTGTGGCCCCGCGGTTCGAATCTGCCGGATCTGCGCGCCTCCGCCTCGTTGGCGTTGACGGGCGGATGCTCGTAGGCGCGGCCCCCGGGGTGCACGACATGGTAGGTCGCGCCGCCGAGCGACACCGCAGCCTCCGCGTCGACGACCTCCACCGTGAGCGGCGCGTGGATCGGGATCGACGGGTGCAGCGCCGACCACGGCTGCCACGCGCGGTAGCGCACCCCGGCGTAGTACTCGCCCCGGACCCCCGTCGAGGTGAGCGGCACGACGGCGCCGCCGGCGACGACCACGTGGCGGGCGGGGTCGATCCCCGACACCTTCACCTGCATGCGTTCGAGGGACGAGTCGACGTAGCGCGCCGTCCCTCCCGCGGTCGCTTCCTCGCCGAGGACGTGCCAGGGTTCGATGGCCTGACGCAGTTCGAGCACGATCCCGGGGTCGATGCGCGTGATACCCACCCGCGGGAAGCGGAACTCGACGAACGGCTCGAGCCAGCTCTCCTCGAATGGGATGCCGTGGGCGCGGAGGTCGGCGACGACCTCGCCGATGTCCCGGCGCGCACCCTCGGCGAGCAGAAAGTCCTCGTGCAGCGCCGTCCCCCAGCGCACGAGCGGCGCGCTCAGCGGCTTCTGCCAGAACATCGAGACGAGGCCTCGCACCAGCAGCGCCTGCACCAGCGCGAGCTGCGGGTGCGGCGGCATCTCGAACCCGCGCAGCTCGAGCAGCCCCAGCCGCCCGCGGGAGGAGTCGGGGCTGTAGAGCTTGTCGATGCAGAACTCCGCGCGGTGCGTGTTGCCGGTGAGGTCGGTGAGCAGGTGCCGCAGCGCCCGGTCGATCATCCAGGGGCGCGGCTCGTCGGTCTCGGCGGCGAGGCGGCGCACCTCCTGCAGGGCGATCTCCATCTCGTACACCGCCTCGGGGCGGCCCTCATCGAAGCGCGGCGCCTGGCTCGTCGGGCCGATGAACCGACCCGAGAACAGGTACGACAGGGACGGATGCCGCTGCCAGTACGTCACGAGGGAGGCGAGCAGGTCCGGGCGTCGCAGGAGCGGGGAGTCGATGGGCGTCCGCCCTCCGAGCGTGATGTGGTTGCCGCCGCCGGTGCCGGTGTGGGTTCCGTCGAGGTCGAACTTCTCGGTCGCGAGGCGCGCCCGTCGCGCCGTCTCGTAGAGGTCGAAGGTCAGCGCGCGCTGCTGGGCCCACGACGAGGTGGGCTGGACGTTCACCTCGATGACGCCCGGGTCGGGCGTCACGATCAGCTGCGTCAGGCGGGCATCCGGCGGCGGTCCGTATCCCTCGATGACGAGCGGGGTCCCCACCTCCGTCGCGGCCGTCTCGACGGCGTGCAGGAGAGCCGCATAGTCCTCGAGGCGTGTCGTCGGCGGCAGGAAGACGAACACGTGGCCCTCGCGTGCTTCGAAGGCCAGCGCGGTGGTCTGCGCGCCCTCGGGATCGACGATCGCCACCGGCGGGATGCCGGGGGACAGCGGCGCGCCGGCCTCCAGATACGACGGCTCGCCCGCCCACTCGGGGTCGGTCCACGCGATGGAGTCGAGCGGGAGGCGGAGCCCCAGCGGGCTCGTTCCCGGCAGCAGGACGAGCCGGCCGCGCCGGAAGCGCCAGGCGGGGCTCACCCACTCCTCTCCCGTGACGAGGGGGAGGACGTGTCCGCGCGGCGCACCCGGGTGGCGCTCCGCCTCCTCCGCGCCCGCGCTTTCGTCGACGCCGGGCGGCGGGCCCTCCGGGCGACGCAGCTCGGCCGAGAAGGACGCCAGGGCATCCTCGTAGGCGGGGAGCAGCTGCTCCGGCGGAAGCCCGAGCAGCGCGGTGACGCGTTCGCCGAGACGGGCGGCGCGGTCGGGGGCGGTCCGCACCGTCTCCGCATCCGGCGTCGCCCACGGGTCGTCGAACAGCTCGTCGTGCCGCCACAGCGGTTCGCCGTCGGTGCGCCACTGCAGAGCGATGTTCCACCGCGGCAGATCCTCGCCCGGGTACCACTTGCCCTGCCCCCGGTGGACGATGCCGCCGAGGGCATATGTCTCTCGCAGGCGCTCGGCGAGGGCGCTCGCGCGATCCCGCTTGTGCGGCCCGTCGGCCGCCGTGTTCCATTCCGCGGCCGTCGCGTCGTCGAGGGCGACGAACGTCGGCTCGCCGCCGAGCGTGAGCCGGACGTCGGCGGCGGCGAGGTGCTCGTCGACGAGCTCTCCCGCCGCGTCGATGCGCACCCACTGCTCGTCCGTGTAGGGCTTGGTCGTGCGGGGGTCCTCGTGGATCCGACGCACCTCGTTGCGGAACGAGAACGTCACCTCGACGGGATCGGTCGCACCGCTGATCGGCGCGGCCGCCGACGGGTCCGGGGTGGCGGAGAGGGGGATGTGCCCCTCCCCGGCGAACAGGGCGCTCGTCGCGTCGAGTCCGATCCAGCCCGCGCCCGGTACGAACACCTCCGCCCACGCGTGCAGATCGGTGAAGTCCTGGGCCGGCCCGCTGGGGCCGTCGAGGGACTTCTCGTCGGCGGACAGCTGCACGAGGTAGCCCGAGACGAAGCGGGCGGCGAGCCCGTACTGGCGCAGCAGGCTCACCAGCAGCCAGGCGCTGTCACGGCAGGATCCGATGCCCGAGGCCAGGGTGTGGTCGGGGGTCTGCACGCCCGGTTCCATCCGCACCGAGTAGCCGACGGCGGACTGGACCGCCCGGTTCAGCTGCGACAGGAACGACACGGTCGGCATGCCGTCGGCGGGAAGCTCCGGAAGCGTCGTACGCCAGCGGGCCGCGGCGTCGCTGTCGGGGACGGGGCGCAGGTACGGCGCGAGGTCGGCGGCCAGATCGGGCGCGTAGGCGAAGGGGAAGCGCTCCGCGTACTCCTCGATGAAGAAGTCGAGCGGGTTGATGACCATCATGTCGGCGACCACGCCCACCGTGATCTCGAGCTTCGAGACCTTCTCGGGGAACACGACGCGCGCCAGCCAGTTGCCGAAGGGGTCCTGCTGCCAGTTGAGGAAGTGGTTCTTCGGCTGCACGTCGAGCGAGTAGGCCTCGATCGGGGTGCGGGCGTGCGGGGCGGGCCGCAGGCGGATGACGTGGGGGGCGACCTTCACGGGGTGTGCGAACTCGTACCCCGTGTAGTGCTCGAGTGCGACCTTGATCGACATGACCCCCAGCATCGTGCATTCCTGTTGCCGTTGGATTACACGCCGCGCGGGCTACAGTTGTGCGGTGCCCGCCTTCTCCGTCCGCCCGGCCCGGACGTCGGACGTCCGGGGCATCCTCGCGCTCCTCGACCCGTGGGTGCAGCGTCGCATCCTGCTCGGCAAAGAGGTCGTCACGGTCTTCGAATCCGTGCAGGAGTTCGTGGTGGCCGAGGCGGACGGCGAGCTCGTCGGATGCGGAGCCCTGCACGTCATGTGGGAGGACCTGGGCGAGATCCGCACGCTGATCGTGTCGGATGCCTGGCTGCACCACGGCGTCGGCGGTGCGCTCGTCGACCGTCTCGAGGACAACGCCCGCGCGCTGGGGCTCTCGCGGCTGTTCTGCCTCACCTTCGAGGTCGACTTCTTCAGCCGGCGCGGATTCGCCCCGATCGGCGAGCAGGTCGTCGACCCCGACGTGTATTCGCAGATGCTGCGCAGCCCCGACGAGGGCGTCGCCGAGTTCCTCGATCTCGCGCACGTCAAGCCGAACACTCTGGGCAACACCCGGATGCTCAAACAGCTCTGACCGGATGCCGCGGCATAGCCTGGGGGAGTGAGCACCCCGACCCGTCGTCGCCCGTCGCCGGCCGTGTACCGCCGGCGACGGTTGGCCGTCCTGCTGCTCGCCGTGGTGGTGGTCGCGGGGATCGTCGCGCTCGTGCTCGCCCTCTGGCAGCCGTGGCGGAGCTCCACTCCCACCGGATCCTCGCCGGCGGCCAGTCCCGCCGCGACCAGTCCTGCCGCCTCCAGCCCCGCGGCGACGTCGTCGGAGGCACCGACGGACGATGCCGCAGCGGATTCGTCCACTGAGCCGGCGCCGGATCCGTCGGCGTCCGGCAGCGACGCGCCGATCCCGGCGTGCTCTACCTCGGGCATCTCGGTCCTGGCCGTCACCGACAAGGACTCGTACGCCGCCGGGGAGCTGCCGCAGCTGTCGATCACCCTCTCGAACACGTCGAGCCAACCGTGCCTGATCAACGTCGGCACGGCGACGCAGGAGTTCGTCATCACGAGCGGCACCGACACCTGGTGGCGCTCGACCGACTGCCAGAGCGAGTCCAGCGATCAGGTCGTCCAGCTCGCCGCGGGCCAGACCGTGTCCAGCGTGACCCCGGTCGTGTGGGACCGCACCCGGTCGTCGGTGGACACGTGCGGCTCTGCCCGTCCGCAGGCGCCCGCCGGCTACTTCCACCTGCAGGTGTCGATCGGTGGCATCCAGGCCGCCGACACGGGGATGTTCGAACTTCGGTGACCCGGTGATGCTGAGAGTATTCTCATGCATTTTCCCGCCTCCCGCCTGACGAACGCGGGCCGGGGCGCGTAATCTGGAGCCAGCTCCTCGACGAGTCCCCGCAGTCCCCAGTTGCGGTCCTCGACGTCCACCCCAGTGGACGGAGTTCCGGACTCACCGTCGCACGAGAGCACGGGCCCTCTCGATCCTTCCAGTCCCCAATGTGAGGATCGAGAGGGTCCCCCCTTTGTCCGGCTCTCGTAGGCTGGATGCATGGCAGGCAAGAAGCGTGCGAAGGCGTCGCCCCTCGATTTCCGCAACCCGCAGCTCGCCGACGCCCTGCAGACCCAGGACATGGCGGCGCTGGCCTTCGCCCTCCGACACGGCCCGACGGTCGTCCCGCTGCTGCGTCCCGGTCAGCGCGACGACCCGCGCGACTCCGGCGAGGTCTGGACCTACCGCGACCCGAAGACCGGCGATGTGGCCCTCCTGCTGTTCAGCGACGCGGCGCACAAGCCGGCGGCGCTGCCTCCGGCGGTGGGCCTGCACTCGCCCGCGTGGCTCCGCGCGTTCCTCGATGCCCACGCGTCCGAGATCACGACGGTGTTCTTCGACATCGCCGGGCCGCACCCCATGCAGGCGGCGCCCGCCGACGTCATCGCCGCTCTCGACGCCTGACCTCAGAAGTCCGGGACGTCGCCCTTCTCGACCGGGTGCAGCCTCGGCAGATCGCGCAACGCCCGGCGGAGGTCGACCGACGCGGTGTCGACGATTGTGCGGTACCCGAGACGAGTCGCCTCGGCGCGGCGCTGGTCGTGCTGGGTGACGGCGCGGACCTCGCCCGCGAGGCTCAGCTCGCCGATCGCGACGAGCTGGGCGGGATTGGGTCGGTTGGACACCGCGCTGGCGACGGCGAGGGCGATGGCGAGATCGGCGGCGGGTTCGGTGAGTCGCACGCCGCCGACCGTCGACACGTACACGTCCTGGTCGGAGACTCGGATGCCCGCGCGCTTCTCCAGCACCGCCAGCACCATCGCGACGCGCGCGCCGTCGACGCCGCTCACGATCCGTCGCGGGTTGGGGCCCGACCCCGGCAGGGTGAGCGCCTGCACCTCGACCGGCAGAGCGCGACGCCCCTCGAGGGCGATCGTGACGCAGGTGCCGGGCTCGCGAGAGCCGTGGCCGAGGAACAGCGCGCTCGGGTCGGGGACCTCGGCGATGCCGTGCTGCGTCTGCTCGAAGCAGCCGACCTCGTCGGTCGCGCCGAAACGGTTCTTCAGGGCGCGGACGAAGCGCAAGGACGTCTGCCGGTCGCCCTCGAAGTGACAGACGACGTCGACCAGGTGCTCCAGGATGCGGGGGCCCGCGACCTGGCCGTCCTTCGTGACGTGGCCGACCAGGATGACCGGCAGCGACCGGGCCTTGGCGACCCGGATGAGGGTGGACGCCACTTCGCGGACCTGGCCGGGGTGGCCCGCAGCGCCGTCGACGAGTGCCGAGGCGACCGTCTGCACCGAGTCGACGACGAGGAGGTCGGGCCTGGTCTCGTCGACGTGGCCCAGGATGGTCGCGAGGTCCGTCTCGCTCGCGAGGTAGAGCTCGGGATGCAGCGACCCCGTGCGCTCGGCGCGCAGGCGCACCTGCCCCAGCGACTCCTCGGCGCTCACGTAGAGAACGCGGCGGCCCGCCGCCGCCGTCCGCGCCGCTACCTCGAGCAGCAGTGTCGACTTGCCCACGCCGGGCTCGCCGGAGAGCAGGATCGCCGCGCCGGGGACGATGCCTCCGCCGAGCACCCGGTCGAACTCGCCGACTCCCGACGTGCGCCGGGGCGTCTCCCGCGTGTCGATCTCGGTGATCGGCCGAGCGGCCTGCGTCGGCGTCATCGTCGTCATCGCGGCGACAACAGGGGCCGCCTCGACCACGGTGCCCCATTGCTGGCACTCGCCGCAGCGCCCCACCCACTTGGCGCTCGTCCAGCCGCACTCGGTGCAGCGGTACGCCAGAGTCGTCCGCTTGGATGCCATGTCACCAGGCTAGCCCGGGGGCCCGACACCCGACCCGGGGTCGGCCTGGGGTCGACAGGGTGCCGGTCGTCGGATCCGTGGGGCTCGCGATGCCGGTGAGGCATCACGACGACACACCAGCCCCATCGGTCCGACGACCGGAGCGGGCACCCCGCCCGAGAAGGTCAGCGCAGGGAGTCGGCGACCTCGCGGAGGGCGTCCGCCGAGCGGCGGAAGAGGCCCAGCTCGCTCGCCGAGAACGATGTCTGACGCACCGGCTCGGCTCCCGAGGCGGACACGACCGAGGGGACCGACAGGGCGACCCCGCTCACCCCGTGGAAGTCGTCGAGCACGGTCGAGACGGGCATGACCGAGTGCTCGTCCTTCAGGATCGCTTCGACGATGCGCGCGCTCGACAGCCCGATCGCGTAGTTGGTCGCCCCCTTGCCCTGGATGACCTTGTACGCGGCATCCCGCACGTCGACGGCGATGCGGTCGAGCTCGTCGACGGTGAACTTCGGCTGGCCGTCGAGGGGCTCCCACTCGAGGATCGGCACGGTGCCGATGGTCGCGTGCGACCAGAGGGGGAACTCGGTGTCGCCGTGCTCGCCGACGATGTAGGCGTGCACGCTGGAGATCGACACGCCCGCGCGCTGGGCGATCTTCCAGCGCAGGCGGGACGTGTCGAGGACCGTGCCGGAGGCGAAGATCCGCTGGTACGGGAGGTCGGTGGCCTCCTGCGCGAGCACGGTGAGCACGTCGCAGGGGTTGGTGACGATGACGAAGGTGGCGTTGGGCGCGACCTCCAGCAGCTGCGGCATCATCGACTTCAGGATGCCGGCGTTGACCCCGGCGAGCTCGATGCGGGTCTGACCCGGCTTCTGCTTGGCCCCCGCCGTGATCACGACGACGTGCGAGCCGGCGGCGACCGAGATGTCCGCCCCGCCGATGATGTCGCTCGAACCGGTGAACTGGGCGCCGTGGGCGAGGTCGAGCACCTCGGCCTCGGTCTTCTCGGCGGCGATGTCGTACAGGGCGACGTGGCGGGCCGAGCCGCGGATCAGGGCGGCGTAGGCGACGGAGGATCCGACCGCTCCCGCGCCGACGACGGTCAGTTTCGAGTTCTCGATCAGGCTCATGCGCTCAGTCTTGCAGTGCGCCGACCCGGGTGCCACCGCGGAGACGGCGAGAACCGATCGAGAGCGCCGGACGGACGCGCCACGCGACGCGCATCGTGGACGCGGCCGTGCCGCGGAGGTGCGGGCGGCGCGCCGCCGCGGCCTACGCGAGCCCCTGATCGACCGTTCGTGACGGATGCGGCGGGTTGCGCACGCCCGCGGCGGACACGATCGCCCCGATCACCATGAGCGCCGCGGCCACGGCCGACGCGCGATGGAAGCCGGGCAGGTCCAGCGCCCCTCCGGTGATCGCTGCGAGCGAGGCGATCGCGAGCAGTCCCGCGACACGGGCGACGGCGTTGTTGACGGCCGAGGCGATGCCCGATCGCGCCGGGTCCGCCGACCCCAGGATCGCGGCGGTGAGCGGCGAGACGGTGATCGCGAGCCCCAGACCGAGCACGATCATGCCGGGAAGGACCTGCCACCAGTAGTCGACCTCCGCCCCGACGGTCAGGAGCAGAAGGCATCCCCCCGCCATCACGAGCGGGCCGACCGTCATGAACAGGCGAGGGCCGAGGCGCCCGGACAGCACGCCGATCCGCGAGCTCAGCGCGATGACGAGGATCGTCGTCGGCAGGCTCACCAGACCTGCGAGCGTCGCCGAGAACCCGGCCCCCTGCTGCAGGTAGACCGCGATCACGAATCCGTTCAGCGACAGAGCGGCGTAGATGAAGAGGGTCGCCAGGTTGCCGCTGGCGAACGTGCGGGCGCGGAACAGATCCAGGGGGAGCAGGGGCTCGGCGGCGCTGCGCTGGCGGAGGACGAACGCGGCGAAGAGCACGACGCCGGCGCCGAGCGCGGCCCAGAGCCACGGGGTCGCGGGGCCGCCCGCGGGCAGCTCGATGAGGGCCAGCACGGCGAGTCCGAGGCCCGCGGTGCACAGGACGGCGCCGATCCAGTCGATGCGGGCGTCGGCTCGTCGCTCGTCGCGCGCGTCGAGACGGGTCAGCAGCCAGAGGGCCGCGCCGATCGGCAGGACGTTGATGAGGAAGACCCACCGCCACGACGCGTTGTCGACGATGACGCCCCCGAGAAGCGGTCCGACGATCATGGCCCCCGTCGTCAGCGCCGTCCAGACGCCGATCGCGCGCGAGCGGACGGGGTCGGCCATGGTCGAGGTGATCAGGGCGAGCGAGCTCGGGACGAGGAACGCGCCCGCGACCCCCTGGAGAGCCCGCGCCGCGATGAGCAGCTCGATGGTCGGAGCCGCCGCGACGGCGAGGGAGGCGACCCCGAACCCGATCAGGCCGATCCGCAGCACCAGCAGGCGGCCGTACGCGTCGCTGGCGGCGCCGGCGACCAGGATGAGCGCACCGAGCGTGACGAGGTAGGCGTCGACCGTCCACTGCTGCGTCGACAGGCCTCCGCCGAGCTCGCGGGCGATCGCGGGGAGTGCCACGTTCACGACCGTGCCGTCGAGGAACGCGACGAAGGAGCCGAGCACGGCGATCGCCACGACGAGTCGTTGTTGCCCGGTCATCCGTTCTGCCACGCGTTCACGCTACCCGCGCGGGGGGACACCGGCGCGGGCACGGATGCCCGGTTCGCGGGGATGCCCGGAGTGTCGTAAGCTTGTCGGCGGTGACGTGTCCGAGCGGCCGAAGGTGCAACTCTCGAAAAGTTGTGTAGGGTAACCCCCTACCGTGGGTTCAAATCCCACCGTCACCGCCACGTAGAACCCCCGCAGGTCCCTGGGAACATTGGGATCGCGGGGGTTTCTTCATTCCCTGATCCCGTCCCGTAGGAGCGCGTCATCGCTCTTGGGCAAAGGTGACGACGCTGTATGCCGCGTTGGAGCGGCTCGAGCGCGAGGGGTTGATTCGAGCGGACGGTGAAGAGATCGTGAAGGGGCGCGCTCGCCGCTACTACTGCCTGACGGATGAGGGCGTGACGGCGCTCACTGATGAAGTCACGGCCCTCGAAGTCCAGGCGGCGGTCGCGAGGAGTCGCCTGAGCGTGCAGCGGCGAGCGATATCGGCGCAGAACGGAGCATGAGGGGCGTACCGGACTGTCGCCCGCCGATGCGTGGGGTGCCGTGCTTCACGGGACGGGGGCGCGTCTCACCGCACGGCTCGCGCTGGTGCTGTCGATCGCCGCGGGTGTGATGTACATCTGGACGCTGGGCAGTGCTGCGACTGCCGTGCTGCTGCCCTCCTGACCATCGGGATCGTCCCGCTTCTCACTGCTGTCTCCGCCGTTGCCGTCGTACGCGATCGCGGCTGGGTCGGCGACGGTCGCGCGATCATCATGGCTCTTCTCACGGTGCCTGCACGTGTGCTCGCCGGGCTGGCGGCATGGTCGTGGTCGCTGGGCTTCGACGCGGCCGACGCAGGTACGCCTGCTCCGCCTGTGGCCAAGGCCTGGCTGCCTCCCAGCGGCGCGGGGCTGATCATTGGCGCGGTATCCCTCGGCCTGTTCGCCGACAGTGTTCTCTCGCGAACAGATCTCCCTCGATTCGCTCGGATCGCCCTCTCGCTGATCGCTGCCGTCCTCGCCGCCACACCCCACCGCGCCACGCCATTGATGTCGAGCTCCTTTCCGCGCCCGCATCGTGGGCCGCGGTCCTCGCCTCGAACCGCCAGGTCAACGGTCCGGGTCCTTGCGCTCAGCGCCGCTCTCGGCGGCGCCTTCGGGGTCGCCTATGCGCTCACCGGATCCATTGGTCGCCCGCAGCAAGCGATGGAACCGTCGCGATGGCACAGGAATCACACTGCTCCTGGCCATCGCCATTCCCCTGATCGCCGCATTCGGCGTCTGGACGGACACTGGATCACGCCGCGCACGCGCCTCCCGCGCACTCGCCTGACCCACGCAGATTCACGGTTCGGGCAGGAACAGCTCGGGGTGATCCGACAGTTCCAAGCGACTGCGGCGGATGTGCCCCGCGAGGACGCGTTCCGCCTCAACATCGTCTCGTCGCCGAAGCGCGTTGACGATGAGATGGTGGTCGTGGTGAACGCTCTGATCCCCCTGGGCATAGAACAGGCGCGTCGCCGCGCGGCGGTAGTGCTGCGTGCGGTTCCAGAGGATCCGCACCGTGTCTCCGAGCATCGTTGTCGACGCCGCCTCCAATGCGGAGAGATGGAACTCGCGGTCGAGTCGGAGGAAGCGCTCGACGTCGTCGGAGGATTCCATCGCATCGGCCAGAAGTTCGAGACCATCGATCGTGTCGTCGGTGACGAGTGGCACGTTCATGCGGAGGAGGAGCGGCTCCAGATGTTCTCGCATCTGGTACATCTCGTGGCATTCCGCGAGGCTGATGCGCGACACCCAGGCTCCCGTGTTGGCCACGAGGGTGACGAGGCCCTCGGCCTGAAGCATCCGCAGGGCCTCGCGCACAGGGAGTCGACTCGAGCCGTGCCGCTCGGCGAGCTCGTCTTGGCGAATGCGTTCGCCGGGCGTGTACTCGCCGGCGAGGATGGCGTCGCGCAGTGTGGTGGCGATGCGCGCACCGGTGGCTCCGTGTGGGACGGTCTCCACTGTCATCCGATCTCCCGTCAGCGCGCGGGATCCGCGGGGTGCCACAGTGCGCGCTGAGCTCCATTCTCGTATGCCTTGCCGTTCGGAAAGCTGACGAGCTCGAACTGCATGCCCCAGGAGCTGCGGAAGTACACCCAGCGCTGGCCTTCCGCCGCGTGCTTGCTGCTCGTGGGTGTGCCCATCACCTCGACATCGTGGCTGCGCAGGAACGACACCGCCGCGTCGAGATCGTCGACGTAGAACGCGAGGTGATAGCCGCCGAGGTCGCTGTTGCGAGGCGGCGGCGCCTGACCGTCGGCGGGTTCGTAGAGGAACACCTCGAAGTTGGTCCCGTGGCCGAGCCGGTAGAAGCGGATCTCGCGAATCGTGGTGCGGGGGTGCACGCCCAAGTGAGTGTGCATCCAGTCGTCGTTCGCCTGCTTCGAGCCCAGCGTGTAGACACGCTCGCACCCCAGGATGTCGACGAGGAAGTGCTCCGCCTCAGTCAGATCGGGGACGGTGAACCCGATGTGTTCGGTACCTCGGAGGCCCGGGATCCCCGGAGTGTGTTCTGCCATGGCGTGACCTCTCTGTCTCAATGATTGGATCCTAAGTGCGAGATCATGCGTAACTCAACCCCCGTTTTCCTTGCTAGACCGCGCGCCTGTGCCTAGCATTGGATCCGATTAGTGACGAGAGTGATGAGAGAGGCGACGATGCCGAAGACGAAGAAGTTGCAGACGGGGGTGCCCTGGGTCGAGGTGTCGACCACACCCGCGGATTGGGATGCTGCCGACCCGCGCCTCCTCGGCACGATGCTGAGCCAGCTTCATCTGATCCGTGCCTTCGAGGAGACGGTGCTCGAGCTGGCCGGAGAGGGGCTGGTCCACGGGCCGGCGCACTCGAGCGTGGGTCAGGAGGGCGGAGCGGTCGGATCGATCATCGGCCTCCGCTCCTCCGACGGGGTGAATGGATCCCACCGAGGACACCATCAGTTCCTCGCGAAAGCACTCACCCATGTGAGCGGAGGCGACATCGATCCTGCTGAGCCGGTGAGCGCGGCCATCCAGACCGTGCTGCAGCGCACCCTCGCGGAGATCCTCGGCCTCGCGCAAGGGTATTGCCGCGGTCGCGGCGGGTCGATGCACCTGCAGTGGTTCGAGGCCGGTGCACTCGGGACCAACGCCATCGTCGGCGGCGGCGCGCCGATGGCGACAGGAAACGCGTGGGCCCAGAAACACAGCGGAACCACCGACCTCACGATCAACTACTTCGGAGACGGGGCCGCCCAGATCGGGTCGGTGCTCGAGTCGATGAACCTCGCCGCCGCCTGGAAGCTGCCGGTCTGCTTCTTCGTCGAGAACAACCTCTACGCCGTCTCGACCCGTGCGGATGAGATCACCGCAGACCCTCGGTTCAGCGTGCGCGGCCAGGGCTTCGGCATTCCGTCCTGGCGGGTGGACGGAATGGATCCACTCGCTGTGTACCTCGCGATGCAGCAGGCCGCGGAGCGGATGCGTTCCGGCGGGGGGCCGACGGTGATCGAGGCGGAGGTCTACCGCTTCTTCCACCAGAACGGCGCCTACCCGGGGTCGGCGTTCGGCTACCGCACCAAGGCCGAGGAAGCGGAGTGGCGTGCACGTGACCCGCTCGAGCTCGTCGCCCGCCGCATGATCGAACGCGGCATCATCGACGCTGCCGGTGTCGCCGGTCTGCGCGATCGGGTGCGGTCTGCGATGTCGGCCGTCGTCGCGCAGCTCGTGGAAGGCGACCCCGAGAGCCCCGGCACGAGGCGGATTCGTCCCGGGCTGTGGCCGGAGACGAGTTTCGTCAATGTGGGTGTTCGGGGGGATGCCTCGGAGCTCGATGCTCTCGAGACACTCCAGCCGGGAGCGGACAGGCGCGCGCTGAAGTTCGTCGACGCTGTAGCGCAAGTGATGGACCGGCGGATGAGCGAGGACTCTCGCATCGTGGTGATGGGCGAGGACGTGCATCGCCTGGGCGGTGGCACGAACGGCGCGACGAAGGGGCTGGCGAACACGTACGGCGACGAGCGCGTTCTCGGCACGCCCATCAGCGAGAACGCGTTCGTCGGACTCGCCGGTGGTCTCGCGCTCGACGGCCGCTACCGCCCCGTCGTGGAATTCATGTACCCCGACTTCATGTGGGTCGCCGCCGATCAGGTCTTCAACCAGATCGGGAAGGCGCGCCACATGTTCGGAGGCGACAACCCCGTCCCGCTGGTCCTGCGCACCAAGGTGGCCATCGGCTCGGGCTACGGCTCGCAGCATCTCATGGATCCCGCCGGCATCTTCGCGACCAGTCCGGGATGGCGGATCGTCGCTCCGTCGAACGCCACCGACTACGTGGGGCTCGTCAACGCCGCGCTCGCGCTACAGGACCCCGTCCTGGTGATCGAACACGTCGACCTCTACGGCGTGGCCGACGAGGTGCCCGTCGGCGACCTCGATTGGGTCATCCCGCCCGGAAGCGCCGCGGTCCTTCGTGAAGGATCCGACGTCACCGTGGTCAGCTACCTGTCGATGATCGCGCACGCTCGAGAGGCCATCGAGCTGACGGGGATCGACGCCGAGCTCATCGATCTGCGGTGGCTCGATCGGGCATCGCTCGACTGGGAGACCCTGGGCGCGAGCATTCGCAAGACCAACGCGGTTCTGATCGTGGAACAGGGCGCGCGCGGCACGTCCTACGGTGCGTGGCTCGCCGACGAGATCCAGCGGCGATTCTTCGACTGGTTGGACCAGCCCGTCTCGCGAGTCACCGGCGAGGAGGCCTCGCCGTCCATATCGCGGGTCCTGGAGCGCGCGGCGATCGCTCGCACCGAGGAAGTCATCGCCGGACTCGAAGCCGTACGTGCTGGATTCGGAGCCTGACGTGGCCGAACTGATCCGCATGCCGGAGGTGCTCGCGGGTGCGGCCGAGGCCGCCATCCAGACCTGGTTGGTCGCCGTCGGCGCGAGCGTCGTGCTCGGCCAACCGCTGGCCGAGATCGAGACAGACAAGGCCGTCGTCGAGCTGACCGCGGAATCGGCAGGCGTCGTCGGTCGCCTCCTCGCCGCCGAGGGAGACAGCGTGAGTGTGGGCGAGCCCATCCTCGTCATGCTCGGAGAGGGTGACGGGGACGGTGCAGTCGCCGATGCGCTCGCTGCCGGCGGGGTGGCTGTCTCCGAGGCGCAGTCCGATGTGGATGCGGCGCCGGATGACCGGTCCCCGGGCGATGAGGACGTGCCGTCGACGGTGCCGCCGATCGGCGAGGCGTCGGCGGGCTCGGCGGCCGGCGTGGCGGCGCGTGTGTTCACGAGTCCGCTCGTGCGCCGTCTCGCCGCCGACCAGGGAGTGGATATCGCCCGCATCGAGGGAACCGGGCCTAACGGCCGCATCGTCCGCCGCGATCTCGAGCGCCACCTCGCCCAGGATCCTGCGCTGACGTCAGCGGCCCACGCGGCGCCGGAGCCCGCATTCGAGCAGGAGACCTCCGTCGCCGTCTCGTCCCCATCCGCCTCGTCGGACGGGTCGTATGAGGACGTGCCCCTCAGCCGGATGCGGCGCGCCATTGCGCGCCGACTCACCGAAAGCGCAACGACGGTGCCGCACTTCTACCTCGAGGCGGACTGCCGCGTCGACGACCTCCTCTCGCTGCGCGCGCAGGTCAACGAGACGTCGCCTCGACGGGTGTCGGTCAACGACTTCGTGATCAAGGCGGTCGCCGGAGCTCTGATGGACGTGCCGGCCGCCAACGCGATCTGGAACGCCGACAGCATCCGCCAGTTCTCCTCCGTCGAGATCTCCGTCGCTGTGGCGACTGACGGCGGGCTCGTGACGCCCGTTCTGCGGGCTGTCGAGCGGATGTCGCTGACCAGTGTGAGCGACACGGTCGCCGAGCTCGCCCGACGAGCTCGCGCCGGCCGACTCACGCCGCACGAGCTCGACGGCGGCAGCTTCTCTGTGTCGAACCTCGGCATGTACGGCACCGGCGCGTTCACCGCAATCCTCAATCCGCCGCAGTCGGGCATCCTCGCTGTCGGTGCGGCGCGGAGACGGCCAATCGTCGACGCCTCCGGCGACCTCGTCGCGGCGACCGTGATGACGGTCACGCTCTCCGCCGATCATCGGGTGCTCGACGGCGCTGTCGCGGCGCAGTGGCTGGCCGCGCTGCAGCGGCGCATCGAGAACCCGCTCACCATCCTCATCTGACCCAGGGAGCACACCATGGCGATCATCCGCAGCATCGACCCGACCACCGGCACCGAACTCGCGGCGTACCAAGAGGACGGTGCCGACGCGGTCGAGCGAAAGCTCGCCGCAGCCGCCGTCGCCGTCGGCGCGCTCGACGTGGCCGGATGGGACCGGCGTGCCGAGTGGATGCGGGCGGCCGCAGGCATCCTGGCGTCCGAGATCGACGACGTCGCCGCAACCATCACCGCCGAGATGGGCAAGCCGCTCGCCCAGTCGCGCGCGGAGGTCGCGAAGTCCGTGCACACCATGCACTACTACGCCGACAACGCCCGCCTCTTCCTTCGGGGACGCGAGCTCGAGGATCCGTCTTCCGTCACGGCATCGTCCGCGCGCACCCGGTACGAGCCGTTGGGTGTCGTGCTGGCGGTGATGCCGTGGAACTATCCGATCTGGCAAGTCGTCCGATTCGCCGCCCCCGCGCTGATGGCGGGCAATGCCGGCGTGCTCAAGCACGCCTCGAACGTGCCGCAGTCCGCTCGGTACCTCGGTGAACTGTTCACCCGGGCCGGGTTCCCGTCCGGTGCATTCTCGACGCTGCTGATCGGCTCGGCGGGCGTGGAGGCGGTCATCCGCGACTCACGCGTCGCCGCGGTCACCCTCACGGGCTCTGAGGGGGCCGGACGTGCCATCGCCGCGGCGGCCGGGGACGTGTTGAAGAAAGCCGTGCTCGAACTCGGCGGGTCCGATCCTTTCATCGTGATGCCCTCGGCCGACCTCGACGGCGCGGTCGAGACCGCGGTGAGAGCCCGTACGACGAACAACGGGCAGGCATGCATCAACGCGAAGCGTTTCATCATCCATGAGGACCTCTACGACGAGTTCGCCCGTCGGTTCACCGAGCGGATGGCAGCGCTCGTCGTCGGCGACCCGGCTGATGAGTCCACCGACATCGGCCCGCTCGCCACGGAATCCGGTCGCCGTGACATCGAGGAGCTCGTCGATGATGCGCGCGCGAAAGGGGCCGAAATCCTGGTCGGAGGTTCGCGCGGCGACGCCGACGCCGGCTGGTTCTATGCACCGACGGTCGTCGGCGGGCTCACCCGGGACATGCGGCTGTGGTCGGAGGAGGCGTTCGGTCCCGTCGCCTCCCTGTATCGTGCGACCTCGCTCGACCACGCGCTCGAGATCGCGAACGACAGTGACTTCGGGCTCGGTTCCGCGTTCTGGTCGAGTGATCCCGACGAGATCGCGTACGCCGAACGGCGCATGGAGGCGGGCGCGGTCTTCGTCAACGGCATGACCGTCTCGTACGCAGAGCTGCCGTTCGGCGGCATCAAGCGGTCAGGGTACGGGCGCGAGCTCTCACGCGAAGGCATTCGCGAGTTCTGCAACCTCAAGACCGTCTGGGTGGCCTAAGGGCCAGTTGCGATATGCAAACGATTGCAATACGATGACAGCGAAGACTCATCGAGGAGGAAGTTGTGCTCATGGGCGAGAACACGTCGCGTCCGCTGTTGACGCCCGGTGTGGGAAGCGTCGACTACGAGATGCGAGTCGACTTCGATCGGCTGCGTGACTATCGGTTGACCCGCGCGCAGGCCGCCCTGGACGCCAGCGAGTGCGGGGCCTTCCTGCTGTTCGACTTCTACAACATCCGCTACACCACCCAGTCCTGGGTCGGCGGCGCGCTCGGCGACAAGATGATCCGGTACGCGTTGCTCACACGAGGTGGCCAGCCGCACCTGTGGGACTTCGGCTCAGCGGTCACGCATCACCGGCTCTACTCGCCGTGGCTGAAGCATGACCACAATCACCCTGGTTTCCTCGGCTTCCGCGGCGCGGTCGCGCCGTCGGCGGGACTCATGGTCGATGCCGTCACGCAGATCCGACGAATCCTCACCGACCTCGGCCTGCAGGACGCTCCGGTGGGAATCGATATCGTCGAACCGCCTTTCCTGTTCGAGATGCAGCGTCAGGGCTTCACCGTC
The DNA here is from genome assembly GCF_037146215.1 of Microbacterium sp. MMO-56. Taxonomy (NCBI): domain Bacteria; kingdom Bacillati; phylum Actinomycetota; class Actinomycetes; order Micrococcales; family Microbacteriaceae; genus Microbacterium; species Microbacterium sp. MMO-56. Next base: position 44,449 of record NZ_JBBCVW010000021.1, read on the forward strand.
GTCGACGCGCAGCAGCACATGCTTGATGCGCGGGAGATCAAGAGCGCGGACGAGATCATGTTGCTCAACCAGGCTGCAGCCATGGTCGACGGGGTCTACACCGACATCGTGGAGGCGCTCAAGCCTGGCGTCCGTGAGAACGAGATCGTCGCTCTGGCGGCGAAGAAGCTGTACGAGTACGGCTCCGACCAGGTCGAGGCCGTCAACGCCATCTCGGGGGAGCGGTGCAACCCGCATCCCCACAACTTCACCGACCGGATCATCCGCCCCGGCGACCAGGCGTTCTTCGACATCATCCACTCGTTCAACGGCTACCGCACGTGTTACTACCGCACGTTCAGCGTCGGCAGGTCGACGGCGCCCCAGCGTGCCGCCTACAGCCGAGCTCGGGAGTGGATGGACAACGCTCTCGCCGCCATCGCGCCAGGCGTCGGGTCGGACGAGATCGCGTCGCTCTTCCCGACAGCGGAGTCCTTGGGCTTCGATGACGAGCTGTCGGCGTTCGGACTGCAGTTCTGCCACGGACTCGGCCTGGGGCTGCACGAGCGGCCGGTCATCTCGCGGCTGAACAGCTACCGCGAGCCGGTGGAGATCAAGGCCGGCATGGTGTTCGCGGTTGAGACCTACTGTCCGGCGAGCGACGGCTACTCCGCCGCGCGCATCGAGGAAGAGGTCGTCGTCACCGATGACGGCCCGGTCGTCATCACGAAGTATCCGGCCGAAGAGCTCGTCGTCGCCAACCCGTACTGACCTACCGACGCTGTCCCATCTCCACCGAGGAGTCATCGATGATCCCTAGTCTCGCCCCCTCCCGTCCAGCGACCATGCGTGCTGCGGTGCTCCACGGTCGTCAGGACCTGCGGCTCGAAGACGTGCAGGTTCCGCGGGCCCGCGCCGGAGAACTCCTCCTCGAGGTGGGAGTGGTCGGGGTGTGCGGCACCGATGCGACCGAGTGGGCGTACGGGCCGAGGCTCTTCCCGGTGGAGAGTGCCCACCCCGTGACGGGGCACATCGGACCGATGGTGATGGGGCACGAGTTCTCCGGGACGGTTGTCGAGGTGGGAGAGGGAGTGGATTCCACGTGGCTCGGCAAGCTCGTCGCCTCCTGCGGATCTGCGCCGTGCGGTACCTGCCGTGAATGCGTGACGGGCCGCTCGAACCTCTGTCGCCGGTACGCGGCCGTGGGTCTGCATCGCGATGGCGCGCTGACCCGGTACGTCTCCACGCCGGTAGGCAGCTGCGTCGACGTGGGACCCCTTGGGCTGACGGAGGAGGAGGCGGCGCTGGCGCAGCCGATGGCGATCGCCGTGCACTCGCTGCGGCGAGCACACGTGGAGCCGGGGACGGTCGCGATCGTGCAGGGTATCGGTGGCATCGGCGCGTTCCTCATCCACGCTCTGGTGGATGCCGGTGCCCACGTCGTCGCCGTCGATCTCACGCAGGAGCGTCTCGATGTCGCGGCCGATCTGGGCGCACAGGTCACGGTGCGTGCCGGGGAACCCGGCAGCGGCGACCGCATCGCTGCGGAGTTCGCGCACAGCATCCCGGTGTTCTTCGAGGTCACCGGGTCGGACCCCGGGATCCAGCTCGCGATCGACATCGTACCCATGGGCACCGAGATCGTGCTCGTGGGCATTCAGAAGGCCCTGCGCTCCGTCGACCTGGCGCGTGTGACCGTGCGTGAGCTGAGCCTGATCGGCACCAATGCGATGGTGCGCGAGACCGACTTCCCGGAGGCTGCGCGGCTGGTCGCCACGCGGCGCGGGAGATGGGGCTCGATCGCGCCGGACCCGCTCACTCTCGATCGGCTCGTGGACGAGGCGCTGAGGCCGATGTCAGACGGCGCACCGCCGGCGATCAAGACCCTGGTCCGGCCATCACGATAATGGGCGGAGGACGTGCGCGACCCCGCACGCGAAGGGGAAGAAGGCCTCGCAGATGACCAAGTCCGCACCCGCCACCCTCAAGGACGTCGCACTGCGCGCCGGGGTGCACGTGGGCACCGCCTCGCGCGCCCTGGACGAGCAGCAGGCGCATCTCGTCAACGAGGAGACCCGCGCCCGGGTGCGAGCGGCCGCGGAGCACCTGGGCTATCGGCCGAACGCGGTCGCACGCTCGCTCCGCAAAGGATCCACAGGGGTTGTCGGAGTGATCGTCGCCGACCTGTCCAACGGGTTCGTCCTCGCTCTGCTCCGCGGTGTCGAGAAGGAGGCGCATGAGCGAGGGGTGCTCCCGCTCGTGGCCGAGACTCACGACGATCCTGCCATCCTGCGCAGCGCCGTGACGCGGCTGCTGCGGTATCGGGTCGACGCGATCATCCTCAGCGCCGCGCATATGGACGACGAAGAATACGTTGCCGACCTGGAGAGCCGCGTCCCGGTGGTGCTCGCGGTGCGCGGCTTCGACATGGTGCCCGGAGGCGGTGGCGACCGCCGGGAGGTGCTGCAGGACGACAGGATGGGCGCCCGCATGGCGGTCACCCACTTGATCTCCCAAGGCCACAGGCGTATCGCCCAGCTCGCGGGGGACCCCCGCATCTCATCGTTCGTCGGCCGATCACGTGGTTTTCACGAGGCCGTCGCCGCGCACATCGGCGTTGAGGACGTTTCGGTCGACGGTCACGCCATGGCGAGCACGATCGACGAGGGGCGACGTCTGGCCGCTGCGGTGCTGAGGCTTCCCCCCGAGCGACGGCCGACGGCGCTCTTCGCCCACAACGACCTCATGGCCGTGGGCGCCATCGACGCGCTGCGCGAGGCCGGACTGCGCTGCCCCGAGGATGTCTCCGTCGTCGGGTACAACGATGCGCCGTTGAGCGACCATCTCGACCCTCCCCTCACGACGGTGCGGCTGCCCGGGTTCGAACTCGGCCAGCACAGTGCACGGCTCGCGTTCGCCGCCGTGGCGGGGGAAAGCGCCGTCGCCGAGCGCATCATGCTCGCCCCGGAGTTCATCGAGCGCAAATCGACCCGAGCGATCGGGTCCGGAACGTAGGAGTCTGCATGGCAGCGATCGGATTCATCGGCCTGGGCACGATGGGTGTCGTCATGGCGCACCGCCTGCTCGATGCCGGACACGATGTGACCGTCTGGAACCGTTCCGCCGCGCCAGTCATCCCTCTGCAGGCAGCCGGCGCCCGCGCGGCGTCCTCCCCCGCAGAGGCGCTGCAGACGGGCATCGCCTTCTCCATGCTCTCCGATGATGCGGCCGTCCACGCGGTGTTCACCGACGAGACTCTTCGGGACGTCCGCGGTGCAACGCACGTGAACATGTCGACCGTGAGTCTCGACACCGCGCGTCGGCTGCAGACTCGTCACGAGGCTCACGGCGTGGGCTATGCTGCCGCTCCCGTGTTGGGCAGACCGCATCTGGCGGCCTCCGGTGCGCTCAACATCGTCGCCGCCGGCCCGCAGGACGTACTGAATCGCGCGGAGCCTTTCCTTCAGGTGCTGGGCCGGCGCATATGGCGTGTCGGTGAGGACGCCGCAAAAGCGAACCTGGTGAAGATCGGAGTGAACTACAACCTCATCCACACGATGCAAGCCCTGGCGGAGTCGCTCAACCTGATGGAGCGTGACGACGTCGACGCTCACACGTTCGTCGAGATTCTCACGGACGCCGCGTACACCGGCTCCGCGTATCAGGGCTACGGCCCCGTCATCGCGACCCGGGAGTACCTGCCGGCTGCGTTCAGCGTGAAGCTCGGGCTCAAGGACCTTTCGCTCGCGCAGGAGGCCGCTGCCGAGACGTCCGCCGCGCTCCCGACCGCACCGGTATTGCGCGAGATCTTCGAGGAGGCTCTGGCCGACCCGCAGCTCGCCGATCGCGATTGGTCGGTCATGGCGGAGATCACCCGCCGCCGTATCGGCTGACGGGCGCCGCGCGATGCCTCAGGCGACCGCGCTCATGGCCACCGACTCCGGCGTGCGGCCCGCAGGTCGCTGACGACCGTCCACCGCTCCTCCACTGCAGAAGAAAGGCACTCCGTCGTGCTCCACATCTCCGTAGACCCCCGCTTCGCCCAGCTGGTGAATGTCGACGCCCCCGTTCGACGCCTCGCCACCGGATACTCCTGGTTGGAAGGTCCGGTCTGGAATCCGCGCGAGAGCGCGCTGTACTTCTCCGATGTCCCCGGCGACGCCCGCCACCGCTGGGATGCATCGGGCGCGACCGCCGTTGCTCGGCCGACCGGTTTCGCCAACGGGATGACGTACGACGCCGATCTTTCACTGATCGTCTGTGTGCACGCGACATCGTCGGTCCTCCGGTCCGCGGGCGACGGCACGGCCACGACCCTGGCGACGCACTTCGACGGGTGTGAGCTCAACAGTCCGAACGATGTTGTCGTCCGTTCGGACGGTTCGGTGTACTTCACCGACCCGACGTATGGGCGGCGGGCCGCCTTCGGTGTCGCGCGACCCCTCCTGATGGGATTCCAGGGCGTGTATCGCGTGCCACCAGGCGGCGGGGACGTTCAGCTCGTAGTGGACCGCGCCTCGTTCATCGAGCCGAACGGACTGTGCTTCTCGCCCGATGAGAGTCTCCTCTACGTCAATGACACCGACCGGGCGAGCATCCTCGTCTATGACGTGCGTCCGGACGGGTCGCTGAAGAGGGAGCGCGTCTTCGCCCGTGGTATTCGCAGCGATGACGATCCCGGTCTTCCCGATGGCATGAAGTGCGATGAACTCGGCAACGTGTGGGTCACGGGACCGGGCGGGATCTGGGTGTTCGACCCCGACGGAGCGCGTCTGGGCGTCGTGCGCACTCCCGAGCGGGCGGCGAACTTCACGTGGGGCGCCGATGCGTGGCGCACGCTGTTCATCACGGCATCCTCATCGCTGTACGCGATCGAGACGATGGTGGGTCCGCGGCGGGAGTCGTACATGGCCGCCTCGCCGGAATCGGTGCAGCGTTGACCCGGCGGCGCACCCTCTTCCGCGGTGCCACGATCCTGCCGATGCGAGGGGACATCGATGACCTGCCGGCGGGCGACCTGCTCGTCGAGGACGAGCGGATCGCGGCGATCGCGCCCCACCTCGACGTCGTCGATGCCGAGGTGATCGATGCGACGGGAACCATCCTCTGCCCCGGATTCGTGGACACGCATCGACACACCTGGCTGACGCCGCTGCACGGCATCCGCACCGACTGGAACCTGCTGGACTACATGACCTACATCCGAGGTATGTACTGCATCTGCTACGAACCGGAGGATGCCGAGCTGGCGAATCGTGTGGGCGCCATGGAGGCGTTGGATTCCGGGATCACGACGATCGTGGATCACTCGCACCTGCAGCTGTCGGAAGAGCACTCCGATGCACTCGCGGAGGGGCTCATCTCCTCCGGCATCCGCGGGATCTTCGGCTACGGCACCTATCGCAATCTTCGCTATCGTCCCGGTCAGGACCCGAGCGAACTCCCGGCACTGCTCGAAGAAGTGAACGTCCCGCTGAACCAGTGGCACCGAAACAACGCCGTGCGCGTGCGAGACGCCTACTTCTCGAACGAGTCCGCACGGGTCCGGTTCGGTATCGCGTCGCGGGAGTTCGAGACTCTCTCGGAGCCCGGGTCGATGCTCGAGGAGGTGCGCTGGAGTCGTACCCTCGACCCGATGCGCATCAGCATCCACATGGGCATGAGTGCCAAGGAGCCGTTGAAGGTCGTACGCGAACTGCATGACGCCGGTGAGATCGGCCCCGACCTGCTGTTCGTCCACGGCAACCACTTGCCGGACGACGAGTTGCAGATGATTATCGACGCCGGCGCGTCTCTGAGCTCGGCCATCGAGATCGAGATGACCTATGGGGCGTTCCCCGCCGTCGAGAGGTTCGCCGCGCTCGGCGGGCAATCCAGCCTCGGCGTAGACGCCACCATCGATCTGTCGGCCGACATGTTCGGGCAGATGCGCGCTCTGCTGAACGTGTGGCGCTTGGAGCGCGCGCTTTCGAACCGCCTCCGCATGACCCGGAAGGTGCATCAGAAGCAGGTCCTGGACATCGCGACCGCGGGAGGCGCGAGGTCGGCGGGTTTCGGCGACATCACGGGCAGCCTTGCGCCGGGGATGAAGGCCGACCTCCTGCTGATGCGGACGGACGTCCTCGGGCTGGCTCCGATGAGCGACCCGTACGCGGCGGTTGTCAACTACGGTGCTCCCGCTCTCGTCGACCTGGTGATGGTCGACGGACGCATCGTGAAGCGCGATGGTCGATTGGTGGGGTTCGACTGGGCGGGCGCGCGGGCCGCGCTGGATGCCTCGAAGCAGAGGATCGACGAGAGATTCTCCCTGATCCCCGAAGCTCCTATCCGCGCCCGGTGGTCGAGGGGCTTTCGCATCGACATCCCCGCATAGCACCGACATCTTTCCGCTTGCGTCACATCGCCGCGCGGCATACTATCGAAGTGCAAACGATTGCATTAGCAAACGGGCTCTGCAACTCGAACGACCGGACGGTCCGTTCACTTTTCAACGACGAGGAGATCGAACATGGTGCTGACACTTCGACGGACGGCCGTCGCGGCCGCAGGAACGTTCGTGGCTGTGGCCGCGGTGGCCCTCACGGGCTGCGCATCGTCAGCCGGAGGTGCCGAGCAGTCTTCCGGGCCGGTCGTGGTCGCGAACTGGGGTGGTCTGGCCAGCGAGGCCTACCAGGCGGCGTACGTGGAGCCGTTCACGGCCGACACGGGCATCGAGGTGCAGCAGGTCGATGCGCCCGGCCTGTTCGTCGCGCGCACCGAGGCGCAAGCCTCGGCGAACCGTACGGAGTGGGACGTGCTGGAGTCCATCACCGATTCGGACGTCGAGTTCCTCGCGGCCCAGGACCTTCTGGATCCCATCCCTTCCGACGTGAAAGCTCGACTCGTCGACGAGCTCGGTGCCGAGAACGTGACCGACTATGGCTACCACAGCGGTACCACGGCGATGCTCATCGTCTGCAACACCGACCGCGTCAAGGTGTGTCCGCAGTCGATGGCGGAGTTCTGGGACACTCAGCCCCGATCCACCATGTCGGGTGCGGTTCGTGGGCGTGCCGTGAAGTGAAATGTCCTTCTGGTCTGGGAAAATGTTGATTGTCTAGAGCAACGTTTACCAGTCCGGAAGG
>NZ_JBBCVW010000022.1:0-48178 GCF_037146215.1 Microbacterium sp. MMO-56
TCTCCGGACGAACAGGTTGCTTGGTCGCTACCGATCCTCCGGGCCTCGACCCACCTCACCCCGTCACGCCACGCCCGAGCGCCTCACCCCACCCAGAATGCGCAGAGCCGCCATACCGAACCCCAATGAGCGGAACGCTGGATCGGTGGCGAAACGCACCAGACCCGAGGACGCGGCCTGGAGCGAATATGCCGGCCAGTTGGCGGTGAATCAGCATCTGCGCCCGCCCGTCATCGACGGCGTCGAGCAGCTGATCGACCCAAGTCCGGAACGGGACGCGAGCTACGCGACGGGAAACGATCGTCTTGAGGTATCCCCCTCGCTTCTCATGCGGCAATCGGGCGATCCGCATGACCTCCCGCTCGCCCACGCCAGCGCGGAGTTCGAGCACATCCGCGTCGTAACCGAGCATCGATGGGCCTCCGCTCCCTCAACACGAACATATATGGACACACGGTGGACATTTCATCTGCGAAATGGACAACTTCAAAAAAACCTACAAGAACCCAGCCCTACTGTAGGTTCCCGGTCAAGGTGGCGCAGAACTCGGGGATTCCACGCTAATTGGCAGCAGTTTCGTCAGCAGGATTCCGCGCGAAATGGCAGATCCCTACATAAGAGTAGGAAGTCCACTTAGACTTGACGTCCGCCGCCGCCGTCCGATCGCCCGCGCGATCATCCTCCCGTGCTGGGGATGAACGCGCGGTTCATGACTGGTATCCGAGCACCGTGGTCATGCCGGTCTCGGCGTGGTAGATGTTGTGGCAGTGCGCGACCCACTGGCCGGGGTTGTCGGCGTCGAAGTCGACTGTCAGGGTCTGGCCCGGGAGGATGATGGAGGTGTCCTTCCGGGGGCCGCCGTTCGCGTGCTGGTAGGTGTGGCCGTGCAGGTGGAACGGATGCCACATCTCGGTGTCATTGCGGATCCGCAACTGCACCCGCTCCCCCATACTGACCGCGTGCGCGTCCCGCAACGGGTCGTTCATGTCGAACCGGCGCCCATTGATCCCCCAGTCGTACGCCTCCATCCCCCCGGTCAGCGCGAGGTGCACGACCCGGTCGGGGGATGCCTGGTGCAGGGTGACGGAGGCGGTCGCGCTCAGTCCGGCAGCGGTGCCGACCCTGCCGGTGCCGAGCTCGGCGACGGGGACGTCGCTGGCCGGAGCCGTGCCAGCGGCGGTGCGAACGAGCGCGAACGCGCGATCCTGCTTGCCTTCCGCGTCGGCGACGACAGGGAACACCCCATCGTCCAGGGTGACCTGCAGGTCGTAGCGTTCGCCCATCCCGATCAGGACACTGTCGACCTCGACAGGATCCACCGGGAACCCGTCGGTGTGGGTGATCGTCAGGGTGTGGCCGCCGATCGCGAACCGGAACGCGGTGTCGCTGCCGGCGTTGATGACACGGATCCGCACCCGGGCACCAGGAGTGCCGGTGAATTGGGCGGGGTCGGCTTTGGGTTTGCCGTTGATGAGGTAGTGCGGGTAGTAGACGTCGCCGGCGTCGCCGCCGAGCAGGTCGGAGGTGGCGCCCATCAGCAGGTTCCCCATCCGCATGAACATGTCGCCCATCCCGCCCATGTCTCCCATGCCCTTCGAGAGGTCGGTGAGGACCTGGTCCGGGGTGGCGGTGACGCCGTCGAGCCAGTCGTCGAGGATCAGCACCCATTCGTCGTCCCACGTCACCTTCTCGTCCGGGTCGTCGATGATGAGCGCACCGTAGAGGCCGTGGTCCAGTTGCGGGCCGACGTGGGGGTGGAACCAGTAGGTGCCCGGATGCGGGGTGACGAACTCGTATGCGAACTGTCCGCCCGGGGCGATGGGGGCTTGGGTTACCGGAGGGACCCCATCCATGTCGTTGCGGAGGGCGAGTCCGTGCCAGTGCACGGAGGTGTCCGCGTCGAGCTGGTTGCGGACGGTCGCTTTCAGCGTGTCGCCTGCGGTGAGCCGGATTACCGGGGCGGGGATACCTCCGAACGCCCAGGTGGCGGCGGAGGTACCGGCCAGGTCGAGCGTGGTGGGGGCGGCGGTGAGGTCGACGGTGGTGACTCGGCCGGTGCCGCCGCGGTTCTTCTCCGTGCCGGACACCGCTGCGCCGGTGGGTGTCACCCATTGCGGCGCGGGGGTGCAGGAGGCGAGCACGGCTGCCGCGACGGCGCCCAGTCCGAGTCCGAGCACACCTCGTCGGGTCAGCAGCATCGGGGAGGACGGTGTGGGAGAGAGCGGACGGTCAGGCATGTTCGGGCTCCTTCTGCATGGTCGTCGCAGCGGGCGCCTGGGCGGGCAGGCGGAGCCGCTTGAGGAGGAGGGCGTTGACGGCGACGATCACGGAGGAACCGGACATCGACAGGGCGGCGATCTCCGGGGACAGCATGATCCCGAACGCCGGGTAGAACACGCCAGCGGCGATGGGGAGGGCGGCGGCGTTGTATCCGATGGCCCAGCCCAGGTTCTGCCGCATCTTTCGCAGTGTGCCCTTGCCGATCTTGAGTGCGATCGCAACATCGAGCGGGTCCGAGCGCATCAGGACCACGTCGGCGGTCTCGATGGCGACGTCGGTGCCGGCGCCGATCGCGATGCCGAGGTCGGCCTGGGCGAGGGCGGGGGCGTCGTTGACGCCGTCGCCGACCATCGCGACCTTCTTGCCCGTCTTCTGCAGCTCGGCGACCTTCGCGGACTTGTCCTCGGGGAGCACATCCGCGATCACGGTGTCGATGCCGAGGAGAGCGGCGATCCGGTCGGCGGTGGGCTTGTTGTCCCCGGTGAGCATTGCGACCTCGACGCCCTGCTCGTGGAGAGCGTCGATCGCGGTCTTTGCGGTGTCCCGGGGTGCGTCGGCGAGACCGATGATCCCGGCGACTTGCCCGTCCACGGCGAACAGGATCGCGGTGCGGCCGGACCCAGCCAGGTCCTGCTGAGCGGCCTGCACCCCGCTGATGTCGATCCCCTCCCCGGTGAGAAGGCGCGGGTTGCCGAGGACGACCTGTCGACCGTCGACGGTGGCGATCGCGCCCTGCCCGGTGACGTTTCGGAACGCGGTCGCGGTGCGACGGGGGATGTCGCGGGCGTCGGCGTAATTCACGATCGCTTTCGCCAGAGGATGCTCGGATTCCCGCTCCAACGCGACCGCGAGGGAGAGAGTCTCGAGGTCGTCGTCGCCGACGGGGATGTAGTCGGTGACCTCCGGCTCCCCCTTGGTGAGGGTGCCGGTCTTGTCGAACACGACCGTGTCGATGTGGGCGGCGGTTTCGATCCCGGAGGCGTTCTTGAACAACACGCCCCGTTTCGCGCCGAGCCCGGTGCCGACCATGATCGCCGTCGGGGTGGCGAGGCCGAGCGCGTCGGGGCAGGTGATGACGACGACGGTGATAGCGAACAGGATCGCCATCGGGATTGCAGCGCCGGCGAGCAGCCACACCAGGAAGGTGAGGGTGCCGCCGATCAGGGCGACCAGGACGAGCCAGAACGCTGCCCGGTCGGCGAGGCGCTGCCCGGGGGCTTTGGAGTTCTGCGCCTCTTGCACGAGCTTCACGATCTGCGCCAACGCCGTGTCCGAGCCGACTTTGGTGGCTGTGACGCGGAGGGTGCCGACGGTGTTCACGGTCGCTCCGATCACCTCCGACCCGGGCGCTTTGTCCACCGGCATGGACTCGCCGGTGACCATCGACTCGTCCACCTCGGACTCTCCGGATTCCACGACACCGTCGGTGGGGATCTTGGCCCCCGGCCGCACCAGCATCAGATCCCCCGGGACGACCTCGCTGGTGGGGATCTCGACCTCCTGCCCGTCACGGATCACGACCGCCTGCGAGGGTGCGAGCTCCAGGAGGGTGCGGATGGCGTCGTTCGCGCCGCCGCGGGCGCGCATCTCCACCCAATGCCCCAGCAGCACGAAGGTGGCAAGCACCGTGGCGGCTTCGTAGAACACTTCACCGCCGCCGGTGAGGGTGACCGCGAGGGAGTACAGCCAGCCGGCGCCGACACCGACTGCGACGAGCACCATCATGTCGAGGGTCTTCGCGCGCAGCGCCCGGTAGGCGCCGTCGAAGAAGATCCACGCCGAGTAGAAGATCACCGGCAGCGACAGGATCAGCATGAACACGTCATCGCGCAGCCCGAACGGTGCCGGCACCTCGAATCCGATCACCTCCCGCCCGATCGGAGACCACAGGGTGATCGGGATCGACAGGATCAGCGCGACCAGGAACCGGTTGCGCATGTCGCGGATCATCGCGTCCATCGACATCCCGCCGTGATGCCCACCGTGGCCCATCATCTCCTGCGCACTGTGACCCGACGCTGCACCACGATCGTGCCCACCCGCGGCCGCGGTGTGACCGGCGTGCTCGACGTGGTGACCGGCATGCACACCGTCATCCGCCGTCGCCGACGGGGCGTGCGTGTGGTCGTGGCCAGCGGCGTGGTCGTGGACGGGGTCGTCGTGATAGCCCGCAGGACCCTTATGGCCCGCGTGGCTGGCGTGACCCGTGGCATCCGTGTGGCCCTCGTGCGCGTCGTGACTCGCGTGCGGTTCTTGTGCGCCCTCAGCTGCGGGGCCGTGGTGGGCGCTGTGGTCGTGCGCACCCTCGTCGTGCGGGTCGTGCGCGGGGTCGCAGATATGGTCGGGGACGGACTGGCCGGCGCAGTGATACCCGCAGTCGATGACCCATTGCTGGAGGTGGGCGACCGAGGTGGTCTCGGGGTCGTAGGTGACGGTCGCGGTCTGTGAGACCGGGTTCGCGTCCACGGCGATCACTCCGGGTTGTCGGCTCAGGTGGGCTTCGGTGACGTTCTTGGAGGTCGCGCGGATCATGCCGCTGACCTGCAGGGTCACGGTTCTGGTGTCGCTCATTTCGGTTCCTTCCCGAGGGTGGGGTCGGTGGTGTCGGGGTGGGGCCATTGCCAGTCGGCGACGGCGGGGATGTCGGTGCCGTGCTCGCGGGTGTGGGCGCGGGCGTGCAGGCGGGCGTCCTGCAGCTCCTGCCGCAGGCCGGCGTGGCGGGCGGCGAGGCCCGGGACGTGGTCGAGGACGTCGATCGCGAGCCGGTACCGGTCGAGGTCGTTGAGCATGACCATGTCGAACGGGGTCGTGGTGGTGCCGCGCTCCTGGAAGCCGTGCACGTGCAGGTTCTGGTGCCCGGCGCGCTTGTAGGTGAGTCGGTGGATCAGCCACGGGTAGCCGTGGTAGGCGAAGATCACCGGCTTGTCGGGAGTGAAGATCGCATCGAACTCCCGGTCCGGGAGACCGTGCGGGTGCTGGTCCTCGGATTGCAGCCGGGTCAGGTCGACCACGTTCACCACCCGCACTCTCAGGTCGGGGATGTGCTCGCGCAGCAGCGCCGCCGCGGCGAGGGTCTCGAGGGTGGGGACGTCGCCGGCGGCGGCGAGCACCACATCCGGCTCGGTGCCTTCGGTTTCGGTGCCCGCCCACGGCAGGATCCCGAGCCCGCGGGTGCAGTGCTCGATCGCCTCGTCCATCGTCAGCCACTGCGGGGCGGGCTGCTTCCCGGCGACGACGACGTTGATGTACCCGGCCGAGCGCAGGCAGTGGTCGTAGGTGGACAGCAGCGTGTTCGCGTCGAACGGCAGGTAGACGCGGACGATGTCGGGGCTCTTGTTCAGGGCGAGGTCGATGAACCCGGGGTCCTGGTGAGAGAACCCGTTGTGGTCCTGCCGCCAGACGTGGCTGGAGAGCAGGTAGTTGAAGCTCGGGATCGGGTCCCGCCACGACACCTCCCGGGCCGCTTCGAGCCATTTGGCGTGCTGGTTGAACATCGAGTCGACGATGTGGGTGAACGCCTCGTAGCAGTTGAACAGCCCATGCCGGCCGGTAAGGACGTAGCCCTCGAGCCAGCCCTGGCACTGGTGCTCGCTGAGCACCTCCATCACCCGCCCAGTCGGGGCCAGGTGCTCGTCGACGGGCTCCACGGCCGCGTTCCACTGCTTGCCGGTGGCCTGGTAGACGGGTGGGGCGAGCCGGTTGGAGGCGGTCTCGTCCGGGCCGAAGATGCGGAAGTTGTCCGGGTTGTCCCGGATCACCCCCGCCAGCCACTCGCCCAGCACGCGGGTCGCTTCCCCGGTTCCCGCACCCCGCTCGGCCGGGTCGACCGGCTGCGCGTGCTTGTGGAAGTCCGGGAGCCGCAGCGGGACGGTGAGTTGTCCGCCGTTGCCGGCCGGGTTCGCGCTCATCCGCCGATCCCCGTCCGGGGCGATCGCGACCGTGGCCGGGCGGGGGGCGCCGGTCACGTCGAACAGCTCGTGCGGGCGGTAGGACGCCAGCCAGTCCTCGAGGATCCGCAGGTGCTCGGGATTGTCGCGGACCTCGGCGAGCGGCACCTGGTGTGCCCGCCAGGTGCCCTCCACCGGCAGACCGTCGATGATCTTCGGGCAGGTCCACCCCTTCGGGCTGCGCAGCACGATCGCCGGCCACGCCGGCCGCCCCTCCAGCGTCCCGGCCGCCGCGGCGGCCTTGATGTCCGCGATCTCATCCAGCACCGCATCCAGGACCGCCGCGAACGTCGCGTGGGACTCCTGCGGGGTCTCGCCATCGAAGCCGACCGTGACGACGTGGGGGTGATGGCCGTAGCCGCGCAGCAGCGCGACCAGCTCTTCCTCGGGGATGCGGGACAGCACGGTCGGGTTGGCGATCTTGTACCCGTTCAGATGCAGGATCGGCAGCACCACCCCGTCATGGGCGGGGTTGAGGAACTTGTTGCCGTGCCACGCGGTCGCCAGCGGCCCGGTCTCCGCCTCCCCGTCACCGATCACGCAGGCGACCAGCAGGTCGGGGTTGTCGAACGCGGCCCCGTAGGCGTGCACGAGGGAGTAGCCCAGCTCCCCGCCCTCGTTGATCGACCCGGGCGTTTCCGCGGACGCGTGCGAGGGGATCCCGCCCGGGAAGGAGAACTGCCGGAACAGCGCCCGCAGCCCCTCTTTGGTGCGGTCGATGCCCGGGTAGCGTTCGGTGTAGGTGCCGTCGAGGTAGGCGTTGGCGACCATGCCGGGTCCGCCGTGCCCGGGCCCGGTCACGTACAGGGTGTTCAGGTCGCGGTCGCGGATGGCGCGGTTCAGGTGGGCGTAGAGGAAGTTCAGGCCCGGGGTGGTGCCCCAATGCCCCAGCAGCCGCGGCTTGATGTCGTCCCGGCTGAGGCGGTGGCGCAGCAGCGGGTTACCCTGCAGGTAGATCTGCCCGATGCTCAGATAGTTCGCCGCCCGCCACCACGCATCCACCGCCGCCAACTGCTCGGCGGTGGCATCAGTGGTGCGGTGCGCCCACGCGGGGGGTGCCGGTGTGGGGGTCATGGTCGGTCTCCTTCCGATCCGCGACCGCTCGGGTCGCGCCAGGTGCGAATGACGGTGGTCATGGTGTTGCCGCCGGGATGAGAACGGTGGCGGTGGTGTCGCGGATCCAGACCACGCCGCGGTCATCGACCAGGACGATCGCACCGTCCCCGGTGACCCCGAGGGCTTGGACGGTTCCCGTGGTGGTGCCGACGTTCTCCCAGCCGGTGCCGACTAGGCGTCGCAACGTCCCGTCGGTGTCCACTCCGACCACCCCACCGGTTGGGTCGGTCTCCACCAGGTACAGCACTGGCGCGTCCGGCGCCGGGGTGAAGGTGGCGCCACCGTCTGTGCTGTGCTGCAGCCCGTCCTGGGTGGCGGCGTACAGGGTGCCGTCGGTCGCGGCGGCCAGGTCGACGGCGGGCAGCTCGGCACCGTCCGCCCAACTCTGCCCGCCGTCGCTGCTGGTGCGCAGCAGCAGCCGGGAGGATCCGATCCCGTACAGGGTGCCGTCGCCGGTGACGGTGAGGACGTGGAAGTCCTCTTCCCCGGTGAACGCGACCGGTTCCCACGAGGCGCCGGCGTCGAGGCTGCGGATGATGCCGAGGTTGGGGGCGCCGAGCTCCGCCGGGGTGGACGGGCCGGGGTGCCCGGACGCGTAGAGGGTGTCACCGGTAGCGGTCAGTCCCATCGCGTCCAGGTCGATGCCACCGACCGGGCCGGTGACGGTGCCGTCCTCGCCCAGCGTGTACAGGCCGGTGTGGGTGCCCAGCAGCACGGTGCTGTCACCGGCGTCGACGATGCCGTGCACATGCCCGAACCCGGCCGCGGTGCCCGCGGGGGCATCGGGCTCCGCAGGGGTGGTGCTGCAGCCCGTGAGCAGCAGCGCGACGGTGACGGTGGCCGTGATCGCCAGTCTGCGGGTGGTGGGAGAGATCATGAACGGAGGTCCTTTCCGTGCGGGTACGCCGGATACCGGTGACCGCACAGGGGTCGAGGGTGGGGCCTCGGACGGGACCGGCATCGGGAGCGCGGGTCCCGTCCGAGGGGTACCGGGTCAGAGGCTGGCGAGGATGTCCTGCATCGTGGTGATCTCGGCGGTCTGCCCGTCGATGATCTGCTGCGCGAGGGCGGCCACGTCCGGGTTCTGTCCGTCGGTGAGCACCGACTGCGCCATCGTCACGGCGCCCTGGTGGTGAGCGATCATGCCGTTCAGGAACAGGCGGGTCGCCTCGACCCCGGTCGCGGCATCCAGAGCGGCCATGTCGTCCTCCGACATCATCCCGCCGCCCATGTCCATGCCGTCCATCCCGGACATGGAGTCGTCGTACGGGACGCCCCACTCCTCCAGCCAGCCCTTCATGGTCTGGATCTCCGGGTCCTGTGCGGCCTTGATCTGCTCGGCGAGGGAGACGACTCGCTCGTCGATGCCGTCTTTCGCGAGGATCTGATCGGCCATCTCGATGGCCTGCTGGTGGTGCGGGATCATCATGGTCACGAACATCTCGTCCGCGGCGTTGAACGCGGCGGCGGACTGGGAGGGGGCGGTGCTGGTCATCCCCCCGGGTCCGTGGTCCATGCCGGGCATGGTGCCGTCGGTGGGGGCGCAGCCGGCGAGCACGAGCACGGTGGCCAGGGCGCCGGCGGTCAGCGTGAGAGTACGAAAACGCATCAGGGGTGTCCTTGTCTATTCAGTCGGTGAGGGTCTGATTCAG
Organism: Microbacterium sp. MMO-56; assembly: GCF_037146215.1. Classification (NCBI taxonomy): domain Bacteria; kingdom Bacillati; phylum Actinomycetota; class Actinomycetes; order Micrococcales; family Microbacteriaceae; genus Microbacterium; species Microbacterium sp. MMO-56. Next base: position 8,996 of record NZ_JBBCVW010000022.1, read on the forward strand.
TGCCCGGGAGGGCAGGGTGCAGCATCCCCGGCAAGGGTCGCCGGGGTTCAGGCGGAATCAGGTGCGACTGATGGACAGGACAAGCAGTGAAGGCGGGCGGGGATGCGGCAATCCGACCAGCAGAGTCCGGGTATGGGAGCGCGAGCGGGCTACGGCGTATGTGAGAAGGGCACGGGACGTCGGGGCGAGCAGGACGATCACCGCGGCCAGCAGCGCCAGCACGCACACCATCATCAGCATCGAGTGATCCGGCATCCCCGCAGGGCTGCCGCACCCGTCCTGGCAATGCCCTCCAGCGCCCTCCGCCGCAGCTGCGGTCATCGGCGTATCGTCGGCGGCGGCTGGTGCGGAGCCGACCTGGCTGTGCGTGCTCATCGCGCTGGTCTCTGATGCCAGGGCGGGCTGGTGGGAACCGGTCAGGACGTGCATGGACAGCAGCCCGGTGATGATCGCCAGGGCGATCGGAGCGGCCAGCAGGAGCCGTCGCACCCCGGGGGTCAGACGCGCGTGCGAGCGAATCACGTTCACGACCGACCTCCTTCCCGTCCAGGGTAGCGGTGCCTTGCCTCCGCGACACGGTCAGAACACCACGCACGGGAGCGGGTGCCCCCTACCACTCAGCATATACCCATCCGGGGTATCCAGGATGGGTATCGCTTCGGGGATGGCTACCCGCCCGGGGTATGCTGGGCGTGATCGAGGAAGGGGCGTCGACGGTGAACCAGGTGGTGGCGCGACGGCGGGCACTCGGGTCCCGGCGTGCCCTGTGGTTCTACCTGGCCGCGGTGACCGCGATCATCGCGGGGCTGCTTGCGATGCATTCGCTGAGTCTGGAAGAGGACCAGGCGGGCACTGTCGTGTCCGCCTCCGCAGTCGTTGCGGCCCCCGATGCCGCCGCTGATGTCCTGGTCAGCGGGGTGGTGACGCCCTCGTGCGATGAGACGGTCTGCGGGACGTCTCATGCTTTCGCTGCCGTGACGTGTCTGCTCGCGTTGCTGACCCTGCTCATCCTGGTGCTCCCGGCCCGGGACGGGTGGATGTCGCTGCTGGCGTGGCTGCGATCCCTCCCCGGCAGGTCGAGCTCGTTCACATCCGGGTCGCCTCTTCTGCGGCCCTCCCTGATCGTGCTGTCGATCAGCCGCACCTGATCAGCACCCCGCCCGCGCCCGCCGCCTGAGCCGCCGCCGGCGCGTGATGTCGCCGACGGTCCACGATGTGCGGTCCGCAGGCGAGCGCGACCCGTCTGCGGCAGCGCCATGGGTGATCCGATCCCGGATTCTCGCCGTGCACTCCGGGCCGCGGCTCCCGGTTGGACCGTGTGACGGCGACCGTGCGCACCTTCATCGTCCCCCTCATCCAGGAAAGTCTTGTATGCCTGAACCCGCCCCCTCCACCCCGACTCCCGGTACCGGAACGCGCCGTGCGGCGAGAGCCGCCCTGTCTTCCCCACCCGTCCAGACGCGACGCGATCGACGCCGTCGGCCCACCCGTGCCGCCCGGACACCTCGACACGCGCCGCGCCGCACGCTCACCCGATCCCGGATGCTCGCCGGCGCGGTGATGCTCCCGGTCGCGTCGATCGCCGGACTGCCGTTGCTGATCCCGTTGACGCCGGAGCCGGTGTTCGCCGTCGAGGCGACCCGCACCCCGGTGCGCGCCCAGTCGTTCACCACCCCCGACACCGTCACCGGGACGGTGATGGTGCGCGGGGACTACACGGTGGCGGTGACCGCCCCCGTCGGGACCGAGTCGTACGCGCACACCGCGGACACATTCACCAACGACCCGGCATCGGCGGTGCAGTGGCCGTTCACCGTGGGAGTGCCGATCAGCAGCACGTTCGGGTACCGCACCCCGCCATGCCCGTCCTGCTCAAATTTCCATGCCGGACTGGACATGACCCCCGGGATCGGCACCCCGATCCAGGCGATCGCCGACGGGGTGGTCACCACCGCGACGGAGCAGGGCGGCGCGTACGGGGTGTACGTGGTGATCCGGCACGAGATCGACGGGCAGGTCGTGGAAAGCGCGTACGCGCACATGCGGGAAGGGTCCCTCGCCCTGACCCCGGGACAGACCGTGCGGGTGGGGCAGATGGTCGGCCGGGTCGGGGACAGTGGACGCAGCTTCGGCGCACACCTGCACTTCGAGATCCGCACCGGAGGCGAAGCGGTGGACCCGCTGGCGTGGCTTCCGGCGAGGGTGAGGCCCTGATGGACGCACTCCTCATTGTGGCTCCGGCGCTGATCCCGAGCCCGGGGATCAGCTTCGTTCAGGTCGGTCCGTTCCAGATCCGGTTCTACGCGCTGGCGATCCTGGCCGGGATCGTGCTGGCGGTGCTGATCACCGGCCGTCGGCTGCGGGCGGTCGGGCACCCGGCCGGGGTCGTGGTGGATGTGGCGATGTGGGCGGTGCCGTTCGGGATCCTCGGCGCCCGGATCTACCATGTGCTCACCCATCCCGGCGACTACTTCTTCCCTGGCGCGGACCTGTGGCGGGTGCTCTACATCTGGGAAGGCGGGATCGCAATCTTCGGTGCGATCCTGGGCGGGCTGGTCGGGATTGTGATCGGCACCCGTCGCGCCGGGATCCCGGTGCTGCTGTTCCTGGACGCGCTCGCGCCGGGGATGCTGGTCGCCCAGGCGGTGGGACGGCTGGGGAACTACTTCAACCAGGAGCTGTTCGGCCCGCCCACCACCTTACCGTGGGGGCTGCAGATCGACCCCTCAGCCCCCGCGATCCCGCCGGGGACCCCGGCGGGGACCCTGTTTCATCCGCTGTTCCTGTACGAGCTGCTGTGGAACCTGGCCGGTGCCGCCGTGATCGTGCTGCTCGAGCAGCACCGCCGCCGGCACGGCCGGATCACGCTGGGCGCCGGGCGGAGTCTGGGCGTGTACCTGCTGTGGTACGGGGCGGGGCGGGCGGTGCTGGAGTCCATCCGGCTGGATCCCACCGAGCTGCTCGCCGGCGGGCTGAAAGCGAACGTGCTCACCGCCCTGGTGGCCGCCGTACTGGGGGTCGGGCTGCTCGCCCACGCCTCCTGGCGCGCCCGCCGCCGCGCACCCGTCCGGGGGAGGGGGGATGCGCGTGTCGATCCGCAGTGAGCAGGCCCCGCAGCTGCCCGCCGATCACGTCGACCGGCCGGTGGAGGAGCGCACGAATCCGCGCCTGAGCGTGTCGGGGTGGGCGCGGTGGGCGTGGCGGCAGCTGACCAGCATGCGCACCGCCCTGGTGTTGTTGCTGCTGCTCGCGGTGGCCGCGATCCCCGGGTCGTTGATCCCGCAACGCTCCTCCGACCCGAACGGGGTGATCCAGTTCGACAAGACCAACCCGGTCTGGATGTGGGCGGTGGACCTGCTGCAGCTGCACGACGTGTTCGGGTCGGTGTGGTTCTCCGCGATCTACCTGCTGTTGTTCGCGTCGCTGATCGGCTGCGTCATCCCCCGCATCCGCCACCACCTGACCGCGCTGCTCGCCCCGCCCCCGGCCACCCCCCGCAACCTGTCCCGCCTGCCCGCCCACACCCGCCGCGTCCTCCCCGACACGCCCCCCGGTGCGGTCTTGGACGCGGCCGAGAAGGCGCTGCGTCGGCAGCGGTACCGCACCCGCCGGGTCCGCGGCGACGACGGACGGGACTCGGTCGCAGCCGAGCGCGGCTACCTGCGGGAGACCGGGAACCTGCTGTTCCACGTGGCGCTGCTGGCGGTGCTGGTCGTGGTCGGCGTCGGCGGCGGGTTCCGGTTCACCGGGCAGCGGGTGCTGGTGGAGGGGCAGACGTTCGCGTCCACCCGGATCGCGTACGACTCGTTCACCGCCGGCCGGTTCATCACTGACACGCAGATCCCGGCGTTCTCCCTCACCCTGGACCGGTTCCGCGTCGACTACGTCCTGGACAACGTCAACGCGCTCGGCATGCCGAAGACGTTCGACGCGCAGGTCACGACCACCACTGGCGGCACCCGGCAGGCCTCCAGCATCCGGGTCAACGAGCCGCTGCCGGTGGCTGGCACCGACATCTATCTGCTCGGCAACGGGTACGCCCCCACCCTCACCGTCCGAAACCCGGCCGGGAAGATCGTGTTCCGTGACACGGTCCCGTTCCTGCCGCAGGACGCGAATTTGACCAGCTTGGGCATCGTGAAGGTTCCCGACGGGCTGGCCGAGCAGGTCGGCCTGGTCGGGATGCTGTACCCCACCCGCGCGACCACCGCCTCTGGGGCGTTCGCGTCCAGCTACCCGGACCTGCTGGACCCGGTCGTCACCTTCAACGTGTACGTCGGCGACCTGGGCCTGAACACCGGGGTCCCGGTGTCGGTGTACGCACTGGACACCAGCACCCTCACCCAGATCGCCGGGCGGGGCACCCCCACCCCCGCCCTGCAGTTGGTCCCCGGCACCCCGGTTCCGCTGCCGGACGAGCTGGGCACGATCGAGCTCGGCCCGATCCCCCGATTCGCGTCGCTGGAGATCGCCGCCGACCCCACCCAAACCCCCACCCTGATCGCCGCGGTCGTCGCGATGGCCGGGTTGGCCCTGTCCCTGTTCGTGCCCCGCCGCCGCCTTTGGGTCCGCGCAACCACCGGCCGGGACGGCGGCACGGTGCTTGAGGTCGCCGGGCTCGCCCGCGGCGACGACCCCCGCCTGCAACCCACCGTCGACACCCTCGCCACCCGCCTCACCCCTTCCCCCGCACCCCTTCGAGGAGGCTCTGATGACCCCGTTCCTTGACGCCCTGTCCCTGCTGCTGGTGTACTCGGCGATCGCGATCTACGCCGCCGCATTCGTCGCCTACACCCTTCACCTCGCCCGCCGCGCCAGCACCCCTGCCGTCCCGGTCACCGTCCGGGTGCCGGTCACCGCCGGCGCCACCAGCACCACCGACCCGGACCTGGCAGGCACACCCACCGCCCCCGCCCCCGACACCGCACCCGGTGCCGCCGCTGCCCCGGGGGGCGGACGGGGGGCGGGGAAGGCGGCGCGGGTCGGGTTCGTGTTGACCGTGCTGGGCTGGGTGTTCCATCTTGCCGGGGTGGTGCTGCGCGGGGTCGCCGCGGACCGGGTGCCGTGGGCGAACATGTTCGAGTTCTCCCTCACCGGCACCGCCCTGATCATCGCCACCTTCCTGGCCGTGTCGCTGCGGGTGCGGCTGGCGTACCTGGGCAGCGCCGTGCTCGGGCTGACCGTGCTGCTGCTCGGCGTCGCGACGGTCAGCTTCTACGTCCCCGTCGTCCCCCTGATGCCCGCCCTGCAGTCCGGGTGGCTGGTCATCCACGTGCTGGTCGCGCTGCTGGCGACCGCGTTCTTCGGGCTCGCGTTCCTCGTCTCCCTCACCTACCTGCTCACCACCCGCCGCCGCGGCCTCCCCTCCCGGCTCACCCGGCTGCGGGACAGTCTGCCCGGGCCGGAGGATCTGGACCGACTCGCATACCGGCTGACGATCGTCGGGTTCATCCTGTGGACCTTCACCCTTATCGCCGGGGCGATCTGGGCCGGCCGCGCCTGGGGCAGGTTCTGGGGGTGGGACGTGAAAGAGGTGTGGACGTTCATCATCTGGGTGCTCTACGCCGGATACCTGCACGCCACCGCCACCCGCGGCTGGGCCGGCACCCGCGCCGCCTGGCTGTGCATCGTCGGCTTCGCCGCCGTGCTGTTCAACTTCGGCGTCGTCAACGTCTTCTTCACCGGGCTGCACTCCTACTCCGGACTGTGACCCGCCCCCTGCGAAAGGACCGCTCATGACCCGCACCACCCCCCGCCCCGCCCCAGCTGAGGACCCGCAACGCGCCTGGCGGCGACACCGCCTGCTCGTCCGGGTCGGCCAGGCCCTGATGGCCGCCGGCGCGATCGTCGCGATCATCCACTGGCTCGCGCACCTGGAAGTGTTCGGCCCCGGCCAGCCCTCCGGCTGGCTCGACCTGGTCGCCGGGTACCCGACCGGGGCACTGCTGCTGATCACCGGCGCCATCCTCGCCGGCCGCCGCCGCCCCACCAGCAAGAGCACGAACACCTGACCGACCGGAGTGATCCCGCATGCGCACCCCCACCACCCTGACACGCCCACCCCGCCGCGCCGTCACCGCCGCCGCGGTCGCCGTGTTCGGCGCGCTCGTCCTGCTTCTGGCCGGGTGCACCGCCCAGACGCCCGGCCTGTTGTCCTCCTCCCCGTCCCCGGGGTATCTGTCCGCGGACGAGACCGTGCGGGAGATCCCCGCCGACCAGCGCGACGACCCGGTCACCTTCACCGGCACCACCGACACCGGGGAGCAGGCGGATTCCACCGCGTGGGCGGGTTCGGTCGTTGTGGTGAACTTCTGGTACGCCGCCTGCCCGCCCTGCCGTGCCGAAGCGCCCGACCTGGAAGCCCTCGCCCAGACCTACCAGCCCGACGGTGTCGTGTTCATCGGCGTCAACGTGCGCGACAGCGCCGACACCGCCGCCGCGTTCGAGAACCAGTTCGGCATCACCTACCCGTCGATCCTGGACGCCACCACCGGCACGGTGCAAGCCGCGTTCGCCGGGAAAGCCGCCCCCGGCGCCGTGCCCACCACAATCGTCCTGGACCGCACCGGCCGGATGGCCGCCCGCATCATCGGGCAACTGCCTACCCGCACCACCCTCGCCGCCCTCATCGACACCGTCCTCGCCGAGACGAGCCCCTGATGGGGGAGATCATCACCGCCGGCAGCATCTGGGCCGCCCTCCCCCTAGCCCTCCTCGCCGGGCTGGTGTCCTTCGCCTCCCCCTGCGTGCTCCCCCTCGTGCCCGGCTACCTCGGCTACCTCACCGGCACCACCACCACCGCGGGGGTCTCCCGGTGGCGGGCGCTGGCCGGGACCGGACTGTTCACCCTCGGCTTCTCCGTCCTGTTCATCGGCTACGGGGCCGCGTTCGGCGCCCTGGGGGCCTGGCTCATCCGCTGGCAAGATCTCCTCACCCGCATCCTCGGGATCGTGGTCCTGCTGATGGGGCTCGTGTTCCTCGGCGTGTTCCGGCTCTTCCAACGCACCGCGAAACCCGCCATCCACCCACCCAGCGGGCTGGCCGGAGCTCCCCTGCTCGGCATCGCGTTCGGGCTCGGCTGGACCCCGTGCCTGGGCCCCACCCTCGCCGCGATCTCCGCCCTCAGCCTCACCACCGGCAACCCCGCCCGCGGCGCCCTCCTCGCCGTCACCTACTGCCTGGGCCTGGGGTTGCCCTTCATCGCCGCCGCCGCCGGCCTGAACTGGGCCACCGGAAGCATCACGTTCCTGCGCCGCCACATCCGCACCATCAACATCACCGGCGGGGTCCTCATGATCGCCACCGGCATCGCGATGATCAGCGGAGCCTGGACACTCCTCACCTCCAGCATCCAGAACCTCATCGGAGCCACCGTGCTCCCCCTCTAACACACCTCTAACACCCGCTGCCGCCGGGAGCGGGGCCATGGCGTTAGCCGCCAGGGCCGGACCGGCTCCCTGCCGCATCACAGAAAGGACAGACCATGCGACCACACGGCAGCCGTGACCGCGCCCCCATCCCGTCCGAGCCGGACCCGGCCCGCGGTTCCCCGGCGCTGGGGGCAGGGGGCGTCTGGGTCGCCGCAGCGGCCGCGGCCGCCGGGGTTGGGTCGGCGTATTGGGACGACTCCTGGCACACCACCCTCGGCCGGGACAACACCTTCATCCCTCCGCACCTGCTGCTGTATGCGTCGATCCTCACCGTCGGGGTCGTGATCGCCGGCTGGGGGTGGCGGCGGCTGGCCGCGACACGATCCGTGGCCGCCGTGTTCCGTACTCCCGGGTTCGCCCTCGCGGTCGCTGCGGCGGTCGCGACCGCGGCGGCCGCGCCCGCCGACGCGTTCTGGCACACCGCGTTCGGGCGTGACGCGGTGCTCTGGTCGCCCCCGCACCTGCTGTCGGTGATCGGCACCCTATGCGTGCTGATCGGCCTGCTCACCGGCACCGACCGGCACGTGCCCGCCCCGCCGCGGATCGCCCTGGCCGCAGGCGTGCTGGGGGCGGCGCTGATCATCGTGATGGAATACGACACCGACGTGCCCCAGTTCACCGAGACCCTGTACCTGCCGCTGCTGCTGGCGACCACGCTCGGCGCGGCATGGGTGATCACCACCCTGGTCCCCGGCCGCACCCGCCTTGTCCTCGTCGTCGCCGTGTACCTGGTGTTCCGGGTGGTGCTGTGGGTGCTGCTCACCACCTCTGGGTGGCTCGCCCCCGACCTGCCGGTCGCGGTGGCCGGTGGCCGCCCTCGCCGTGACCACCCTGCAACTGCTGGCCTCCGGGACCGGGATCAGCAGCGTCCCACCCACCCCCGTCGCCTGGTCCGCCGTCGGCACCACCACGGTGATCATCGTCAGCATGATCGCCCTCACCGTGCGGCCGGGGACTCGCCTCCGATCCGGCGGCGCGGCCGCGGCCCTCACCCTTCTGCTGGTCGCCCTCGCCCCGCCCCCACCCGCGCAGGCGCACGACCCCGGCCAGGGCACCGCCTACGGCACCGCACAGATGACCGTCACCGGCGACGGCACCGGGCAGCTGACCGTCACCATCACCGGCATCCGCCTCACCGACGACACCGACCTCACCCCGTCCCGTCTGGTCGCCCGCCGCACCGGAGAGGACCTCACCGCGCCGCTGCGCGCACAACCCGGCACCCCGCCTCCCGGTACCTTCACCGGGGAACTGGCACTGCCGTCACCGGGGCTGTGGTTCGTGTACGCCCAGTTCGCCACCGGCGAACGCACCCTCGAGGTGTGGGTGCCCGTCGATCAGCAACTCACCGGCCCGCAGAGCCAGCAGCGCAACCTCTACCAGCCCGTCACCGCCCTCACCCCGTCACCGGGGCAGATCATCCTCGGCGCCGTGCTCCTCGCCGTCTCGACGGCACTCACGGTCGCCGCGGCCGTCACCGTCGCCCGCCGCCGACGCGTCCTCCCTCCCGCGACCACCTGACCACGGCGAGGTCACCGCGCCCCGTTGCGGGCGGGCGGGCGATCTCGGCCTCCGGCAACCGAAACGGTCGGGCACGATGAGCTGGGCACCCCTGGCATCCGCCTGCTGTGCTGCCGGAGGGCGCGGACGTGACTCGACGCGGCAACGGCGACCACAACGGCGGCGGTTCTTCGGTTCGTGGGGTTATTCGGTGACGTTGATGATCATGGTCAGGCCGCCAGCGCCGTCGGTTTCGACGTTGTTGTTGGTGGTGTGGTGGTTGATGTGGCAGTGGATGAGCCACTGGCCGGGCTCGAGCGCGTTCCAGAGCACGTCGTAGCGTTGTCCCGGCCCGACGTTGATCGTGTCGGCCTGGAACTGCTGCGCCGTGGTGAGGGCCGCCCCGTCGCGGGCGACGACGGTGAACGGGCCGCCGTGGATGTGCATCGGGTGGATGTCGTTGGTGTTCGAGCCGATGAACCGCACCCGGAGGGTCTCCCCCACCTTCATGTCGATGGTCTCGGTGGCCGGGTACGCCTTCCCGTTGATGGTGAAGTAGTTCGGCATGCCCCCTTCCATCGGCATCGCCGGATAGGTCAGCCCCTCCCGGGACAGCCACTCCTGCAGCTGGATCGTGTACTCGCGATCGGCAGGCGGCTGCAGGCCAGGGTCGGCGGGGTCGATGATCAGCGCCCCGTACAGGCCGAGGGCCTGCTGCCGGTCGGCGTGATCGTGGGAGTGGTAGAAGAACGTGCCCCACTGCTTCACCGTGTACTCGTACCGGTAGGTGTCGCCGGGTTGGATGGGATCCTGGGTGATCCCGGCGGGCCCGTCCATCTCGTTGGGCACGTCCAGGCCGTGCCAGTGCACGGTCGTGGACTCGTCGAGCTCGTTGGTCACGTCGATGCGGATCCGGTCGCCCTGGGTGACCTGCAGCCGAGGCCCCGGGATCTGCCCGTTGTACGCGTACGCGTCGACGGTGACGCCGGGGAGGATCTCCCAGCGGATCTGCGACACGGTCAGCTCGAACACCCTCACCCCGTCCTCGACGCGGGCAGGTTCCAGCACCTCATCACCGCGGGTGTCCACGTCGTACGCGGCGGTCGCGGCCCGCGGGTCGACGGCGGCCATGTCCCGCATCGCCTCGGCGGGGGTGTCACGGGTCATGATCATCCCGGGCGGCATGATCAGCCCACCGACGTCGTGCGCGCTGAGAGTCATGTTGACGGCGTTCGCGGGGGCGACCATCCCGACCACGAGCGCGATCGCGGAGAACGCGCCGACCACGGTCAGCTGCGGCACGGTCACCGCTCCGGCGCCAGAAGGCTGGTGCGCCTCATGCCCCGACCCCGGCGACGACGCACCGCCCGCCGCCTGGTCGTGGCCGGCGTGCGCCTCCGGCCGCGGGCTGTGCTGCGCGTGCGCGTCATGCTCCTGGGGGTGGGTGGCGGGCTGGGGGCGGACGGTCATCAGACCGTGCTTGAGGCCCTTCTTCACCATCCACACGTTCACGGGGTAAGCGAGCACGAACCCGACCGCGATCCCGAAACTCATCACCGCCCAGAACAGCAACTCGGTGGGCAGCATGGCCCGCATGTCGCGGCCCATCATCAGCAGCGACATCACCGGCGCCATGCCCGCCATCATCAAGTTCATGCTGATGAACTCGGGCAGGAACGAGCGGCGCACGTTCTGCCAGTAGCTGCCGCCCATCATGTTCTTCATGAACAGGGCCTGGAACACGAACAACCCGAACGCGAACCCGGCGGCGTACTCGATGATCAGATCCAGCCACATCGGCAGGCCCAGCGACGCGACGACGACGGCGGCGACGATGATGCCGGTGGCATCGCCCGCGACGCAGTGGATGGTCGAGCCGATGCCCTGCTTCCACAGCGGCCGGGTGAACTCCTCATGCTCTCCCGGCCGTGGCTCCTTGTCCGCGAGCACATACAGCAGCGCCCCGATCGGCCCCAGGTAGAGGGTGACCAGGATGAAGCCCCACTTCATCACCGCCGGCTCCGGGTTGTGACGGAACTGGTCCACCCCGACCCAGATCGTGCTGATCGCGACCAGCACGAACCAGGCGACCAGGAAATAGTCGATCGGTTGAATCAACCTCGCCCGCCTCTCCCTCGCACACGACTCCCCCACACCTTATACCCCCTATAGGTATTCTTTCAATCGGCGCCGCCTCGGGTGCCGACGGGTGCACGTGCCCGGTGGGGCGAACCTGACGCAGCCGAGACGATCGCGGCGGAGTTCAGCGACCCGTGCCGCCCTCAACGGCGCCGCCGAAGAAGTCCGCACCGGCAGACTCGACCCCGACGGCGTCACGGCGATCCTGCTGCCCGCCTTGACCGACACCACGGCACCCCGAGGGCACTGATCCTTCCGCTCAGGAGACGGACGTCGTTCGCCGATAATCGAGAACGACGTGCCGGTGGACGCGGGTTGCGTCCGGCAGGGTGGTGTACGGATCGGGTGAGCGTGTCGCTGCGGACGTAGCGACGGTCACCGCGTGATTCTTCGAGAGAACTCTTCACATCCGTCTCGAAAGGACCCCGACGATGACCGTCGCCCCCCACGATATCGACCCTGCCCGTTTCCTCGAAGACCACCTCGCGCAGGCGTCGCCTGACCTGCTGCGGGAGATGCTCGGCACGTTCATCAACCAGCTGCTGTCCGCAGACGCCGACCAGGTCTGCCGCGCCTCCTACGGCACGATCAGCGACGACCGGATCAACCGTCGCAACGGTTACCGCACGCGCGCGTTCGACACCCGTGCGGGCACGCTCGACGTGAAGATCCCGAAGCTGCGGCAGGGCACCTACTTCCCGGAATGGCTACTCGAGCGTCGCCGCCGCGCGGAGGCCGCGCTGACGACCGTGGTCGCCACCAGCTACCTCCTCGGCGTCTCGACCCGTCGGATGGACGACCTGGTCAAGACCCTCGGGATCACCGGGCTCAGCAAGAGCCAGGTCTCAGACATGGCGAAAGACCTCGACGACCAGGTCACCGCGTTCCGCACCCGCCCCCTCGACGTCGGCCCGTACTCGTTCGTCGCCGCCGACGCGCTGACCATGAAGGTCCGCGAAGGCGGGCGTGTCGTGAAGGTCGCGGTGCTGGTCGCGACCGGAGTGAACGCCGACGGCTACCGCGAGATCCTCGGCCTCCAAGTCAACAGCACGGAGGACGGCGCCGGCTGGCTCACGTTCTGGCGCGACCTCGTCGCGAGAGGCCTGACCGGGGTGAAGCTCGTCACCTCCGACGCGCACGCAGGCCTTGTCGCCGCGGCAGGCGCGACCGTCGGCGGCTCCTGGCAAAGATGCCGCACCCACTACGCCGCGAACCTCATGGCGGTGACCCCGAAGTCCTCGTGGCCATGGGTGAAGACCCTGCTCGGCACCGTGTTCGACCAACCCGACGCGGAGTCCGTGCACGCCCAGTTCGACCGTGTCCTCGACGCCCTCGAGCACAAGCTGCCGCGCAGCTTCGCGCACCTCGAGGCCGCGCGGGAAGAGATCCTCGCGTTCACGGCATTCCCGAAGAGCATCTGGCGGCAGATCTGGTCCAACAATCCCAACGAGCGCCTCAACCGGGAGATCCGCCGCCGCACCGACGTCGTCGGCATCTTCCCGAACCGCGACGCGATCATCCGCCTCGTCGGCGCCGTCCTCGCCGAGCAGCACGACGAATGGGCCGAGCAGCGCCGCTACCTCGGCCTCGACGCCCTCACCGCCGCACGACGCGTCGGCGAACCCGTCACCGAGGAGGTGATCGAACCCGACCTCCGAGCCCTCACAGCCTGACCACAACACGAGGAATCACACGACCACCGATACACCACGCCCCAGGACTTGACCTGGACGCGATGTGGCTGCTCCGTCGGCGAAGGCGTGGAAGGCCTGCGGCCGGGCGAGATCCGGGAGACGCAAAGGTCGGATTGGTACAGTGAGGGACTATGCCCCGCGACCCCCGATCCCGGCCCGACCGGGTCATCGCGGCGGGGTGGTGGTCGGGGCGGCTGCTGACCATCCTGGGCCTGGCACTTGTGCTCATCATCGGCGGCTGGACCACCTCCCACACCACGGCTGACGCGCACGCCGACACCAGTGCGGGCTCCCCCGTCGCGACCGGCTCTACCCCAGACTCGGGGGCACCGGTGGAGGGCCGGACGGCGTCGTCCTCTGCGGGGGTGTCCGTCGATGCGTCCGGGGCGTGGGGGTGCCTGATCGGGGTGGTGTGCACGCTGCTGGTACTGGCGGCCGTGACGGCTTCCCGGCTCCAGGGCCGGCTGCGGATACTGCGGGTATCCCGTCCGGTGCGCGCGCCGCTGCTGGTGCCGGTGCCCGTGTCGCGGCGTCCGGCCGCGCCCTCACTGCTGCTGTTGTCGATTTCCCGAACCTGAGATCCGGCATGCCGCCCACCCATGGGCGGCGTCTTCCCGCCCGCCCGTGTGCGGGCGCTGTGTGATGCCGATTTCTAGGTTTGGAGAATGTCTTGACGACCCGTATCACGGCGGCCCCCTTCGCCGGTCCGGTGCCGACGGCTGCGGCCGGTCACCGCCGCCCACCCGGCCCCGCTCGGCCCCGTCCGGCCCCGTCCCGCCGCGGCGCCGGCGCGATCATCCTCCGTCCATTCCCGCCCCGGCCCTCTTCTGCGGGGAGGGGGTGGTGATGCGGCCGGGGTTGACGCATCGGCGGGCGATCATCGTCGGGGCCGGGCAGGCCGGGCTCGCGGTGGCCGCCGCGCTGATCGGGTTGGGGTTCCGGCCGCAGCAGGAGTTCGTGGTCGTCGACGCCGCCACGGACCGGCAACGCAGTTGGGCGTCCCGGTGGCATTCGATGCGGCTGCTGTCCGACGCCCGCCACAGCACGCTTCCGCTCCGGCCGCTGCCGCTGGACCCGCACGAGCATCCCCGGGCCGATGAGATCGCGAACTACCTGGACCAGGTGCAGCACACCCTGGGGGTGGACCCGTTCTGGGGGTTGCGTGTGGTCGGGGTGGAACACCGCGGTCACGGGTCGGTGCTGCAGCTGCAGACCGCGGAGGGCGACGTGCAGACCCGCAACGTGGTGTGCGCGACCGGCGCCGCCACCCACCCCCGCATCCCTGCGTGGGCGCAGCAGCTGCGGGTGCCCGGGGTGGTGCTGCACAGTGCCCACTACCAGTTCCCCCGGCAGGTGCCCACCGGGCGGGTGCTGATCGTCGGCGGAGGGAACAGCGGGGTGCAGCTGGCGCGAGAGCTGTCCGCCTCCCACGAGGTCACCCTCGCGGTCCGCACCCGGCGCCCGCACCGACCCGCCCGTACCTTCCCCGTCCACGCCCGGGCAGGCTCGTCCTGGCTGGGTCGCCCACCCGCCGTGCAGCCGGTGTTCGGCGACAGCTACCATGCGCTGCGTCACGCGGGTGTGGCGGTCGCCCCGGCGGTGACCGGCGCGGACGGCGGGCAGGTCACGTTCGCCGATGGCAGCACCCTCGCCCCGGACTCGGTAATCCTCGCCACCGGGTACGACCCCGGCGAGGACTGGCTCCCCGCCGAGGCGACCGCAGCCCGGTCCCGCCCGGCGATGACCGGGCTGCCGGGCTTGTTCGTCGCCGGGATCCCCGCCCACAGCCGCCCCGGAGCGGACACCCTCGCCGGGGTGTCCCGGGACGCCGCCGTAATCGCCCGCACCATCGCGGACCGGCCATGACCGCCACCCCGACGACCCTCCAGGACCCGCACGGACGCCCCCAACCCACCCCGCCGAACCGCCGCGCCCGGGCGGTGATGCCATTGGCGATGGCGTTGCCGGTCGCGGCAGCCGCGGCGGTGCTGATGGATCTCGCCTACCCGGAGGTGGGATTCTGGCCGGCCGCGTTCGCCGCGACCGGGCTGCTGCTTCTCGCCCTGATCGGCCGGAGCGTGTGGGGGGCGGTGGCGGTCGGGGCGGTGTTCGGGTTGCTGTTCTTCGGGCTGCTGGTGTCCTGGACGACCCGGTATCTCGGGCCGGTGCCGTGGGCGGCACTGACCGTGGTGGAAGGGACCCTGACCGCGGTCGGGATCATCCCGCTGGCACTCGCCTACCGGTGGGTGCCGCGCGCCGCCCCCGGCCCGGTCGGACGCCTGCTCCTGCTGCCGGGCCTGGTGGCCGCGTTGTGGACGGGCCGGGAGGTGCTGCTGGGCGCCTGGCCGTACGGGGGGCTGCCGTGGGCGCGGCTCGGGATCACCCAAGACGACAGCCCCCTCGTTCAGACGGTGTCCTGGGTCGGGGTGAGCGGGCTCACCTTCCTGATGGTCTTCACCGTCGCCGCCGCGATCGAAGCCATCCGGACCGGCCGGTGGCGTCGCCCGTTCCCCGCCGCCGTACCCGCCGTCACCACCCTGATGCTGGTCCTGGTCCCGGCGTTTCCCACCACACCGGCCGGGACGATGCGGGTCGGGGCGGTGCAAGGCAACGGCCCGTCCGGGTACTTCGACCAGCGCACCGTGGGGGCGATCGCCCGGGCGCAGGGGGACGCGACCGGCCCGGTGCTCGACGCGGGTGTGGATCTGGTGGTGTGGCCGGAAGGGCTGGATGCTGACCCGTTCCAGACCCCGTGGCTGGCCGAGTATCTCACCAGCATCAGCACCCGGGCAGGTGCCCCGCTGCTGGCGAACGCGGCCACCACGGCGGGCGGCAACATCTACAACACGTCGTTCCTGTGGGACCCGGCCACCACCGGTGCCACGCCGCAGCGGGAGCAGGTGCAGACGCACGCGAAACGCCACCCGGTGCCGTTCGGCGAGTACGTGCCCGACCGGGCGTTCTACACCCTGCTCGCCCCCGACCTGGTCGGGCTGCTGCAACGCGACTACGCGCACGGCACGGACGTGCCGCTGGTCACCGTCGGCGGTGTGCCGGTGGGGTTGGCGATCTGCTTCGACGTGATCTACGACGAGGTCATCGCCGAGAGCATCACCGCCGGTGCGGAGCTGCTGGTGTTCCAGACCAACAACGCCGACTTCCGCGGCACGGACGAGAACCTGCAGCAGCTCGCGGTCGCCCGGATCCGCGCGGTAGAGACCGGCCGTACCGTGGTGAACGTCTCCACCGTCGGCACCAGCCAGATCATCCGCCCCGACGGCAGCACCCTCACCGGTCTGCCCGCCGGACAGGCCGGGGCGCTGATCGCCGACACCGACCTGCGCACCGGCATCACCCCCGCCGTCCTCATCGGGCAAGGCGTCTCCGCTGTCACCTTGTGGGGTGGGCTGGGTGGTCTCGCCCTCACCGGCGCGATCGCCTGGCGGCGGCGCACCCCTGCTGTGGCCTGACTAGGCATGCCCGTCAGACAACCCGGGGTTATCCTGCGGGTGGGAGGACGAGGCGGCGGATCTCCGCAGCGATCAGATCTGGTTCTGTGGCGGGGATGTAGTGGCCGGAGCGGGCAGCGACCACGTGCCGGCCCTGCCGGGACTGTGCGGCCCGATACCGCCCGGCGGCGGTCGCGGCATCCCGGACCCGTCGCGGCATCCCGTCCGCGAGACTGCCGGAGATGACGGTGACCGGGACATCGGGCAGCGCCGGCGGGTCGCCCTGCCAGGCGTGCAGCTCGGTGAGGAAGGTGCGCGCTTGCCGACCCTGGGTGACCACCACCGCGGGCCGGAACGCCTCCCGGTGAAGATCGGCCCGCACATCCTCGGGCATCCCCTCCCCGAGGAACCGGAAGAACCGCTCCAGCATCCCCACCCGGGCCAGCACCCACTCCACGGCGATCACGATCTTCTCCCCGACCCGGAACCGCATACCGAACAGGAGGTCCGCTGCCTCATCGGTCGGATCCACCAGCACCAGCCCGGCCACCCGGTCCGGGCGGCGGGACGCGGCCAGCCGCACCATCGGGCCGCCCGCGGAATGCCCCACCTGCACGAACCCGCTGCTCGGCTCGAGGCCGTCCAGCAGATCGTTCAGGTCGTCGGCCATCCGGTCCAGGGTGCGCCCTGCACTATCCGGGACGGACCGACCCAGCCCCGCCCGGTCATACACCACGGCCCGCGTGAACGCGGCGACCCGGGTCTGCACCGACGCCCAGGTGGAGCGGGTCGCCGCCGATCCCGCCTCGAACACCACCGTCGGCACCCGGGGCCCCGGCGGGGCCCGGCAGCACCATCGCATAAGGGGCGCGCCCGCCACGGGTGCGCACCCACACCGGCTCCCCCTGCGTGTGCACACGCTCCCCCGCCATGACCCGCCCTACCGGTCCGTGCCCTGGCGGGAGGCGCCGGTCGCGGCGCGGTGGGCCTTCTCCCGCAGGGCCAGCAGGGCGAGGGTGTCGTCCTTGATCTGGGTGCGGCCGAGGATGCCCCAGTGCGCGCTCAGGTGGTCTTCGAGGTAGCGCAGCACCCGGGCGAACGGGACGGTGTGCCACGGCGCCCCCGCCCCGGGCGGGGAGGTGGGGTTGCCGAACACGACCGTGCGGATCGTGCGCCCTTCCGGCGCCACCGTCCGTCCCGTTTCCAGCAGTTCGGCGACCAGCCGGGCGGCATCGGTCGGGGCGCAGCACCCGAACCGGGTGAACGCGGCTTCCAGCACGGCCGGGTCCCGCATCGCCGGGTTGGGGTGCGGGCGGCCTTCCTTGACCTCGCCGACGATCATGTCCGCTCCGCCCCCGGCACCCAGGGCCGGGTCCAGCGGTGCGTCGACGGTCCCGGACGCTCCCGGTGCGCGGTGCAGCCGTACGGCGAGGATGTCCAGGTCGGTGATGGTGCGGGGACCGCCGGGACCGGTGGCGTCCAGCACGGGGTATTCGGCGACGGTGAAGTAGCCGTTGACCCGCAGGTACGCCTGCACCAGCCCGACCGCCGTGTCCACCCTCTATCTCCGACCGGGTTATCTGGCCGGTCAGGCGGCGTGCGCGTAGCGGGCCGGGTCGGCGTCGAACAGCGGCCCGCACTCGGCGCAGCAGAACCAGTACCGGCTGCCCTGGTAGTCGCGGAACAGGCCGCGCTGCTCGGCCCAGGCCGGGTCGACCTGGTTGCCGGGCATCACCGGACAGGTCACCAGGTTCGTCGCCCCCGCCGGCGGCTCGTGATGGTGATGCTCGTGCGCACCATGCTCGTGTCCTCCATGGTCGTGCCCGTGCGTGTGGTCGTGCCCGGAGTGGTCGTGGTCGTGGGACATGGTGTGTCTCCTTCTCGAGCGATGGTTAGGCCTGGACGGGCGCGGGCTCTCGGGTGGCGGGGGCGCCGGCACGGGTCGGGGTGGGCAGGGGGCGGAAGCGGCGCAGGCGGAGGCTGTTGGTGACGACGAACACGCTGCTGAACGCCATTGCCGCGGCGGCGAGGATGGGGTTGAGCAGGGCGAGCATCGCGACCGGGATCGCGGCGACGTTGTACGCGAACGCCCAGAACAGGTTCCCCTTGATCGTGCCCAGGGTGCGGCGGGCCAGCCGGATCGCGTCCGGGACCAGCATCAGGTCGCCGGAGACGATGGTCAGGTCCGCGGCGGTGATGGCCGCGTCGGTGCCGGTGCCCATCGCGATCCCGAGGTCGGCGGCGGCGAGGGCTGCGGCGTCGTTGACGCCGTCGCCGACCATCGCGACCACCCGGCCCGCGGCCTGCAGGTCGCGGATGGTGTCGAGCTTGCCCTGCGGGGTGACCCCGGCGCGGACGTCCTCGATCCCGGCCTGGTTGGCGATCGCGCGGGCGGCGCCGGGGTTGTCGCCGGTGAGCAGGATCGGGGTCAACCCGAGCTCCCGGAGCCGTGCGACCGCCTCACGGCTGGTGGGTTTGATGGTGTCGGCGACGCTGATCGCCCCGCGCACCTGCCCGTCCCACGCCACCACCGTCACCGTCGCCCCCGCCGCCTCGTCCGCCGCGATGGTCGCGGCGAGCTCGGCGGGGATGGGGAGCGCCCATTGGGTGGTGATCCAGGAGGCGCGGCCGGCGGCGACCAGGCGGCCGTCGACGATGCCCTGCACGCCTTGACCGGCCTCGGCGGCGAATGACTCCACGGCATCCGTCGGGCCGTCGGCTGCGGCGGTGATGGCGCGGCCGATGGGGTGCTCGGAGCCGTGCTCGAGCGCCGCGGCGAACCGGATCAGCTCCGCCTCATCGGTGCCGGGAGCGGGGTGGATGCCGGTGACGGTCATGGTGCCGGCGGTGATGGTGCCGGTCTTGTCGAGCACGACGGTGTCGATGCGGCGGGTCTGCTCGAGCACCTGGGGTCCGCGGATGAGGATGCCCAGCTGGGCGCCGCGGCCGGTGCCGACCAGCAGAGCGGTCGGCGTCGCCAGCCCCAGCGCGCACGGGCAGGCGATGATCAGGGTGGTCACCGCGGCGGTGAAGGCGACCTCCAAGGGCGCCCCCGCGATCAGCCACCCGGCGAACGCGGCCAGGGCGAGGACGATGACGATGGGGACGAAGACGGCCGACACCCGGTCGGCGAGGCGCTGCACCTGGGCCTTGCCGGTCTGCGCCTCCTCGACCAGCCGCGCCATCCGGGCCAGCTCGGTGTCGGCGCCGACGCGGGTGATCTGCACGAGCAGGCGCCCGCCGGTGTTCACAGTCGCGCCGACCACGCGGGAGCCGGGGGCGACTTCGACCGGCACGGACTCGCCGGTCAGCATCGACTCGTCCACCGCGGACATTCCCTCGGTGACGAGGCCGTGGGCGGGGATCTTCTCACCCGGCCGCACCACCACGACATCACCCGGAACGAGCTGTGCGACGGGGACGCGCTGCTCAGTGCCTTCGCGGAGGATCACTGCGTCCTTGGCGCCGAGCTCCAGCAGGGCGCGCAGGGCCTCGCCGGACTGCCGCTTGGCACGAACCTCGAGGTAGCGGCCGAGGAGGATGAACACGGTCACCAGCGCGGCGACCTCCAGGTACACCTCGTGGCCACCGGCCTGCGGGGTGCCGACGAAGGTGACGCTCATCCGCATTCCCGGCATCCCCGCACCGCCGAAGAACAGCGCGTACAGCGACCAGCCGAACGCGGCCAGCACCCCGACGCTGATCAGAGTGTCCATCGTCGCCGCCCCGTGCCGGGCATTGATCGCCGCGGCGCGGTGGAACGGCCACGCCCCCCACACCACCACCGGCGCGGCCAGGGTGAGCGTGAGCCACTGCCAGTAGGTGAACTGCAGGGCGGGGATCATCGACAGCACCGCGACCGGCACCGCCAGCACCGCCGAGACGATCAGCCGCTGCCGCAGCGACGCCAGCTCATCGTCCCGCGGGATGGTCTGCTCAGCCGTGTCGGGCACAGGCGGGGCTGGGAGGCTCGCTCCGTACCCCGCCTGCTCGACCGCCGCGATCAGCTCCTCCACCGGCACCGGGGCCTCCGAGTGCACGCGGGCCTTCTCGGTGGCGAAGTTGACCGTCGCCTCCACCCCGGGCAGCTTGTTCAGCTTCCGCTCGACCCGCGTCGCGCACGACGCGCAGGTCATCCCGGTGATGTCGAGATCGACGTCCAGCGTGCTCATGAGGCTGCGGCGAGGCTGTACCCGGCCTCCTCCACCGCCGCCCGCACCCGCTCCGCATCCACCGGCGTCGCGCTGGACACCGTCACCGTGGACACGCCACCGGCGTGCAGATCGACCGCGACGTCGGAGACACCGTCGATCGCGGAGACCTCCTCGGTGACGCTACGCACGCAGTGCGCGCAGGTCATCCCCTCCACCAGGAACTGCGCCGACACGGTCTCACCCGCCGCCGTCTGCTGCGCCGGCGCGCCGGTGTCGGTGGCTGCCGTGGCGTGGGAGGTGGGGCTGCAACAGGCGCAGCCACCGCCGGTGCTGGTCGCCTGCAGGCCGAGGTCCTGGAATCCCTGTCCGGTCATGATGTGCTCCCTTCAAGAGCGTTGAACGATGTGAGTGGGGACGACGTTAGGAGCGCACGAGGCGCGCGATCGCGGCGTTCGCCTCGCGGAGCTTCTCCTCCGCGAGCGGGCCGCCTTCGGCGGTCGCCTGCGCGACGCAATGCGCGAGGTGGTCTTCCAGCAGCGACAGCGCGACGGACTCCAGCGCCTTCGTCGCCGCCGACACCTGGGTCAGCACGTCGATGCAGTACACGTCCTCGTCGATCATCCGCGCGATCCCGCGCACCTGACCCTCCGCGCGGCTCAGCCGCGCCAGCAGCGCCGGCTTGTTGTCCACATACCCGTGTGCCATCTCGCACCTCCACCCACAATCTACCATACCCTGTAGGGGTACAGGGTGTAGGGTGAGGTCATGACCGGCATCCAGGAGCCGCGGCCCGCACAGACCACCCGTTGGCACGTCGTGACGGGCGGTCCCAGCTCGGGCAAGACCACCACGGTCAACCTGCTGCGGGGCCGCGGGTACACGACCACAATCGAGCACGCCCGCCACTACATCGACCTGCAACGGATCACCGGGCGCAGCACCGCGGAGGTGCGGGCACGGCAGAGCGAGTTCCAGCGCGCCGTCGTCGACATGCAGATCGAGCAGGAACGCTCCCTCGACCCGCAACAGACCGTGTTCCTGGACCGTGCTCTGCCGGACTCGCTCGCCTACTACCGCTTCCTCGGCCTCGCCCCCGGCACCGCCCTGCTGGGCGCGCTGGCCGGCGCCCGGTACGCGACGGTGTTCCTGCTTGACCTGCTCCCGCTGGCGTCCGACTACGCGCGCACCGAGGACCCCGCCGCGCAGCGGCGCATCCACGACCTGCTCGGGCTGGTGTACCAGGAGCTGGGCTTTCCCGTCGTCACCGTCCCCGCACTCGCCCCCGACGCGCGCGTCGACTTCATCCTCGAACGAGCATCGGCCGGCACTCCAGCCGAGAGGGGCGTGAGCTGATGGGCGCGGGGAGTAGCCGGTACCGGCAGATCGGGGCCGTGCTGCGCCGGCACGGACTCGGCGTCCTGGCCGGCGTGCTGGGCCTGGGCGGCTTGGTGCCGTTCCACCGCGGCGCCCTCGGACACGCCCGGCAGGAGGACCCCTACACGAACCCCGAGCATGTGCGGGTCGCGTTGGAGGAGCTCGGGCCGACGTTCGTGAAACTGGGCCAGATCCTCTCCACCCGGCACGATCTGCTCCCCGCGGCATGGGTCGCCGAGTTCGCCAAACTGCAGGACGACGTCGCCGCGGCACCGTGGGAGGGCATTCGGGACGTGCTCCGTGAAGAGCTCGGCGCCGCGGGTTCGAGGTGCACCTGCGCGCGACGGAGCTGGAACCTCTCGTCGGGCGCGCCGAACGCGTCGGCAACCGTGTCGTCGCGGGAATGATCGCCGCCGCGCTGATCAGCGGGATCGGCACCCTCGTCGGCGGGAACACGAAATGGCGCTCCCGGGAAGGCGTCCTGATCGGCGCCGGGACCGGCACGATCGGCGCCCTCGGCAGCTATCTGCTGTGGACGCTGCGGCGCCGCCGACCCCGCCCCTGACCCGCGCACGGCTCAAGAACACCACGAAAGGAGACGAAGATGGACAGGATCAGAGTCGGCGTCAACGGGTACGGAGTGATCGGCAAGAGGGTCGCCGACGCCGTCCACGCCCAACCCGACATGCACCTGGTGGGCGTCGCGGACATCGTCACCGACTGGCGAATACAATCCGCCGTCCCGCGGCTGCCCGTATTCGCCGCCACCCCCGACGCGCACAGCGGCATGGTGGACACCGGCATCCGCCCCGAGGGAACCCTCGACGATCTCCTCGCGCAGAGCGACGTGATCGTCGATACGACCCCCAAGCACGTCGCCGCCGGAAACCTGCCCCGCTACCAGGCGGCGGGAGTAAAGGTGATCGTGCAGGGCGGGGAAGCGCACTCGACCACCGGGCACTCCTTCGTCGCCCAGGCCAACTACGCCACCGCGCTCGGCCGGGACCTGACCCGGGTGGTGTCCTGCAACACCACCAGCATCGTCCGCGTCCTCGGCGCGCTCGAAAACGCCGGGCTGCTGCTGCGCGCCCGCGGGGTTACTGGTAGGGCCGAATGTCGCAGGGTGCACTATTCATCCTGGGATTAGTTCAGTCAACACTGTATGATCAGTGCATGCTGACCATTGCTCCACGTCTCGACGTCATGAACCGGCTCGGCCGGGCCATGGCGGACCCGACGCGCTCCCGGATACTGATGACCCTGCTCGACGGCCCCAGCTACCCGGCGGTGCTCTCGCGTGAGCTGGAGCTGACCCGCTCGAACGTCTCGAACCACCTGACCTGCCTGCGCGACTGCGGCATCGTGGTCGCCGAGCCGGAAGGGCGGCAGACGCGCTACGAGATCGCGGACCCGCACCTCGCGGCGGCGCTGACCGCGCTGGTGGACGTGACGCTCGCGGTGGACGAGCACGCGCCCTGCATGGACGCTTCGTGCACGGTGCCGGGATGCTGCGGGACGGGAGCGGGCGCGTGAGCGCGGCGTGCGGCTGCGAGCACGACGAGCCTGAGACCGCAGTCGGCGAGGAGGCCGAGGAGGCGGAGCGCCCCTGGTGGCGGGACCGCGGGATCATGGTCCCGGTCTTCTCCGGTGTGGCGTTCCTCACCGGTCTGGCGCTGGAGTGGTCCGGGATGGAGATCCCTGCGCTGGTGCTGTTCTGGATCGGCCTGCTGCTGGGCGCGTCGACGTTCACGCCGGGCGCGATCCGGAACCTCTTCAAGGGCAAGCTCGGCATCGGGCTGCTGATGACCATCAGCGCGGTCGGCGCGGTGATCCTCGGCTACGTCGAGGAGGCCGCAGCGCTGGCATTCCTGTACTCGATCGCCGAGGCGCTGGAGGACAAGGCGATGGACCGTGCCCGCGGCGGGCTGCGGGCACTGCTCAAGCTCGTCCCGGAGACCGCCACCATCCGCCGCGACGGCGTCTCGGTCGAGGTCGCCGCGAAGGATCTGGCTGTCGGGCAGCTGATGTTGGTGCGGCCGGGTGAGCGGATCGCGACCGACGGCGTCGTCCGCACGGGACGTTCCAGCCTGGACACGTCCGCGATCACCGGGGAGTCGATCCCGGTCGAGGTCGAACCCGGCGATGCCGTCTCCGCCGGCGCAATCAACACCGCCGGGGCACTGGAGGTCGAAACGACCGCGGCAGGCACCGACAACTCACTGACCACGATCGTCGACCTCGTGGAGAAGGCTCAGGCGGAGAAGGGCGACCGCGCCCGCCTCGCCGACCGCATCGCCCGCCCTCTCGTCCCGGGCGTGCTGATCCTCGCCGCCCTGGTCGCGATCATCGGCTCGCTGCTCGGCGACCCGGAGCTGTGGATCACCCGCGCCCTGGTCGTGCTGGTCGCGGCATCGCCCTGCGCACTGGCGATCTCCGTGCCGCTGACCGTGGTCGCGGCGATCGGCTCGGCGAGCAAGTTCGGCGTGATCATCAAGTCCGGTGCCGCGTTCGAGCGGTTCGGCGTGATCCGCCACGTCGCCGTCGACAAGACCGGCACCCTCACCCGCAACGAGCCCGCCGTCACCGCCGTCCTCACCGTGGACGGTGTGAGCGAGGCGGAGGCGCTGGCGCGGGCGGCCGCTCTGGAGCAGCACAGCACCCACCCCCTCGCCGCCGCGATCACCGCCGCAGCGCCGGATGCCCCTGCGGCGGAGGGCGTGACCGAGCAGGCCGGGCACGGCATCGAGGGCGAGCTCGCCGGCGCGCGGATCACCGTCGGCAGCCCGCGCTGGCTCGACGCCGGGACCCTCGGCGACCGGGTCGCGGGGCTGGAGGAGCAGGGCATGACAGTCGTGATCGTCCACCGCGGCGGCGTCCCGGTCGCCGCGATCGGCGTCCGCGACGAGCTGCGCCCCGAGGTCCCTGAAGTGGTCCGCACCCTCGCGACCCAGGGCATCGGGGTGACCATGCTCACCGGCGACAACGCCCGCACCGCCCGCGCCCTCGCTGCGCATGCAGGGATCGATGACGTCCGCGCCGAGCTGCGCCCCGAAGACAAGGCCGCCGCGATCGCAGAGCTCGGTGCGAAGGGGCCGGTCGCGATGATCGGCGACGGCATCAACGACGCCCCTGCGCTGGCCGCCGCGGACATCGGGATCGCGATGGGCGCGACGGGCTCCGACGCCGCGATCGAGTCGGCCGACGTGGCCTTCACCGGTCACGATCTGCGGCTTCTCCCGCGCGCGTTCGCCCATGCCCGTCGGGGGCGGCACATCATCAACCAGAACATCATCCTGTCGCTGCTGATCATCACCGCCCTGCTCCCGCTCGCCCTCTTTGGCGTCCTGGGGCTTGCGGCGGTGGTGCTGGTGCACGAGATCGCCGAGGTGATCGTGATCCTCAACGGCCTGCGCGCCGCGTCGACGCGGAAGGCAAGCACGTGACCGCGCAGGACGTCGCCGCCGCGTGACGGCTTGATCCGGGACCATGCGGATGACCTTTAGATTTCACATCAGAGTTCGCGCGCGTTGATCGGCGACTTGCCTGCTGGCTAGGGGCCTATCGGGCGGGCCGTATGCCGGGGTCTAATGGCCATGATCATTTGGTTCCGGTTTCCCTTCGCCTCGGGTCTGTCTTCGTTATGGTCGGGCGAAGGGGCGGGCAGCAGTCGGGGTCGTTTTCGCGGCGGTGTCGCCTGGCACGCGCTGTCATCACGATGCTTGCAACCACCGCGAGCATCAGGAGTGCGGCACCGCCCGTGATCACCCACGGGTTGCGGAGGAGGGTGCCGATCCCTGTGATCGTGCCTCCGACGACGAGAAGTGGAAGGAGGGCGCAGCAGCCGACCACGAGCAGTGCGGCGACGGCCCCAAGGAGCAGGCCACGGCCGCCTCGCTGGTCGTCCTGGTTGGGAGGCATTGGTGTTCTGTCCTCTCGTGGTGCCGTCTCAGCAGCAGGTCTCGGGACCGCAGCAGCTTCCAGACAGTTCGTCGGCACCGGTCCGGGGGCGCTCGAGCATCTCGGTGATCAGGGTGCTGCCAACCTCGAAGGCATCGGCGACCGTGAGGATTTGGGCCATCGGGTGTTCCGTGAGCCATCCGGCGGCGTCCTCGCGGGAAGCGAAGTAGTGGACCTGGTTGCAGAACGAGGAGCGAATCGAGTGCATGGCCTCGGGGCTGACCAAGGACACCCACCGCGGTCGCCGGTTCCACGCTAGTGACACCGGCGGTCGAGTCGACGGTGACGCGGATCGTGTCGCCGCTGGCCGGGGAGATCGATTCGACCCGGGCGGGCCGATCGAGGAGCGGGCGAGGCTCCAGTTTCTGATGGGGTGGATCCGCTGTCTGGCGCGCGGTCAGGCGCAGCAGGACAGCATCGACACATCGGTGGTGAAGGCCTTGGCTACGATCCGGATGCCTTCGGCCGTGGTCAGGTACGGGGCCCACGCGTCGGCGACCTCGGTGATGGTCTTGCCGAGGATGTGGACACCTGCGGCGGCGAGTTCGCCGGCGTCCTTGGCGACCGCGGTCAGGCCGAGGATCTCGCCGGTGTCCGCGTTGGCGACCATCTTGATGAACCCGCGGGTGTCCCGGTTCACCAGCGCGCGGGGCACGTACTCCAGTGGCAGGACACGGCAGTCGCAGCGGATCCCGGCCGCGATGACCTCCTTCTCGGTCATCCCGACCGCGCCGACGGCAGGGCTCGTGAATGTGACCCGCGGCATCCGCGTGTAGTCGACCGACGTGCTGGCGTCAGTGAAGGCGTTCTCGGCGACCAACGTGCCGTGCCGGGCTGCGACGTAGACGAACTCGGGGTGCCCGGTGACATCCCCAGCCGCCCAGACGCGAGGGTTGGAGGACTGCAACTGGTCGGTGACCACGACCTCTCCGGCCGCGCCGGTCTTCACTTGCACGGTCTCGAGGTTGAGCCCGTCGGTGACCGGGGCGCGGCCGAGCGCGACGAGGATCTCGTCGGCACGGAACTCCTGCACGCCGCCCGAGACCTCGGCCGCGGCGACGATCTGGCCGGTGCCCGGGTCGCGGGTGACGCGGGTGGGGATGGCGCGGCGGACCACTCGGATGCCCTCGTCGGCGAAGATTTCCTGCAACGCCTTGGAGACTTCCGGCTCCTCCTTCGACGCCAGCCGGGACCTCACCAGCAGAGTCACCTTCGAGCCGAGCCGGGCGAACAACTGTGCCATCTCCAGCGCCACATAGCCCCCGCCGAGCACCAGCAGCGAGTCAGGCACCTCGGACAGCTCCATCGCCGACGTCGAGGTGAGAAAGTCGACGCCGTCCAGCCCCTCGATGGCAGGAGCCCACGGGCGGGAGCCTGTGGCGATGAGGTAGTGGGCGGCCTCGATGGTTTCGACGGTGCCGTCCGCGGCGGTGACCTCGAGGACCGACGCATCCGGCGTGCCGGCGAACGCCGCCTCGCCCTGGCGGACCGGCCAGCCGTAGGCTTCTGCCACGTCGATGTACTTCTCACTCCGCATCGCCTCGACCAGGTCCTGCTTGCCACCCACCAGCCCGTGCATGTCTACCGGGCCAGCGGTGGCGGCGATCCCCGGGAACCGGGAGCCCGCATCCGCGGCCACGTGGCGGGCCTCGGCGGCCGCGAGCAGCGCCTTGGACGGAACGCACCCCGTGTTCACGCACGTGCCGCCCAACGTGCCGCGCTCGATCATCACCACCGACTTTCCCAGTGTGGTGGCGCGGATCGCCGCGGCGAATGCCGCGCCACCCGACCCAATCACGGCCAGATCAAACCTCGATGGCATCCTTATTCCTCCCTGGACATCTTGGAACATCCCGCTGATACACTCATCATGAACCTTCCACCACAGGGGAAGGTCAAGCACGAAATTTGCGACCAGCGAAAAGGGGGGGCGGGGAATGCGGAT
Source organism: Microbacterium sp. MMO-56 (assembly GCF_037146215.1). Taxonomy (NCBI): domain Bacteria; kingdom Bacillati; phylum Actinomycetota; class Actinomycetes; order Micrococcales; family Microbacteriaceae; genus Microbacterium; species Microbacterium sp. MMO-56. Next base: position 36,638 of record NZ_JBBCVW010000022.1, read on the forward strand.
CGGAGAGCTCGCCGACGCGGCCGGCACCACGGCGAAGACGTTGCGGTTCTACGAGGACCAGGGGCTCCTGCCGCCGGCCGGGCGCACGCCCAGCGGCTACCGCAACTACACCGCCGAGACCATCGCCCGAATCGACTTCATCCACCGCGGCCAAGCCGCTGGACTCACCCTCGCCCAGATCCAGCAGATCCTCCACATCCGCGACCACGGCCAAGCGCCCTGCAGCCACGTCCGCGACCTCCTCGACGCACGCCTCACCGATATCGACCAGCAGCTCAGGCAGCTCCACGACCTGCGCGACACCCTCGCCGGGCTCCGCGACCAGGCCGAGCACGTCGAGCCCGACACGTGCAGCTCGGATCAGGTCTGCCGCTATCTGTAGCCAAGCCCGGGGGTCTGTCCGATAATTCAGGCAGTCCCACTGGAGGCGCAAGCGTAGCGGGAGGCCATTGGTGCTCAGGTCGAGGTTGAGCGCAGCGCGGGATAGTCGGACCATTCGCCCCCGGAGAGGCGTGCCCAGGCGGCAGCTGATGACGCCGTGATGCCGAGCAGGTCGGACACGATTCGAGGATGCAGTTGTCGGGTGAGGTCCATCAGCGCGGTGACACGAGCGCTGCCGGCGAGGAGTCCTTCTTGACGGAGTCGACGGCTGAGCGGCCCGGGGGTGATCGGTCGGCCCGGGTTCCTGCCCGGGACGAGCCAAGTGTCGGAGCGGTTGCCGTCGAGCAGCTGGACCATTGCTTCGGCGAGGACTTCGGGCAGCTCGATCGGTTCAGTTCCGACCGTCAGCGTCATGGGGCGCGCGGTCGTATCGACTTGTGCGCGGGTGATCGCTGCGATGCGGGTCAGGTGGAGCCCGTAGAACAGGACGAGCAATCCGCTGACTCGCGTCACGGGATCCATGTCGTCTCGCGTGATGAACGCGCGTGCCATCGTCCACCGATGGTCGGCGGCGTAGTCGCGCCCTTCGAGGCGATGGCTGCGGAACTCGACCCGGAGGCGGCTCAGGCGGTGCCGTCGCAGCCACCGGGTGAACGGCGCGAGGGCATCCCGTTGTGAGGGCGAACCGGTGAGGAAGCCGTCGAGAGATCGCTGCGGGTATGTCGTCAGCGTTTCGCCGCTCGCGCGGATCTGCTGCAGGAGGGCCGCGCACCGCTTCAGCGCCGCACGCACCTTCTGATAGGTGGAGCCGGATCGGACGGCCGTAGCTGGTCTGCCCCTGAGTGATCTGCCCGACGGCAGCAGCTCCCAGGTGCAGTACCGCCGTAGGAGGAGCCGGTCCTCGGGATGGGGGACGGTCGGAAGCCACCGTTGGAACCAGTGCTCGAACCTCGCCGCTTGGATGTCGAAATCGGGCAGCACGCCTGAGCGGATGAGGAGCGAGAGCAGGAATGCCACGGACTGGGCGGCGTGCGCTCTGGTCATGATCGCGTCCGCGGTGAGGGGCAGCGTGCCATCGGCGAGCTCACGGAGGACGACCGCACAGCGGCTCTTGTACAGCCACCGCTCGAGGGAGATCGCACTGCCGTGGTGCGTCACCAGATACTCCGCGAGCGGGTGCAGCTCGGGGCGGATCTCTCCGCTGTCGTCAGCAAGCAGTTGCTGGATGGCGATAGGTCGCCGGCACTCTACGCATAGCCGGTGCTTGCGCACCTCTTCGATCGTCCCGCATCCCGGGCATGCCATCGTCACGGGAGCTCCTGCGCACTCGGCGCAGACCTTGTGCCCATTCATGAAGCCAGTGAGGAACACCTTCCGCCCGCACTCCGGGCACGGCTGGGGGCGTCGCATCGCGTAGTAGAAGCGGGCGCAGACCCGTCGGCCGTCCAGGTGCGTCGCTACGCGGCCCGGCTCCCCGCAGAGCTCGCACATCTTGACCGGCGCGGTGTAGCACGCGAGACAGACGAGCGCGGGGCGACGGACGATAATCGTGGCGTTCTGCCCGCATCGCGAGCAGTCGCCGAACGACCGCGGATCGGCTCGCCAGCAGTCCCGGCAGAACCGTTGCCCATCGACGGTGCGCTGCACGGGCTGAACTCGTCCGCATCTGGCACACGCGACCGATCGGGCATTCCGTTCACAGCGCGAGCAGTGGCGACCGCCGGTCTGCGTCTTGTGAGGCATCCGAACGGCACGTCCACAGGAATCGCATGTAGGCAAGACGACCCGCCCGGCACCCTCGTTCACGAGAGCGTGGGCCAGATCCTGCACCGTCACCGGTACGTTCCGGTGTCGCCCTTCGAGGACTCCAGGTTGTTTGAGGAGTGCGAGTTCGAGACGCCGTTGGGTGAGCGGCACGGGTGCGACTTCAGCCACGATCTCAACAAGGCGCTCCACCGGGATCTCCGGCGCGATCGCGTGGACGAGCCCGGCGACCTCAGCAACCCTGGGCTCCTGCGGAGGCTTCGCCACCGCGGCCTACTTCGAGCGCGGGCGACGGATCGTGGCCCGCACGGGCCGCAGATCGCCGATCGCACCCCGCGTCGCCTCTTCACCCACCGCGACCGGGGCCGCAGCCTCCCGGCGGGTGACCTGCACGAGGTCGTCGAGCGAGCACTCCAACGCGTCGCACAGCGCGGCGAGCACGTCGATGCGAACCCGCTGCGGTGCTTGCGTCACCAGTCGGTACACCTGTTCCCGGGACAGGTCGACGCCCCGCTCCTCGAGCAACGGCTTCAGCTTGGAGGTCTGGAAGATCCCGCGCGAGGCCATCACGCTGCGGAGGCTCCATGCGGTCTCGAGCTCAACGGTCATCTGCTTCTCCTTCGATGAGGGCCTTCAATGCGTCCGCGAGTACCCGGTTCTTGAAGTCCGAGCTGACGGAGGCGTAGATCGAGGTCGTCGAAGCATGCATGTGCCCGACCTGCTCCTGGACGAATCGGTCGGCGTAGCCGAACTCGAGCAGGTGCGTCACGTACGAATGCCGGAGGCTGTGCAGAGTCAGGGCCTTTGACAAGCCGGCCTCGTCCCGCAGCTCCGCGAACCGCCGGTCGAGATAGCCGGCCGACAGTCGGGTGCGGCGTTCCGTCACCCACAGCGCGTCAAGACGGTATCCACGCCACCCGCGCAATTGTCGACGGCGGGCTGCGGAGCCGCGTGATCGTACTCACGACGTTCGACTTGGACGAGTACGCCTTCGGGGCACTCCGCGCGGGGGCGAGTGCGTTCCTCGTCAAAACTGCGACACACCAAGAACTCGTGGACGCCGTACGCGTCGTCGCTCGAGGCGATGCCATCGTGACGCCCCGCATCACACGGCAGCTCATCGACGCCTACACCGGCCGCGACCAGCCCGTCCCGGGCGGACAGGGCCTCTCGGTTCTGTCCCCCCGAGAACGCGACGTTTTCAACGCGATCGCGCTCGGCCTCTCCAACGGCGAGATCAGCCAGGCACTGCATCACCCGCAACGGTGAAGACGCATATCAACCGAATCTTCGCCAAGCTCGGCGTCCGCGACCGCGTGCAGGCTGTGATTCTTGCCCACCAGCTCGGGTAGACCATCGGTGGTCAAGCGAACTGATGCGCGAACGCGACGGGGCTGAGCCCTAGACGCCGCGGTGCCGAAGTGAGACACTTCTCTGTTCTACTTCGGGAGGTCACCATGGGCGACGATGAACCGGCGGTCGATTGGGAAGGCGTCATCCGCGAGATGATCACGCGTGCGACCGAGGCGGCGCCCACCGAACCGGGCGTCTACAAGATGCCGTGCGGTGAGTGTGTGGTCGATTTCTTCATCACCGCTGAGGGCGAGGAACGCTGGCTCGTCGCCGGGGACGACCGCTCCTACACTCGTGAGACCGTCGCGATCGCCCGTCACGGAGACCACCCCTGGGAGCGTCTCTACACGCTCGCTGACGCGGCAAGGGAAGTGGCGCGAGTCGCCGCCGCGAACGGCGGCGACATCGACCGAGTACTCGAGGAGCTGGTCGAAGCAATCGACGACCGCGAGGTCGAGCGGGTGGTGCGTGAGCGGGATGGCATGAGCGGTGAACCGCTCGAGGATCTGGCGGCGCGCTTCGGGGTCGACCTCGATGATCTCTAGGAACATCTACACCCGTCTAGCGAAACGATAGATATCCCTAGATTTCTCGAGGGCCACGCTCATCGAAGGAGGCCGGTGTGAGCCAGTATCCGTGGTTTGACTTCGACCAGGTGGACTTCGTCACCTCGGACCAGCACTTCAGCCACGCACGGATCAGCGAACTCGCCGACCGCCCGTTCGCGACCGTGGAAGAGATGAACGCGGAGCTGGTGCGACGGTGGAACGAGGTCGTGGGACCGGACGACATCGTCCTTCATCTCGGTGACCTCGCGCTCGGACCGATCGAGGAATCTGTCGGGCTGACCGAGCACCTGAACGGGCGACGATTTCTCGTGCCCGGCAACCACGACCGAGTTTCGCCGGCAACACAGTCAAGGCGCGCGATCGAACGATTCGCCCCGCTGTACGAGGCGGCCGGGTGGAGCATACTCCCCGAGGTCATCGAGGGCACCCGCCGCGGGTACCGGATCCTGGCATCCCACTATCCCTACAGCGGCGACTCGCACGGCACCGACCGGCATACGACGCACCGCCCACGCGGCGACGAGGGCGTTCCGCTGCTGCACGGTCACACGCATGCCCGCGATCACGGCCCCCACGGGCACGAGTTCCACGTCGGCGTCGACGCCCACGACTTCACGCCCATCCGCTTCACCGTCATCGACGAATGGATCCGCAGCCTGCCGGACATCGAGACACGACTGCAGGCCGCAACTCGGGAAGCGCGCACCGTGCTCGCCGATATCGTCGGCGGCGAAACCCCGGGCTCGGACGCGCTGTTCTACACACAGGGATACAACGAGCTCGTCATCGTTCTCGAGGAGCTTCTCGCCGCGCTCCCTCCCGACGAGGCGGACGGGTAGCCGGGAACAGGTCGCCGTTCGCGGTGGGGCCGGATCGGAGAGTGCGCGTCTCGGTCCGGTAGCGCACCCATCCCTGCCTTCGCCAATGCACCATCACGAGGCTCCGGACTGCGCGTGACGACCACGCCTCCTCGTGGTCGGCGTAGTCGGGGTCTTGTGCGGCGAGCTCGGTGAACAGCTCGCGGAACGTCGGCGGTTCGCCGTGCTCGCGGGTGTACCGGTGGATGATCTTCACTGCGCGACGCGCCCAGCTCGGCGCGCTCTTCGCTGACGTGAGCTCGGTGAACAGCGGCGCCAGGTGAGGTGCCGACCACGGCTTTTCGGTCCACCCGGAGTTGTTCCACTGCATCGTGTCGGGCTGGAGGACCGGCTCGCCATCCTCGGTAGAGCCGGGGCTCACCGCCGCGCCTCGGGGTCGACGGACGCGCGCAGTGAACCAGCGGGCGTGGTCGGCGGGGAGCTGAGCTCAGTCTGTGACCCGGCGTCCTCCGTCACGGCCATCAGCGCCGCGGTGTACTTCTCCCCTGTCACCTTCATGCGCTCCCGTGCTGCCCGTTGCAGACGACTGGAGGTCCGCTTCTTCTCGGTCATGATGCCTTCTTCTCTTCGGTAGGTGATGTGGTCTGGGTATCGGGGTCGGCGGCGAGGGCGCGATGGAGCTCGCGAGCGAGCCGTTCGCCGAGTGGGGTGAGGCGCATCGGCCTGTTGCGTGCCGCGGCAACGAACAGGCCCCCGCCGACGTCGGCGCCGAGGCTTGCGAGCTGGGCGCTCAGTGAGCTTTGGGTCGTGCGGATGGTCGCCGCGGCGGCGCGCACGTTGTCGTGCTGTGTGGCGATGAGGAATCGGCGCGCGCGTTCGATGGGGTGGCGGCCGACGAGGGCGCGCTGGAGGAGCCGTGACCGGCCGGCCAGTGGGTGAGGGGTGCGGTCGTGTGGGCCGGGTCGCATCGTGATGCCTGCCGCTTGGATGCGGTGCGCGATCGTGGGAGCGCTGCAGCCGACGAGCGCCGCGATCTGTCGCAGCGTCATCCCTTCCTTCTCGTACCGCTCGCGCAGCCAAGCCTCGTCGATGACGAACGTGGTGGGCCGTCCGCGGCGGAGGGTGCTGTTGCCGTCGGCGAGCACACGCGACACCGTCTGCCGCGATACTCCCGTCCGCCGTGCGAGCTCATAGGTGGTCGCGCCCTCACCGTATTGGGCGATGAGTTCGCGGCTGCGAGATGGTGTGTCGAGTGCGCCACGGACGGGTCTGGCCGTCGCCCACTCACCGACGGGGTCGCTGCGGACGGCGGGTTCGATGTGCGTCGACAGCGGGGGCGCCCAGCTGAGTGGCTCGTCGATCCCTCGGCGGAGCAGGAAGGCGCGGCCGATATCGTTCAGCTCGCGGCGCACGGTGTCCGGCAGCGTCTTCGTGAACGTCGTGACCGTCCGCGGAGATATCCCGGCCGCGTCCCATGCTTCCGGTGCGCGTCGCATCGAGTTGCCGGTGATGGCCCGGTAGAGGTGGGCGCGCGCATGGCGGTGTCGGGCGCCGGAGCCGGGTTGGACATTCAGTCGGGCGCACAGCTGCTGCCATTCCTCTTCGGGAAGGAGTTCAGTGCAGTCGAGTCTGCGGCGGCGTGCGTAGTCGATCGGTGTCTCGTGGCTGTCGAGGTAGGCGGCGAGGTTGAGGATCGCCGCGAGGGCGGGCGTCTCCGCGCCCGGCCTCCCGAACTCGCGCATCACATGAGTGACCTGACGAATGGGCGCCGTCGAGTCCAGGAGGGCGAGGGCAGCGGAGTGGGTCAGCCGTGTGCCGGTGAACACGACGGCCGCGGCCAGCGCGGAGGCGGCGACGTCGCCGTTGATGCGGCGTGGGGTGAGCGCGTTCGTCCATTCATCCCAGAGTTGTGCGGGCACCTTCCGTGCCCGCTCTTCCGGGTTTACGTCCGAGGCTGGCGCAGCTTGTAGGAACAGCGTCGGTCGTCGGGTGCGTCCGAGGGACGCGGCGATCAGTCGCTGCAGCTGCGGCGTCTGACCGGTGTACGACGTGCTCACCGCGAGGCGCCCAGCCAGCAGCCGAACCGCACGGTCGGGGTCTTCGAGTGCGGCGATCGCGATCGTCGTACCGACCGCGCCGCCGGCCGCTGTGGGCGGTCCCGCCCACGTCCACTCATGCTTGTCTTGGGGCACCGCCGCGAGGAGGTCCGTTTCCAGCTCTGGCATGTCGAGGTCGCCGCCATCGCAGAGCGTAACTCCTGCGGCGCGGGTGAGGAGACGGATGTCTTCGAGGACGGTGATCGCGGGTTGCGGGGCGTCCGCATAGATCCCGAACCGGCCCTCGCCGGTGGAGAGGATCTGCATCATTCGGCGCTGTGCGTGGAGCGCCGGGTCGGGTGCGGCGATGCGTTCGGGATGCGCGGTGAGGTCGCCGCGGCAGCGGCTCGCGATCGGGCCCGTCCCGGCACCGGCGACGGGATTGTGGCAGTGCCCGGGATGTGGGATCCCGGCGAGCGGGTGCCCGGTGTGACGCGGTGGCTTGTGGCACACCGGGCAGTTGTCGGCGAGGATGCGGCGGTGTCTGACGCACGCGAAGGTGAATGGGAACTGCCACGACATCCGCCACCTGCCTCCGGAGTCCGCCAGGCATTCGGGGCAGTACCGTCCCGCCATCCCGCCGACGGGGCAGCGGAAGCTGATCCGTCCCTGCCGGGTGTAGCGGATCGCGTGGCGCGCGAACCGCATCCGCGTCATCTCCTGGAACTGCGCCGCCGGGATCCCCGTCGACCGCTCCAGCCGGGACGCCTGCTCATCGGTGAGCTCGGTCGCCCACTGCGCGGCCATCCACGATGTCGCTGACACCGCCCTGCCGCCCTCCTGCTCCACCAGGCCGAGCGCGCACGCCATCTCCGCGACAGTCGCGCGGTTCGCGGCCGCCGAGGCCTCCAGCCAGGAGTCGAACGGCTCATCCGGCAAGGGGCGGACCCGGAACGGAAGGACGCGCACGGCACCGGCCGTCTCGCTCATCAGGCGGCCTCCTCGCCGGTCTCTTCGGCGCCGTCGCTCTTCAGTCGGCGTCGGCGCCGCTCACGGCGTGCCCGATCCTCTTGGTCGTGCTTGGCCTGCAGCTCGGTGCGCTCCGTTTCTGCTCCCTCGTCGATGCGGATGTCGTCGAGGAGCTTCCGGTCGATCCGCTCGGCGCCGGTGCGGATGGCGCGGGACGCGCCGCGGCGGATGAGGTCCATGAGCGAGCCGATGTTGCCGGTGGTGCGGGCAAACAGGTACCGCGACATGTCGACGAGCATCCCTTCGTGCGCGTCCGCGAGCACGAGGGCCTGTTCGATGTGCCAGAGCAGGCTGTCCCACTCCTGGCGGGTCTGCTTGGTGCGCAGGCTGTACGGGTCGAGGCTGAGCACGGTCCAGCGGCGGAACGTCTGCGCCATCGCCGCTTCCTTCCCGGTCGCTCCCTCGCCGACGAGGCCGCGTTCGCGGAGCGCGACGCCGGCGAACAGGAAGGTGGCGCTGTACTCGTTGGACAGCCACTTCAGCTGGTTCGCGACCTCGACACCGTCGCGGGTGCGCATCTGGATGAAGTGCAGATCGTCGATGATCACGAGGCGGGTGTCGTGCCGTTCGATGCAGTCCGCGGCCGCCCGCGCCAGATCTCGGCCGGCCATCGAACGGTGCAGGATGCCCGCGGTCGCGGGGTGGGCGTAGAACCCGAGGATCATCATGTGCAGGCCCTTGATCGTGAGGCGCCCTGGGACGGTGATGTGGCAGACCGGGAGGTGGAGGATGTCGCGATCCTCGTCGAGGTACTCGCCCACTTCCGCGATCCGCTGACGGTGGAAGTCGCGCCCGAACGTGTTGACCACCGTCGACTTCCCGAGGGCCGGTGGGGCGTCGAGGGCGGCGGCGGATTTGACCCGGTCGGAGTCCTGCAGGTTGCTGTCCAGGATGTCGCCCAGTTGCAGGTGCACCCCGTGCACCTGCCGGGTGCGCAGCAGGATGTTCGCGTGCCACGCCCGCCGGTCCGCGTTGTACCGCGCGAACTCGTCCGGGCCGAGCGATCCGAGCTGCTCGGTCGTTAGCAACGCGGGCTTATCGCGCGGGGGACGTTCGGCGAAGTCCTTCCATCCCTCGTAGGTCGACAGGCTCCGCTGCCGGCGAGGCGCGTCGTGCTCGCCCGGGACTGTGGCGGTCATTGGATCATCTCCATCGGCTCGAAGTGGTAGTCGGATCGGATCGTGGGCTCGTCGATGTCGTCCTCGTCGTCGTCATCGCCCGTTTCGGGAATGTCGACGCGCTTGCGTGGGTCGCGGACCTCGCCGGTGAGCTCCCGTCCGAGATCTGTGGTGGGGTTCAGTTCGGCCTCGAGCATCCGCTGCACGGTGCGCAGCGACCACACCCCGTCAGCCGCGGGATCCTTCTCGTTGAGCTGCGCGGCCATGCGGGAACTCATCCGCCTCTCCGATGGGGTGAGCGCGCGTCCCGCGCCCCAGTCCTCGAGCAGCTGCGCGGCGACGTCGTCGACCTGAGAGGGGCGACCCTGGCGGATCGCGATCTTCTTCGCGTACTCCAGCGCGTCGAGGCTGAACGGTGTGTCGAAGGCTCCCTTGTGCTCCCACTCGAGGGTGTGCCAGGTGCCGTCCTCGGGGTCGTGGAAGTAGATCTGCGTCAAGTCGTCGGGGTTGACCACGAACGGCCACTCCGTGCCCTTGTCTCGGTGGATCGACCGGGCGCGGTTGCGGTACTTCGCGACCGAGTCTCCGGTGTAGCGCAGCTTGTGGATCTCGACGCCGTAGTGATTGAACTGCCGTTTCACCACCGGCAGCAGCTCGAGGAGAACGCTCCGGTCGATCGGCATCCGCAGTTGCCCGGCAACGGCGAGCCCCTGGTCGTATCTCTCGGCGGGGCTGAGCTTGACGCCGGGGAGGCGGGGATCCTCGAGGGAGTCGTGGGGTCGGAGGTGGTAGACCGTCGCGACCCATTCGCGGATGATCTGCTCCAGCTGCGGGACCGTGTAGACCGCGTCGGCTTCGACGTCGTCGCCGCGGCCGCCGACGTCCGCGCCCTTGTAGCCAGGGAGTTCCTGGAGGAACGTGTCGAGGGTGCGGAAGAACCTCTCGACAGGGCTCTTGTCGGTGGGCTGGTAGACGCGGGCCGGCTGGATGGATATGCCCAGGCGTGCGCACGCGCTGGTCACGTGCTCCGAGAGGTACGGTGCGCCGTGGTCGACGATGATCGTGTCGGGCAGGATCCCCGCACGGACGAACCGCGGGACGCGGATGCGCGTCGGGTCGACGAGCACGGAACCGGCGACACCGTGGAAGGGCCATCGTGCGCTCGTGCCCCACTCCGCGGGAGTGTCGAAGGGTTGGCACGCTTCCATGAGCACGCCGGATACGTCGATGGATTTCGTTGAGCCGGGCGTCAGCCGCATGCCGAGAATGCAGCGGGAGTAGAGGTCGATCGCGACCGTGAGGTCTGCGGCGACCCACTTGCCCGTCACCGGGGCCACGGCGAAGACGTTGAGCGGCGTCGTATCGAGGAGAACGTATTGGCCGGGCGCGGTGGCGTGCAGGCGTCCGTACGGAGCGGGCGGCCGGTTCGCGTTGGAGCGCTTGCGCTTGGTGCTCCCGGAGAAGGTCGCGCGGCCACGGGAGAGCTCGTCGAGGATCTTGTATGCGGCGCTTCGAGAAGGGGCGGCGACGATACCTGGCCCGTGGGTGCGGTCGGCTCGGGCGTTGACTCTCGCGATGATGATGCTTTTCGCGACCTTCGACTCCGGCGTCTGCTCATCGATGACCTCACGTGCCGCCGTGACCCAGCGGTCGTCGAAGTTGACGAGCAGATTGCCCGGCTGCGCCTTGCGGTGATCGATCAGTCCGATCTCGCCGGCATCCTTATACCGCGCCACCCACCTCGCGACGGTCCGGCGACCCTTACCGAGCTCGAGCGCCTTCGCCGCGATCCGCTCCTCGATGCGACGCTCCGGATGGTAGGCGAGCTTCGGTTCGCCCTCACGTGCGATCTCGGCCGCCCCCGACCGGTAGCCGGTGAGGACCTCTCGCACATGATCAGCGCGCTCGGCGGACACCGCGCGGGCCGCGTCGCTGGCATCGGCCCAGACGACACCCAGTGGAGCCGCGTCCTCATCGCGACTGTTTCCGGGGATGCGTGTCGTACCTCCCTCAGCGCGGGGGCGCAGGAGGTCGATCATCCGCAGGCGCCGAACCTGCCCAGTTCGAGTGCGGACGACGACCGCGCCATCGCAGATCTCCGCAACAGTGCAGGCGTCGCCGTCGTAGACGATATCCACGCCTGGTTTCAGGGTCCACGTGCTGCTCATCGCTATCTCCTTCAAGTGTTGAGGTGGTGGTATCTCAGGCCCGCGTCACGATGCTCGTGGCGCTCAGAAGTCGAGTCAGGTCGGTGCTCAGCCGGCGAGCCCACAGCAGGTGCAGGACGAGCGCGCGTGCTGCGAGAAGCCCGCCGGTGACGGGCACGATCGCGCGCACTGCCTCGCCGAACGCCATGGGCGATCTCAGCCCCGATCCACCATGTCGGGTGCGGTTCGTGGGCGTGCCGTGAAGTGAAATGTCCTTCTGGTCTGGGAAAATGTTGATTGTCTAGAGCAACGTTTACCAGTCCGGA